>CADECG010000186.1 GCA_902825795.1 uncultured Bacteroidota bacterium
TGTTGTCGCGCACGTCCTTCGCGTCTGTGCGTGGCTACTTGGATACGGTGGCTCCGGATGGCGAAGTGGAGCACTACACGCCATCCATGCACGTGGGTGCGACCCGCAACGCCGGGTGGGCCGCCTGGATCGCCGGGACCCTGGGTGTTCTGTTGCTTTCGGGTCGCCGAATGGTTTCGCGGCGTATGCGGTCACAAGGACCGGCGTGGGCCACTTTCAAGGCCGATGCGCTGAAGGCTACTGGTAAGTCGCGGAGAGGGAAAGAGGACGACCAGCGCATGTGGGTTTTCCTTTTGATCGGCATCGGAGCGGTGTTGCGCATTTGGCAATTGGGCGCGCCGGTGATCTACGACGAAGCCTTCACCTATACCTACTACGCGTCGCGGCCCATCAGCGTCATCCTCAGCGACTACTCCTATCCCAACAACCACATCCTACACACGCTGCTGGTGAAGCTGAGCACTACGGTCTTCGGTATTGGCCTGTGGCAGATCAGGCTGCCAGCCTTGCTGGCGGGTATTGCCATGATGCCGTTGAGTTACCTCTTCGTGCGCGCCATGTTCAACCGGTACATCGCGCTGATGACCTTGGCGCTGGTAGCAGCCAGCGGTAGCCTCATCGAGTACAGCGCATTGGGCCGTGGTTATAGCCTCACGTGGTTCTTCTTCATGGCAGCGCTGGTCGCCGGGCGGCACTTCGTGAAGACCAACAACGCCGTGAGCGCCGTGGCAGTGGGCATATGCTGCGCGTTGGGTATGTGGACGGTGCCCACGATGATCTACCCCGCGCTGACGGTGTACCTATGGTTGGTGTTCTACCTCAGTGGCAAGTACGAGACCAGCTTGCGCCAACGTGTGTTGAAGCTCGTGCTCTCGTTCGTGGTCTTCGTCCTGCTCACCGCGCTGTTCTATTCCCCTGTGCTGGTGGTGTACGGGTTGCCGCAGCTCACCAGCCATCCGGAACTCGGCGTGATCACATGGGAGATGTTCGCCTACACGCATCAGGACAAGAGCTTCGACTTCTGGGTACATGTGGTGGATACCAGCAGCACCTGGGTGGCCTTCGCCGGATTCGCCGGTATCATCTATGCGGCCTTCATCACCAGCAAATTCAGGAAGCTTTTCATCGCCATGGCATTGGGCACCGTTCCGTTGGTGGTGTTGCAGATGAACGTGGCCCCGCCGCGTGCGTGGTATTGGACGTTGATCGTGTTCCACATCTCCAGTGCGGTTGCGTTGTTCTACCTATTGAAGTTCATTCAGGAGAAGCTGGCGCCGCGCTTCCAGAAGAACATGCGCACGGTGATCACGTCCATGGTCCTGGTGTTGTTCACCGGCACCCTCAGCATGACATCGCTTCCGCGTGGGAACGATCTGCCGCGCTATCCGGAAGCCGCGCTCGCCGCCGAGTACTTGGCCACCGTAGTGAAGCCCGGTGATCGGGTGCTAACGCAATTCCCTTGGGAGGCCCCCATCGAGTTCAGTTGTTTGGCCGAAGGGATCGACCGCGACCGGCTGCACGTGCCCGGCAACTCGCGACCGGTCCCGGGCACGCGGCTGTTCCTGCTCTTGAGCCCTGCCAGCAGCCAAACGCCTGCAACAGTGCTACAGCACTATGTGATCGCGCAGGAGGCAGTGGCCATCGGCGCGAAGCTGCAGGATTGGACGCGGTTGGAGATCCACGAGGCGGTGGTGCGGTAGCGCACAACTTTCCGCGTTTACCGCGACATTCGCGGCCCGAAACAACGCATTAGACAATGGCAGAAGAAGGACGCCAGATAATCTTCAACATGGTGAAGGTGGGCAAGACGCTCCCTTCCGGTAAGAAGATCCTCAACGATATCTACCTCGGCTTCTACTACGGGGCCAAGATCGGCATACTGGGTTTGAACGGCTCAGGTAAGTCGACCCTCATGCGCATCATCGCAGGCAAGGAGAAAGCCTTCGAGGGGGATGTGCACTTGAGCCAGGGCTATTCCATCGGGCACTTGGAACAGGAGCCCGAACTGGACGAGACCAAGACCGTGATCGACCTGGTGCGCGAAGGCGTGCAGCCCATCATGGACCTGCTGAAGGAGTACGAAGAGGTGAACGCCAAGTTCGCCGACGAGGAGATCATGAGCGATCCGGACAAGATGGACAAGCTCATCGCGCGGCAAGGCGTGTTGCAGGACCAGATCGAAGCGGCCGACGCTTGGAACATCGACCAGAAGTTGGAGGTGGCCATGGACGCGTTGCGCTGCCCCGAAGGCGATACGCCGATCAAGGTGCTCAGCGGTGGCGAACGCCGTCGCGTGGCGCTGTGCCGCTTGCTGTTGCAACAACCGGACATCTTGCTGCTGGACGAACCAACGAACCACTTGGATGCCGAGAGCGTCGCGTGGCTGGAGCTTCACCTGCAGCAGTACAAAGGCACGGTCATCGCCATTACCCACGATCGATACTTCCTCGACAACGTTGCTGGCTGGATCCTTGAACTGGACAGGGGAGAAGGCATTCCGTACAAGGGCAACTACACCAACTGGCTGGAGCAGAAGACCGCCCGCATGGCGCAGGAGGAGAAGAACGAGAGCAAGCGCGCCCGCATCCTCAAACAGGAATTGGAATGGGTGCGCAGCAATGCCAGTGCACGCCGCACCAAGAGCAAGGCCCGTCTCGCGAACTACGATAAGATGCAGGCCGAGACCACCAAGGAGAAGGAAGCCAAGCTGGAGATCTTCATCCCCAACGGCCAACGCCTTGGCGACAAGGTGATCGAGTTCAAAGGCGTGAGCAAGAGCTTCGGGGACAAGCTGCTCTTCGAGAACCTCACCTTCTCGTTGCCACCGGCCGGCATCGTCGGCATTATCGGCCCGAACGGAGCCGGTAAGACCACGCTCTTCCGCATGATCATGGGCGAGGAAAAGCCGGACAGTGGTACCATCACCATTGGCGAGACGGTGCAGACCAGCTACGTGGACCAGAGCCATAAAGACTTGGTGCCGGAGAAGACCGTGTGGGAAGTGATCAGCGGCGGTTTGGACAACATGCTCGTGGGCGGCATGGCCGTGCCGAGCCGCGCCTACTTGGCGCGCTTCAACTTCAGCGGCAACGACCAGAACAAGAAGGTGAACGTGCTCTCCGGTGGTGAGCGCAACCGTCTGCACTTGGCGATCACACTGAAGACGGGCAGCAACGTGCTGCTGCTTGACGAACCGACGAACGACCTGGACGTGAACACGCTGCGCGCGTTGGAAGAAGGCATTGAAGATTACAGCGGCTGCGCGGTGATCATCAGCCACGACCGTTGGTTCCTCGACCGTATCTGCACGCACATCCTGGCGTTTGAAGGCGACAGCAACGTCTACTGGTTCGAAGGCAACTTCCAGGACTACGAGGAAAACCGCAAGAAGCGCTTGGGCGGCGATATCGTGCCGCACCGGATGAAATACCGGAAGTTGGTGAGGGGCTGAGGTTACCTATAGAGCTTCGGGTATGGAGATCACCAAGGTGCTTGGAATGACATTCCGCTCGGGGCCTCTGGCTATGACCGACATTCACAATGGCGGTTCCATTTTCGGCATCGTCTATTACGAGGTTTTTATGTTCGGCGCGAATGGCGACGTGACACTGCATAAGGAGATCGAAACGGACCGCTCAGGTGGTATTGGCTGGAAAGAGAACATGGAGAAGGAGCAATGGACCGGTACGTGCGAATTCGATCGGGATGGGAAGCATGTGAAATGCACGCTTCACAATACGCGGACGAAGCGGGAAAAAATCATCTACGCGGACTTCGCTGGAGGGAACCGTCTGATCGCGGAAGTGTATGACGAGGGTAGAGAGGGTGCCCGAGGCCAGGTCTTCACGCGTATCCTGTGAACTGCAACCGGCGCTTACGGTCCGCTGTGCAGCGGATGCCGCACTGGATAGGATAGGAAGCTGGTGCGGGGCTGATCAGAAGATCACACGACCAGCCTGCTGGCAGGCTGGTCAGAAATAAGAAGCCATGACGCCGGGGCTTCTGCGCTCATTACATTCACTGGTCCAGTGTGATCGCATGTCCAAGTAGACGCTCTTGATCATTGTCGATGCGCTGACGCGTTTGGCGGTGGTCCTTTCAATTTTTGTGTTGGCTGCATTCGTGGGGAACGCCGTGGAGCATGGGTTCGTGCCACCACGTATGCTTGCCCTCGCATTTGTGATACCGATACCTGCTTTCGCGCTTTGGGTCGTGCGCTGGTGGCTCACTCGTCAGAGGAGGTTGTGAACGTTGAACCATAAGGAGTTCTTGGGTCCGCCGAACGGATCACACGCCCATCACAACGGCCACTGCCGCTGCACCAAGAAGAACACCACCACCAGCAGGATCGCGGTGAGCGGTCCGCCCACGCGGAGGAAGTCCGTGAAGCGATAGCGGCCAGGTGTGTACACGAGTACGCACGATGGTTCGAACGGGGTGATGAGCGAGATGGAGGCGGAGAGCATCACCGCCATGCCAAAGGTGACCGGCGATGCACCCAGCGCGGTCGCCGCGCTGATGGCGATGGGCAGCACCACCAAGGCCGCGGCCGCATTGCTCATGGGTTGGGTGAGCAGCACGGTGAGCACCATGAAACCGGCCAGCGTGCCTTGCACGCCCATCGGCGCGCAGAGCTTCACCACCCACGAGCTGAGGAACTGGTCCGCACCGCTGTTCACCATGGCCGTGCCCATGGCCGTCATACCACCGATCAGGATGATCAATCGCCAGTCGATGGCGGTATAGGCTTGCACGCTGTCGGTAATGCGCAGCAGCACCGTGGCGAGCGCCGCACAGAGGAAGGCGATGGCCAACGGCACCAGCCCAGTGGTGCTCAGCACGATGGCCACCAGAAAAAGGCCGATAGAGATGTAGCCCTTGCGCACGCGCTTCGGGTCGGTGGTGAACTTCTCCAGCGAGATCAGGTTGTGCTGGTCGTTCAGTTCGTGCAGGGCTTCGGGTGGACCTTGCACCAAGAGCACATCGCCCACGCGCAAACGCACTTTGCCAATGTGGCTGGACAAGCGCTCTCCCGCGCGGTGCACCGCTGCCACGGCCAAGCCGTACCGGTCAAGGAACCGGGCCTGCGCAATGGTGCTGCCAACGAGGCGTGAGCTCGATGGGATCAGCACTTCCGTCAACATCACCTCTTCGCTCTTACCGTTCCCGGCCATCAGTTCATCGGCCAGTATCTCGATGCCTGCTTTGTCTTTCACGGCCAGCAGCGTGTCCACATCGCCCTGCACCAGCACCACGTCGCCTTCCTTGTAGAGCATACCCCGTGTACCGAACAACTGGTGGTCGTTGCGCTTCACGGAAAGCACTTCGAAGCCGCTTGCGGTGAGTTCCGATGCACCTACGCGCGTGTCGATCAAACTGCTGCCCGCCAACACGCGGATCTCGCTGGTATAGAGCCGTCCTGTGCTGACGGTACCTTCATCGGGCGCTTCGCGCACGGGAGTGAGCCACCGGCCCAACGTCATCATGTATACCAGCGTAACGGCGACGAGCACCAGTCCGATCCCGAAAAAATCGAACATGCCGATGGTGGCGATGCCGTGCTGCTGGAGGTAAGCCGATACCACGATGTTGGTGCTGGTGCCGATGACGGTGCACGTGCCGCCCACGATGCTCGAGAAGGCCAACGCCATGAGCAATTTGCTCGCGGGCAGCTTCGATTTCTTCGCCAGCGCCAGCACCGGTGGGATCAGCAACGCGGTGAGGGTGGTGTTGTTCATGAACGCGCTCATCAACGCGGTGAAGGGTAGGAGCCAGAGCATGAGCCCAACGACTTTCGCCGGCTTCGAACGGCTCAAGCGGTTGGCTACTTCATCGAGCACCCCTGACGTTTCCACAGCATTGGTGATCACGTAGATGGAAGCGAGCATGACGATGAAGTCCGTGCCGAAGGCCGCGAAGGCTTCGCCGGTCGTGAGGATGCCGGTGAGCACCAGCACCACCAGCAGCAGGCCGGTAACCAGATCCACACCGATGCGTTCGGTGCTGAAGAGGATGATGGCGGCCACGAGCAGGCCGAGGACCAGGGCGATCTCCATACGGTCAGATGGGCGTTTCCACCTTCGGTAGTGGGATGCCGGCCTTGTAGAACCGGTCCAATTGGCGCCGTAGCGTGTGGTAGCGGTAGAGCCCGATCACCA
>CADECG010000187.1 GCA_902825795.1 uncultured Bacteroidota bacterium
TGGGTTGAACGCCTTCATCCGATCGGTGCAGGAGAAGTCTTGGCATCAGTCGGTGGTGAGCGGCGTGTGCATCGGCTTGGCCGTGATGACCAAGGGGCCTGCGGCGATCATCATTATGGGCCTAGTGGTGGTCGTTTTCTGGGCAGCGAAACGGTTTGCGCTCTTCTTCCAATGGAAGCATGTTCTGCTGCTGTTGGTGGCCATGCTCGGTGTGATATCGCTGTGGTTCGGAGCGGACTACTTGCGGAACGGACCTGAGTTCACCGTCGCTTTCTTCCAGCGACAAGTCGCGTTGTTCACTGAGGAAGATGCTGGCCATGGCGGCTTCTTCGGCTATCACTTCGTGGTGTTGTTGCTCGGTTGTTTCCCCGCGTCGCTCTTCGCGTTGCAGGAGTTGTTGAAACCCACGCGCGAAAGCGGCGAGCAGGGAGATCTCCGTCGCTGGATGGTCATCCTCTTCTGGGTCGTGCTCATCCTCTTCAGCATCGTCAGCACCAAGATCGTGCACTATAGCAGCCTGTGCTATTTCCCGCTCACGTACCTGGCCGCACTGCAACTGGAACGCATTTGGAAGAACAACGAAGGCTTCGGTTGGACGCGCTTCGCCATGGGTATTCTTGGAAATATCGTTGCGATGGCTGTCTTGGTGTTGCCTTTCGCGGCCATGCACATCGATCGTTTCAAGCCGCTGTTCGCTGCCGATCCGTTCGTACAAGGGAATCTGGAAGCGGACGTGTCTTGGACCGGTCTCGAAGCGATGGCCGGGCTTGTTCTGTTCGCAGCATTGCTGTGGGCGCACCTCCTTCACGGTCGAGGGCGGTTCCGCAAGAGCGTGGTGGTGAGTTTCGGCGGCGTGGTGGTGTTCATCTGGGCCACGTTGTTCTTCTTCATCAACAACATCGAGGGCTATTCGCAACGCGCGGCCATCGAGTTCTTCGAAGGCAAAACCGATGAACGTTGCTGGCTACTAACCAAAGGCTACAAGAGCTACGTGCCTGAGTTCTACAGCCGCATCAGCGAACCATTGCCACCGGAAGACCTGCTTTTCCATGGCGCCATCGACAGGCCCGTGTACCTCTCGTGCAAGGTGACACACGTTGATGAAGTTCTTGCGCTCAGCACCTTCACGGAAGTCGGGCGCAAGAACGGATTCGTGTTCTGGGTGCGGCGGCCTTAGTGTGGTGGTCCGGTCTACCTTCGGTCAACTTAACACCCCACCTATGCGGAACGTTCTACGCATTGCCTTTGCACTTTTACTGTCGATGATCCTCGCTGGCGCACATGCTCAAGGAGATTCCTGTAACACGGCGGTAGTTCTTACGGGAAGTGGCACGTACAATGCCGATGGCCCCAACACAGGTTTTGGCCATGTAACCAATCCCTGTCAAGCGCTGAACGGCGGGCAGCTGCACGCGGACTGGTATCTCTATACACCAAGCTTCACAGGGAACGTCACCATCAGCTCCTGCGGTGCCAATGCGGACACACGCCTCTCAGTGCTCGTTGGCACTTGCGGTGCGTTGACATGTGTAGCATCGGCCGACGATGAGTGCATGATGAACGGGGGTGGATCGATCTTCGCTTCCATGTTGACGATGCCAGTCGTCGCAGGCGTGGGATACTACCTGCAATGGGACAATTATTGGTCAGGCCAAGGCTTCACATGGGAGATCAATGAATGCTTCGGCAGCGTGCAAGGCACCACCTACCGCGATCAGAACAGTAACGGCGCCTTCGATGTCGGTGAGCTCTTGGAGCCCGTCATGTTGGACGTGAACCCCGGAGGTGGTTCGGAATACACCGATGGCAACCCATTTGGTTTCTGCAGTGACAGCGGTAGCTACACCATCACGGTTGCGAACCCACCACAGTACCACGTAACGGTTCCTGCCAGCCAGAGCTACACCTTCACGGCACAAGGCCAACTGGCCGATAGCATGGACTTCGCCTTCCAACCGATACCGGGCATTTACGATGGCACCATTAACCTGTGGGGCACCAGCCCGTGGATCGGCAACAACACGAACTTGTGGATCACGTACTGCAACGAAGGCACCGAGATCCTTGATGGCACCGTGCTGCTGTCGTTGGACCCCAACCTCGCTTTCGTCAGCAGCAACCCGACGCCGAACAGCATCAACGGACAGAACATCTCGTGGACGTTCTTGGGACTGATGCCGGGTGCCTGTACCACGATCAACGCGATCGTGCATACGGACAGCACGGTGGTTGCTGGCGCATTGCTGAGCAGTTCAGTGCAATTGATACTGCTGCAATCCGACATACACATCAGCGACAACCTGGACCAAGTGGCAGGTTCGGCTGTCACCTCCGTGGACCCGAACGAGAAGTACGTAAGCACCGCGTTCGTTACACCTGCGGAAGTGCTGGCTGGCAAACCGTTGGAATACACCGTTGTGTTCCAGAACACCGGGACCGCACCGGCGGTGAACATCGTAGTGAAGGACACAGTCGATGCCGACCTCGACCTCGGCACCTTCGAGATGATCGGCGCAACGCACCCGTACACGTTGCAAGTGAGCAACGGAGTGGCCATTTGGTCGTTCGCCGGGATCATGCTGCCCGACAGCACCACCGATGAACCTGCCAGCCATGGCGGCATCCACTACCGCATCACACCGAAGACCAGTCTCTTACTGGGTGACGAAGTGAGCAACCGTGCGGACATCTACTTCGATTACAATGCGCCTGTGCTGACGAACACTGTGGTGACCACCGTGAGCGAGGCCAGCGCCGTTGCGAGTGTTGGACAAGTCACCGGGATCACGGCGTACCCGCTGCCCACCACCGGCTTGTTGAACGTGCTGTGGAACGGCAGCAGCGCGCGCAATGTGCGCGTGGAGTTGATGGATGCCATGGGACGCACAGTGCTGAGCACTTCCATCGCGAGCATCGAAGTGGGCAAGCCCGCCACGCTTGACCTCGGCGCATTGGTGAGCGGCCGCTACCTGTTGCGCATGACCACCACTGAGGAAAGCAGGACGATGCCCGTGGTGGTTACGCGATAGTGATCGGCTGCATTCCTGCTGCGCGTCATCGCGAGCGCCTTCTTAGGCGAGAAGCGATCCATGCTACCTCACAGGTTCGCGGGACCTGATCAAGTTGCTGCTGTTCCGTCCGGAGTATGGATCGCTTCACTCGAAGACTCGTTCGCGATGACGCGCAGCCGCGGTGCGTTCAACGAACTCTGGAGTCAAGGCGCCCTTTTCTTTGGTGCATGACAGAGGACCTCCCGTTCTTATTGACCCACCTCGGCGAAGACCGCGAGCACGGGTACAACGCCGTGGTACCGCCCATCGTGCAGAGCGGCAACTTCACCTACCCCACCGTAGCCGCTATGCGACATGCGGTGCAGAACGAAATGGAGATGCCGCTGTACACACGCGGGTACAACCCCACGGTGGCCATGGCGCGGCAGAAGTTGGCGGCGTTGGAACATGCCGAGGATGCCTTGCTCTTCAGCAGCGGTAGCGCGGCCATCGCGGCGGCCGTCATCTCCTTCACCAAGGCCGGCGACCATGTGGTGTGCATACACAAGCCCTACAACTGGACGAAGAAGTTGCTGAGCGAACTGCTCGACCGGTTCGGGGTGGAAACAACCTACATGGACGGCACCGACGCGGAGAACTACCGCCGCGCGTGCAAGCCCAACACCACGTTCTTCATCACCGAAAGCCCGAACTCGCTCACCTTCGAGTTACAGGACCTGCGTGCCGTGGCGGCCATCGCCAAGGAGAAGAAAATCACCACACTTTGCGACAACAGTTACAGCAGTCCGCTGTTCCAGAACCCCATCGACCTCGGTATCGATATGGTGGCGCACAGCGGAACGAAATACCTGAACGGCCACAGCGATGTGGTGTGCGGCGTGCTTGCGGGCAGCAAGGCACACTTGCGCCAAGTGATGAGCAAGGAGTTCATGACGCTGGGCGCGGCGCCCAGTCCGCACGATGCATGGCTGCTGGTGCGCGGACTGCGCACACTGGAGCTACGCGTTAACCGCAGTGCCGACAACGCGGAGAAAGTCGCGCGCTTTCTGGAGGCGCACCCCAAGGTGAAGCGCGTGCATTGGCCCTTCCTCGAAAGTCACCCGCAGCATGCGCTGGCCAAGCGGCAGATGAAACGTTGCGGTGGCTTGATGACGATCGAGCTGGATGCCCCCGATGAAGCCGCCGTTGAACGTTTCTGCAACACCCTTCAACGCTTCCTGATGGCCGTGAGCTGGGGCGGTTACGAAAGCCTGCAATGGCCCGTGTGCGCGCTGAAAGGTCCCGAAGGCTACCTCACCGATCTGCCGTTCAACATGGTGCGGTTGTACGTAGGTATCGAGGAGGCAGACTTGCTCATCGCTGATCTTGAGCAGGCGCTGGGGAAGGTGTAGTGGTGTCCTCAAGAGCGCAGCCGGTCAATCCCCTGTCCACACCTGACGGAATGCGCCGTTGCGCCAGAACCACGTGATGGATGCCTTCTCGAAGAAGACCACCGTGACGGCGGGCTGCGTCAACTCCACCGGCGATGTGATCTCCTCCTCTCCTTCTTCGCCACCCAAATGGCCGAGCGGGCCGGGCGGTTCCAGCATCAAACCCATGCCGATGCCACCCTCGTACTCGGCCCACGGTTAGCTGGCCAGCAGCGCTGAACTACCGTTGCTGAAGGCAACCACGATGGCATAAGCACTATCGCGCTGCGCGGTGTCGGTATTGCAGAGGAAGAGCGCGTGATCATCGCCACCGTCGCCATCGAGATCGGCGGTGCGTATGCGCAGATCGCCGGTGGTGTCGGTAGCGTACTGCTTCTGCCAATACTCATCCCAGCGCTCCAAGCCGGGCAGTTGCCACTGCTTCTAGTATTGAATGGGCACCAAGCGCTGCATCCATACATCCTCGTCAGGCGTGATGGCGGTATCCGGCAACACTTCGATGGCTGCGGCTTCCTGTGGGTGGGGCGCGTTGCACGCGACCAGTCCCGCGAACAACGTACCGGCTAAGAGTGAATAGTGCATGCGCGAAGATCGGGCCGCGGTGGTCGATCTCCTATCAGGGTTTCTCCTTCCCTGAACTCTTGCGCCTTTTTTCGTCGTAAGCCCTCAACGTAGCCGCTTGCTGAACTCTAGCCTGTTCGGTGTATGCCATGTCCCAACTGAATTCATCCGTTGCAGGATCGTAATGCGCTCTACCGAACACGCGCGGTATCGCTGACACATCCAGATCAGGCAATGCGTTCAATAACGTTGCGGCGATACTCATGCCATACCCGGCAGACCAGATCGTGCTGTCGGGTACATGCAGGTCGATCTCCAATGCTTTGGAAATGAAACCCGGTGCCGTGAACTCCACCACATAGGTGCATTGCCTGTTGAGCACAAGATCAAATCGTCCGCGATGATCGCACCTGCCATGGACAACATGCAAGCTGTCCTGTGTATCCAGCGCTGCCACGGTGTAATTCTTCAACGTGTCTCCCGTGAAGTAGTCCTTCGCAATGCCGAACACATACAGCAATGTGTCCTGTGCAGCGCTAGGCGCGCTCCATGCACACAAGCACATGAACAGCACCGGCACACGCACAATACGGCCAAATGAATTCAGGGGTCTACCGGTCATCGGCAGAAATGTAGACCAAGATCACCCGGCGTGCCGAAGGCACTCGCGTTACCACATTCTCCCTGAACCCAAGCGCCCACTACCTCACCACTTGATGAAGCGTGCCATACGCTGCGCATCGCCATTGCGGGCCAACAGCAGGTAACTACCCGTAGCCAGGGATGAAACATCGATGGTCTGCCCTGCGGCGCGGCCCATTGCGCCATGCAACAGCATGCGTCCTTGTGCGTCGGTGATGGTCCACTGGTAGGCATCGTCCATGCCGGCGATCTGCAGCGTGTGCAGCACGGGGTTGGGCGAAATGCGGAGCGGGGTTTGGCTTACCGCCTCGCCGATGCCGTTGCCGCCAGCGTCCACCAGTATGCGGGCTATGGTGTGCCGCACGCTGTCGTTGTACATATCGAAGCCACCACCGATCAGGATCCTTCCATCGGGTTGCACGGCCATGGTAACAATGATGTTGTCGGTGCCCGTGCCGG
>CADECG010000188.1 GCA_902825795.1 uncultured Bacteroidota bacterium
GTGGCGCCCTCATCGGCATGCTGCTGCCGATGCTCCTGAAGAACCCCAAGCTGCTCATCATCGGAGTGGTGATACTGGGGGCAGTCTACTTCATGGGTGGCATGGATGGATGCGGTGGAGCGATACCCGGCGATCCCGGTGGTGGCGGTGGTGGCATTTCGGATATCGTTTCGAACCTCTTCAACAAAGGCGCTACGCTCGACCCGGCGGAATACGATAAGGCCGAGGTGTACGAGCCGCTCGTAGACAACGTGAAGAACCCGATCCCGGAGAGCGCGAGCTTGAGCAAGTTCGCTCCACCACGGCTCAACCAAGGGCAGCAAGGCAGTTGTGTCGCTTGGGCCAGCGCTTATGCCGCACGTTCGATCATTCAGAACCAAGCATCAGGGGCGGCGCCTAGCCAGCAAAGCGCGTTCAGTCCGAGCTTCATGTACAACAGCATCAAGATCGAGAACAGCGGTTGTCAAGGGAGCTACATCCTGCGCGCCATGGACGATATGCTGAAGCGCGGCGCAGCGCCGTACAGTTCATTCGCGTACGATGATCAGGACTGCAATCGACGCCCCGATGCGCAAGCCGAGCAGAGCGCACAGCGGTATAAGATCAAAGGATTCCAGCGCCTGAGTAAGAGCGATGATCCAAACAGTCCGGTGGATATGGCAGCGATGAAACAGTACCTCGCGCAGGGTTCACCCGTGGTGATCGGCATGCTGGTCGGCGGCAGTTTCATGCAAGAGATGCAAGGCCAAGATGTTTGGATCCCCAACCAGAACGACACACGCATGGCGGGCTTCGGTGGCCACGCCATGTGCGTGATCGGCTACGACGATTACAAACTGGGTGCTGAGAACGGCGGTGCGTTCCAGATCATGAACAGTTGGGGATCGGACTGGGGCAACAAAGGCATCGCGTGGGTGCCGTACGATGCCTTCGGCTACTTCACCAAGGAGGCATACGCCGTTTACCCGATGGGGGAAAGCGCCGATGTGAAGCCGACGAAATTCGATATCCGTTTCGGCCTTGCTGTGGTGGATGCGAAAGGCAAAGCCACGGGCGAGAACATCGCGTTGAAGCACATGGGCGGTCGCACCTTCCGCACGGAAAAACCCATGGCCAAAGGCACACGGTTCAAGGTGGAAGTGACGAACAGCCTTGAGTGCTACACCTACATCTTCGGACAGGAAACGGACGGCACCACCTATACCTTATTCCCATATACGCCGAAGCATTCACCGTACTGCGGAGTCACCGGAACAAGGGTCTTCCCAAAGGACAACAGCCTCACCATCGACGATGTCGGCACAATGGATGTTATGGCCATCCTAGTGGCCAACCAAGCATTCGACTATCCGCGCATCAACGCGAGCATGAAGGCCAATTCCGCTCAAGGGTTGAACGCGAAGCTTGATGCCGTGCTCGGTGCCGAGCTCATAGCTGCGGCCGGGGTGCAGTATACCCAAGGCACAACTTTCGGTGCGGCGGCACCGGCGAATGCGAACGCACTGGCGATCGTGATCGAGGTGGAGAAACGATAGCTCCCCCTTTGCTGCTGTGGGCTAGGTAAGTCGAGGGCTTCGCTACTTTGCCCACGATGCGTTGCACAGTGCTCTTCGCTTGGTGCGTGGGTCTACCCCTCTTGGCTCAGCGTGAACCGCTGTTCGATCATATCACATCGGCGGATGGATTGCCGGGCAACAATGTATTGAGCGTTTTCGAGGACCGCCGCGGCTATATATGGGCCGGTACCACCACGGGGCTAGCGCGGATCGAGGGCACGCGCATCCGCACGTTCCACCACGACCGCAACGATAGTAGCAGCCTCGCTCACGACCAAGTGAACGGATTGGCGGAAGATGGCCAAGGAACACTATGGCTGGCGACCATGGCCGGGCTTTCGAAGTACGACCCGGTGAAGGGCAACTTCACCTCGTACCGTGTACCAGCATCGGGCAATGCCGCGCACCAAGCGAACCGCATGTTGCAAGTGCACTGTGTGGGCGACACAATGATCTGGGTGGTGAGCGAAGAAGGGCTGTTCCGTTTCGACGCTCGCTCGGGTCATTTTTCCACGGTGGAAGGAGGCCCTATCGGCACTGGTCCTCCCGGTCGTGTGAACGTGCAGAATGCGCTCTATTGGGATGGCGCGCGACAAGGTCTGTGGGCTGGGTCAACGAAAGGCCTCGCATTCTGGGATGCGCGAAAGGATCGTTGGATGGACCACCGCAACGCAACGCCACATCAACCTTGGTTCAATGACAGGTTCAGGACCAAAGTCATTCTTCAGGGTCGAGACACATTGTGGTGCTACGATGAACGCGGGCGCTCGTTGGTGCGTTCGGATCTTTCCTCCGGCGGGCATGTGTTCCTCGATTCATTGGACGGTACGCGCAATGTCTTCACGATCAAGTGGCAACAAGTGGATGGCGATGGCAGGCATTGGGTTTCCCTTTGGACACACCGGTTGCTGTATGCCGATCCGGGGTCCGCATGGCGCGAGGTGATCCCTTCATCCACCGTGCCTGCCGCCTTGCGGTCGGGAAACGTCTCGGCTTGCGTGCTGACACGGTCCGGTGAACGGTGGTTCGCCACGCAAGCCGGAATTGCCGTTCTAAGGCCTGCCAATGCCGCGCTACAGGTGTTGTCGTTGTCGGGCAACAACCACGATGTGACCGAAGTGTTTGGATGGAACACCGACACACTCCTGATCGGCACAGCAGGAAACGGGGTCTACCGGCTCGATCTGCGCACCGGCTTCGCCTCGAACGCAATGTTCGGTCGCCCACCAATGCCCAATACGGACATCTACTTGGGGGATCAGATAGCGGACATCTCCCGCCGGGACGAAAGGTCCGCTTGGATCGGCTCTTCCCATCTCCCGATCGTGCTCGAGGTTCCCACGATGCGGTTGGCGGAAGCCACGGAGTTCGACAATGACCCGGACCGGTTCTCGCAAGGACAGGTGTCCTTCATACGCTCCGATCAACAGGGACGCATTTGGCTGGGCACATGGAGAAAAGGATTGTTCGTGTTCGACCCGAAAACCGGTACCTCACAACGGACGGATACTTCCGGGGGGCCTTTCGGACGGTTGGAAAGCCGCATGATGCTGGACTGGTTGCCAGACAGCAAGGGGCGCTATTGGTTGGGAATGAATGATGGCGGCGGGCTCGCGTGTTTGGAGAACGGTCACTTCAGGTCCATCACCGATGCAGCAGGTGGAAACGTTGGCGGCGTGGTGCGATGCTTGGCTGAAGCGCCTGACGGTACCATTTGGCTCGGCACTCACGAAGAAGGCATAGTGATCTATGATCCGATGAACGGTAGCACGCGCTACGTCAACCGGAAAAACGGTCTCCCAGGTGTTCGGATCGGCCGGATCCTTTTCGATCGATCGGGCACCGCATGGGTCAGCACGGCACAGGGCGTTGCGCGAATGACTAAGGATGCTGCTGGATTCACCTCCATAGCATTGCCTGACGGACTGGATGCGACGGACGTTACTGGTGCACTGACCGAATTGCCGGACGGACGAATTGTCTTTGGCGTTGGCAAGTACTTGGTGTTCTATGATCAGCATCTCGACCGGTCGACCGCCACCGCACCGAGCGTCGTGCTGACATCGGTGCGTGTCAATGATCTGCTCTACCACGACAGTATCCCGCCGGAAGCGTTGCGTTTGACGGCGTCGCAAAAGGCGTTGACGCTCGAACTTGGAGCCATCGGTATTGCGCCACACGCGGCGGTGTTGTTCAGGTACCGCTTGACGGAAGACGTAGCGGATTGGGCCTTCATCGGCTCCGCGCAACGCATCGACCTGTTCGACCTGCCGACAGGGGAGCATCGCATTGAAGTGCAAGCCAGCGCGAACGGTGTGGATTGGAGTGCGGATCCAGAAGTGATCCATGTGGTCATCCTCCCACCCTTCTGGGCCACCTGGTGGTTCATCTCGCTCATGGTCGCCATTGTCGCTGCCCTGCTGTTCGTTGCCTTTCGTTTGTACTTGCACGAGCGCTTGCGCAAGCAGCGGGAGGCCTTCCAGCGCGAACAGGCCATACTGCACGAGCGTGTGCGTATTGCCGGCGACATGCACGACGATCTTGGCGCTGGTCTCAGCGCATTGAAACTTCGGAGCGAAATGGCCCTTCGCGTAGAAAAAGACCCACAGAAGCGTGAGCAACTCGGGTCGCTCGCGAACACCGCCGGAGACCTCATCGGCAGCATGCGCCAGATCATTTGGACCATGAACGCCGACCAGACCAGCGTTGAGGACCTTGTGGTCTACACCACCAATTATGCACGCACCTATTGCGAGCAGAACGGCCTTGCTATCACGGTGGAGGCGAACGGACAATGGCCCACAGCGCAGCTGAGCAGCGAACAGCGTCGCAACATGTTCCTAGTGGTGAAAGAGGCACTCCACAACACCGTGAAGCATGCCCACGCGACCACGGTTGAACTGAACATCCACTGGGCCGAGGGTATACAGGTCGAACTGAAGGACAATGGTGTTGGGCTGCCCAAAGGCACGGAAGACGCCGTGGGAAACGGCCTCCGGAACATGCGAAAACGCGTTGGGTCGCTCGGTGGCAGCTTGAGCATGAACGGGGAGAATGGCACTTGGCTACGCTTCCAAGTACCCATCACCGTGCATCCCTAACCAAGGTTCTATTGCCGCACCGCTTCTTCCCCATCACATTCGCACCATGAACACTTCCGCGCCGATCAAGGTGAGCATAGTCGAGGACGACACGACCATACGCGAAACCTTGCGCTCGCTGTTCATCTTCGAGGACGGCATGGAGGCGTTCACTGTGCACAGCACGGCAGAAGACGCCATGATGCGACTGGGCGAGACCTGTCCCGATGTGGTGATCATGGACATCAACCTGCCCGGGGCAAGCGGCATCGACTGCGTGCGCCAGATGAGCCAACGTTGCAACAGCACCCAATACCTTATGTACACCGTGCACGATGATGACCACCGCGTGTTCGAGGCGTTGAAGGCCGGTGCGAACGGATACATCCTGAAGAGCAGCACCCCCGATCAGATCCTCGATGCAGTGCGCGAACTGAGCGCAGGTGGAAGTCCGATGAGCGCGCACGTCGCGCGCCGGGTTGTAGCGCACTTGCGCCCGACCGGCACTGCGAGCAGTTTGGCCGAAAGTGGGTTGAGCGAACGAGAGCAGCAAGTACTCGCCCTCCTTGCTGAAGGACTGCTGTACAAGGAGATCGGCGATCGTTTGGGCATCACCGTCGGTACCATCAAGCAGCACATCCACAGGATGTACGACAAGCTGCATGTACAGAACCGCACGGAAGCAGTGAACCGCTACTTCGGGCGGTAGCCGTCATTCAAAGTCGATCTCGCGCTAGTAACCAAGGTTGACCCCCTTGACACCCTCTTCGATCGGTTGATCCCGGACTTTGGTCGATGGAACCACACACGGTTCCGTTCGCCCATGCCCACCATGACTTCCCTCCGCATTTTCCTCGCGTTCGCTTTCGCATTGCTCGCACAATTCGGCCTTGGCCAGAGCGCTTGGGTCCCTGGTGAAGTGCTTGTCCGTTTGTCGGCCGAAGCCCGCATTGCCGATGTGCAGAACGCGCTGGCGGCTGAACTTCCGCTACGTGCCAGCCTCAAGGATGTGAAGTCGCTGGGCGCTGGATCCCGTTACCACAAGATCACTGTTCATGGTGGCGGGATCGACGACCGCGAATTGGAGAAGTTTGTAGCACGCGTCCCGGGTGTAGAAGCTGTCTCGCTCAACTTCAAGCTGACCTTCCTCGCCGAGCCGAACGATGCTCAGTACGGGACACAATGGAACCTGGAGGACATCAACGTGGAGCCGGTGTGGAACAACACCACAGGCGGCACCATGGCGAACGGGATGCGCATCGGTGTTGGGATCTGCGATCAGGCGATGCAGACCTCACACGATGACCTGGAAGACAACATCTGGCCCGGTTCACCAACGTTCGGATCGGGTGCGGACCACGGTACCGAAGTGGCCAGCGTG
>CADECG010000189.1 GCA_902825795.1 uncultured Bacteroidota bacterium
CTGTGTCGTTGACCTGTTACCCGAATCCGGCCGACGACCAAGTAACGATCGCTATGACCGGGAACCATGCAAAATCCCAGAGCATTGAAGTGATCGACAACACCGGACGTGTTGTGGTTACGATGCCCCTTTATGGAGGTCGCGCAACGATCAACACCACCAGCATGGCCGGCGGCTTGTACATGTACAGGCTCAAGGGCAACGGCGCTGCACGTGGCAAGTTCAACGTGCTTCACTGAGCTACACGGAATGCGAATGCAAAAGGCCCCGTCGTTGACGGGGCCTTTTGCATGGGGACCATCAGGCGTACGCTGCGGTCAACACGCTCACTTTCACGCCGGGCACTTGCAGCAACGCGCGCGCACAGCTTTCGAGCGTAGCACCGGTGGTCACCACGTCGTCCACCAACAATACATGGGCGTTCTCCAACTGTGCGCCTTTGCCAACCGTGAAGGCCTCCTGCACATTCAACCAACGATCGATCCTATTGCGTTTGGTCTGCGTTGACGTGTGCAGCACCCGCATTAATTCGCGACCCGCGGGGTTCAACGGCCATGTTTCCCGTAATCCATCGGCGATCACCTGGGCCTGATTGTAGCCGCGCATGCGCTCCTTGCGCCGGTGCAAGGGCACTGCCATTACCGTATCGACCCCAGCAAAACATGGGCTTTTGCAGGCTTCCTCGCCCATCAAGCGGCCGAGGCCCAGCCCAACATGCCGATCGCCCTTGTACTTCAACCGATGCAACATCTGCTGCACTTTGCCTCCACGATTGAACCGGAGCAGCGCACCCGCTCCCTCCAGTTGAACGCGGCCCCAGAACAACTGAGCAACCGGGTTCCTAGGGTCCGCCAGCATCCTCGCCCTTGGCAGGTCGGCCAGGCACATGCCACAGAGGTCCTTCTCGTTGCGATAGAGGGCATTGTCGCAACCAGCGCAACGCCGGGGCATTACGAGCCCCAGAACATCGGAAGCGAGGTCGAGGATGACGCTCATGGAAGTGATTCGAATATAACGGCGATCACGATCGGCAAAAGCAAGGGTCATCCATCAAAGTCAGTAGGCCATCGACGGACGGTTCGTATGAACAGCCGAAGGCACCTCGGGGCGGGCCCTCAATTCAACCTGCTGCTGTAAGGCCCACGCGGTCTGCCCGCCCCCCTGCGGGTTCAATACTTTGTTGACAATCTCGTTATCCATCAAAGGCACCCCTTCGCGGTGCCGGTACTTTCGCCCCTCGGAACCAACTGACCCCTGCGCCCAGCGCAAACGCCTACCAATGACGACCACCGAACAAAAGCCCCGCTCCAACAACGCCCTGCTCGCCCTTGTGGTGCTGCTGATCGTTTCCAACCTCGCCACGCTTTACTTCCTCAATAAGGGCAGCAATACGGTGGAACAGCAGCAGGAACAGATCGCCAGCATCAGCGACGACAAGGACAACGTGACCAAGTTGCTGGAGGACATGCTGGTGCAATACGATACGCTGAGCACCGAGAACGAACAGCTCACCGCCGAGATGGCTGCCCAGAAGCAGCAGATCGAAGACCTTATGACGAAGGTGAAGAACGGCAACTACAGCTTGTCGAAAGCAAAGAAGGAAGCCGAGACGCTGCGCAAGATCATGAAGGGTTATGTGGTCACCATCGATTCGTTGAACCAAGCGAACCTGGCGCTGCAAGCCGATAAGGCGAACCTGACGAATGAGTTGGGCGTGGTGAGCGGCGAGAAGGCTGCACTGGAGGAGAAGAGCCGCACGCAAGAAGAGATCATCAGCCGCGGCGCCGTGTTGCACACCACTGCGATCAGCGCCGGTGCGCTGTTCTTGCGGGACAGTGGCAAGCAGGTGGATACCGAACGCGCCAAGCGCGCCGAAATGGTGAAGTGCTGCTTCACCTTGGGCGTGAACACGGTGACCAGTGCAGGTGCCAAGACACTCTACATGCGGATCATCAGCCCCGATGGATCGGTGCTACCGGCCAGCGACGGCAACAACCGTTTCCAATTCAATGGCGTGGAAGGCGAGTACAGCGCCAAACGCGAAATGGATTACGCCAATGCACCTGTTGATGTGTGCGTGTTCTGGACCGCAACGGGCGAGATGAAGAGCGGCCACTACAACGTCGAGATCTACGAGAACAAAGCGCTGGTGAGCAAGACGGGCTTCGACCTGAAGTAAGGCAGAAGGTCACGGAGACACGGAGGGCGCGGAGAAATCTGCGCCCTCCTTCCGTTTTTCACCTTCTCCTTCTCAGTGTCCGTGCGCCTCAGTGGTCTTCTCCAACTCAGAAGAACGCTCTCACCTGCGCACCGCCCACATGGATCGTCTTTACGTCCTCGCTCTTCCGGCCATTGTACGTCAGGTCCACTTGCAGATGGCTGCTGAGTTTGCGCTGCACGGTAACCGCCCACGTCATGTTCGTACCGGGCTTCAAGCCACTGAGCATTTCGTTGCCGAGCGATGAATCAACCGTGCCGTCGTAGGCGATCTCCACCAAGTTGAAATTGCCTTGCAGGCTGCCCTTCCCGGCGGTGTTCCACTTGATCTCCACGCCCAGATCCTGCAGAAGCGCACGCTCATCGCCGAACTCGATCGCGTTGTGCTTTTCGGTGCGTTTGTAAGCCAGTGCCGCACGGAACTGCGTATTCGGCTGCCATGTGATACGTGGTTTAATGCCTTGCCTGAACACGTTGAAATTACGCCCACCCGGCAGGTCGCTACTGGTGGCGGTTCGCCCCGCCTCGCTTTCCACTTCCAACGTCCATGTGCGTGATGCGTTCACCCGTATACGCAGCTGTTGCAATTGGTTGCTGCGGCCCTCATAACCGCTCACGAGCAGGATCCTGTTACGATCGCTTTGCCACGTGTGGTCAATACCCCAAGCGCGGCTCGTACGGTTGAAGAACAGTGTGTTGCGGAACGAACTGGTGTACGACAACAGGAACGTATCGGTAGGGTCCGTGGTGAACGGGTCCAACGCCTTGCCCAAGTCATCATCAGCGGTCTTGCGGTCGGCCCGCAAACTGGCCAGATCACTGATACGCGCCAGAAAACCACGGAAGCCGTCCTTGTCCACCCACACGGTCGCGGGCCGTAGGTCAATACTCGCGCTCAACTGGCTGCTGTACGTCCGAATGAACTCGTTGGTCTGCGTGTATACGCGTATGTAGTTGGCTTCATACCCGAAGCTGGCCGTCTCGAACTCGTTGAGGTCCTTAATGCCGTCGCCGTTGTAGTCGATCCATACGTAGATACCCTGCCCGGCCGGCACCTCCACGTAGATGAAACTGCGCTTTTGCTCCAATCCGCTGCCGAATTCATAGAACACATCGGTGCTGAGCGCGCCGCGCCAGAGCGACAAGTCGTGATCAAGGCGCGCGAGCCATGTGTCCTCCGGCCGTTGCGCGGTGAGCAAGCTGTCCACAATGCGCAGCTGACGATAGTTCACCGAAGTCTGCAAGCGGTTACGCGGATTATTGGACAAGTCGAGCGCTGCGGAGTAGGTCGTTGCTTCGGTGCTGCGCTTCAGTTCACCGTTCCGCAGGGCATCGTCAGTGCGTTGGCCTGCGCCCAAACGCCACTTCACCTTTGTGCTATCGCCGTTCTGTACGAACGCCTCCATGTCGAAGAACCGATAGCTACCGAACGCCAGACTATCGCTACCGAGTGCGCGATAGCGATTGTCCTCGTGTTCATCGCGCACGCCAACGGTGATCCACTTCATATGCCTGGCCAACTGGGCCTTGTGCCGAATGAAGTCGCTCCGCGTTGGCACTGTGGTGCTCATCCAACTGCCTGCTCCCTTGAATCGCCAGCGACCGGGATGCAGGTCGGCCAGCAGATCGTGCTTCACGCCTTTGAACCGATCGCGCACTTCGAAGGTGCTGAAGCCGTAACGCCATTCGCCCAGTTCCTTACCCTGCATACCGGCGTTCGCTCCAGCAAGCAACTGATCGCCATCCAGCGAAATGGTTGATGCGTTCCAGTTGCGTTCAAACTCGGCGGGGCGGTAGCGCTCGATCACGCTGAACTCACGCGCCAAGGCTTCGGCGTTCAATCCGACGACCACACGCAACGTTGTGTCGCTTGCACCCAGTGGTATGCTGTGCTCCGCACCGACCATGGCCGCCAAGCCTTGATCGTTGTTGTCGCCAACGCTGCTGAAGGTGTTCTGGTCGTAGTTGCTGAAAGCGATCTCGGCCGTGGCTTTCGATGCGGTTGCGAAGCGCTGCTCCACACCCAGGGTGACCAACTGTTTCGTCTTCGGAGCGACCAGGGCTTTCAGCGGTAAGTGGTCGCCGTTGTGAACGATGATGTTGTTCACGGTGTCGGGGGCAACCCATTTGAACACACGCCCGTTCGGAGTGAAATCGCTTTGCACATAGTCGCCCTTCCCGGCGCCCACATTGCTGAAGCTGAGCTGCCAAAAAGCCGTATCGGCATTCGTGCTGTAGACGAAAACGGGATCATAGTCGAGTGAATCAATGCGCATGTAAAGCACCATATCGGCACTGAAGGCAACGCTGTCGGCGCCCGGCACCACTGCGGCCGGAGGGTTGTCGCCCGCAAAGGCGAGCACCTCCTTCTCCTCGTCGCTGAGGGTTTGTTGCAGCGGCTGGTTGCGGTGGTCCTGCTCACTGTACGCATTGAGGCGGACGGTGGTATTGCCCATCACCGCTTCATGACCGAGCCGCACCAGTGAACGCGTGTAGTTGCGATCGCTGTACTGGAACTCAACATTGATCCTGCGGTCCTTGGTGATCGGTCGATTGGCGGTGAACGTCAGTTCAGCCGTGTTGTAGTCGATCACGTAATCGTTTTCCTGACCGCGTATCAGCAGCATGCCGTCCACATACACGCGCTCTGTGCCGCTGAGAACCACGATGAACGCTTCCCCTTCATCACCCCTCAACCGATAGGGGCCCTGTATCCCTTCCAAACCTTGTATCACGTTACGCGCGAACTTGCCTTTGCTGATCGCAGCGCTTGCGCTGGTTTCGTTGCGCAACTTCCCTCCGAGACGATAGGTGGTAGCTCCGGTGATCCCCTTGCTTTTTTTCAAATAGGTGAGGAAGTGGGCCTTGGGACGTTGCAGCACGAAATCACCTGCGATCAACTCCCACCCCCCGGCCCCTGCTTCCAACTTCTCGTTGCCGAAGAGCTTGATGAACGTTTGGTCGAAGTCCTGCAACTCCAGCGTATTGCCCCCGGATTGGATGGGGATGTTGTTATCGGTGACCGAGGCAAGCACATTGATGTTGTCGCTCAACCGGCCCCCGAGTTCGAGGTTCAGCGTGCTGTTGACGGCAAGGTCCTGGTTGTTCCCGAACAAAATGCCGCGACTGATACTACCACTGCGCGTGAGCCCATCAACACCCATAGGGTCGTCGCCACCCTTCGGCGGGACGTATCTGAAAGGATCCGCTTGGCCACTGGCCGCGGAAAGCATGGCACGCTCATCCTTGTGCATTCGTGGGGCGGTGAACGACAAGGGCATTGCTCGGTAGCGGGCGATCAACGTATCGGAACTGCTCTTCGCACCATGCCAAACAAGAATCGCCCGGTAAGGATCGATACCATATTGCGATGCATCGACCAAGACGCCCCTGCGGAATAATGAAAATGAACCTGGTGCGATACTGAGACTATCCAACACAAGAGTATCCCTGTCAGCGACCAGTGTTTTGTGGCGAAGGTTCGATGCACCACCGGGTGCCGGGCCCGACAACTCCTGCGAACGCACCGACACCGCGCAGCACACAGCACAGAGCAGCAGCACCAAAGGGAGCGTTCGCGAGATCCCGCGTTCGGTCAGTCGTTCTTCAAAAGCGGAGCCATGGGACCGCATACGGATCATCCTGCTCATACGCTGGCACACCGTCGAAAAGTATCCCATCGGCATGCTTTGCCCAGCACTACTGTCCAGATGGCGGTG
>CADECG010000190.1:0-2821 GCA_902825795.1 uncultured Bacteroidota bacterium
TCAGTATCTGTACGGACGGATTGTCGGCTGGATACTACCAATTGCGACTAGTCTCCGACCGCTTAGCGCGGACGATCAGTTTGGTCGTGGAACGCTGAAAAGTTCCTAGGCCGGATCAACGTCCGTGACGAGTCTTACCGAGGAGTGGGGCTTCTGTGCGAACAACCGATCGATCGTATCGCGTAACGCCTCTTTCTCGGCGTGGTGGGCGCTGCGCTGGATCTTCACCAATACGTTGCGCAAGTACTGGGTACGCACACGCGCCACGGCCGGTGTCTCAGGTCCCAACACGCGATCACCGAAGATGGGGCGCAGCGCATCGGTCAATGCTTGCGCGGTTGCCACAACGCGTTCCTCTTTCACATGCTTCAACGAGAGGCGCACCAACCGGCTGAACGGAGGGTACAAGTGCTTGCGGCGTTGCTCGATCTCGCGTTCATAAAAACCTTCAACGTCGTGGTGCCTCACGTAACCGATAACAGGGTGCGTCGGATCGTTGGTTTGCAAGGCGACGGTGCCAGCTTTCTGCCGTCGGCCGGCTCGCCCAGCAACTTGGGCCATTAGTTGGAATGCCCGTTCATGCGCCCTGAACTCCGGGAAGCGCAGCAGGCCATCAGCACTGAGCACACCCACGAGGCTCACGTGATCGAAGTCGAGGCCTTTGGTCACCATTTGTGTGCCTACCAGAATGTCGATGGCCCCTTCGCTGAAGTCGGTTAGAATGCGCTGGTATGCGTGCTTGCCACGAGTGGTGTCCTGATCCATGCGAGCGATGCGGGCGTCAGGGAAGATCAATGCCAGATCCTCTTCGACCTTTTCCGTTCCGAATCCCAGCATGCGAAGGCGGCGACTTCCACATTTGGCGCAGGAAGTCGGTGGTTCATACTCACGTCCACAATAATGACAGCTGAGCCGATGCCGTCGTTTGTGATAGGTGAGACTGACGTCGCATTGCTCGCATTCCGGGGTCCAATCACAGATCTCGCATTGCCAAAGCGGAACGTATCCACGCCTGTTTTGGAACAGGATCACCTGCTCGCGTTGGGCCAAGGCCCCGGTGATCTTGTCCAGTAGCGCTTGGGCGAAATGCCCTCTCATCAACTTGCGTTTTCGCGCATCGGCCAGATCGATCGTTTCGATCGCGGGCATGGGCGCATCGCCGAAACGCGTGATGAGCTCAGCGTGGCCGTACTTGCCGTTCCGCGCGTTGTACAACGACTCGATGCTCGGCGTGGCACTGCCAAGCAATACTCGTGCATCGTGCAAGCGTGCCAACAGGATAGCGGTATCGCGAGCGTGGTACCGCGGTGCCGGGTCCTGTTGTTTGTAGCTCGGCTCGTGCTCTTCGTCCACTACGATCAATCCAAGCTTGCTGAAAGGCAGGAGCACAGCACTGCGTGCGCCAAGGACGATGGGTGCGGATAGGGGTTCATCCAATATGCGCTTCCAAATGCCCGCCCGTTCGCTCTGAGTCAAACGAGAGTGATACACCAGCACACGGTCGCCGAACCACTTGCGCAACCGCCCGATCACCTGCGTAGTGAGCGCGATCTCCGGCAGCAGGTAAAGCACTTGTTCCCCGCGTGCGATGGTTTCACTGATCAGTTGAATGTACAATTCGGTCTTTCCGCTTGCGGTGACACCACGCAACAAACTCACCGGGTGCTGGGACATTTGCAGCTTCACCTCCGCGAGCGCGATGCTTTGGGCAGGCGAGAAACTGATATTGACCGGACCCGTATTCGAGTTGGGCGAATGTTCTTCCTTCCGGTCGAAGGTTTCCAATATGCCATTCTTTTCCAATTGCTTGATCACGGTGCCGTCAACACCGCTGCTCTTCTGCAAGGCAGCACGTTTCACGGGGCGTTCGCGCGGACCGAAGCAACCGCTCAGCTCAACGAATTTCATCAGTGTACGGAGCTGTTTCTCCGAACCCTTCTTCTCCAACGCATCGAACCATTGATGGAGCGTCTCCTCAGAATCCGCTTTAACACCAAGCTTCACGTACTTCTCAGTTGGCTCCGTGTACCGTTCCTTCAGTTCCTCGGCCAAGGTGACAACGCCTGCACCGATCAACTCATTCACTGTGGCAGTGGCATCCGCGCTACCCACCACTTCGCGTAGCGTTTCCATCGTCAGTACCGGTTGAAGTTCCAGTGCATCCAGTATGCGCAATGCACGACTGCTCAGTTGTTTTTCGTCAACGGTTGAACCACTGGCTGCGATCCGGCTTTCGCTGGTTAGCATGAACACACTGGGCAGAGCTGCAGCCATCACTTCCCCCGGCCCGCACAGATAGTAGGCTGACATTTCATCCCACAGATCGAGTTGTTGGCTGTTCACCAGTGGCGACAGGTCAAGCACTGCACGAACGGCCTTCGGCTTCACGCCGATCGGGGCTACCTGATGAACGCGGCGCACAATACCGGTGTAGGCCTTCTCTCTGCCTCGGCCCATCGGTACAACAACCCGCCGACCCGGAGCCACTTGTGCCTGAAGTTCCTTGGGCAATGCATAGGTGAGCGCACCGGGAAAGGCCAGCGGCAGCAGCACGTCGGCGTACCACTGTTCCAGTTCTTGCGATCGATCGATACTTCCCATGCGCTACGCCGCGAAGGAAGGTGCTTGGGCGCCATTCAGGACGTGCGACAGGACGCCAACCATGCATAACTATGTGTGGCACCCGTTCGGAACATGGGCTATTTTCGGCGCCCGTGAAGAAGCACCCATCCAGGATCTTTCTGCTTGTTTGCTTGCTGGTTACGGTGTTGAGTGCCGAGGCACAACTGACGGGCAGTAATACGCACTCACCTAAACAGAT
>CADECG010000190.1:2831-5924 GCA_902825795.1 uncultured Bacteroidota bacterium
CAACATCGGTATGTCAAGCGGCATGGTGATGTGTTCCGGAAGCATCAACGTTGCTCCAGGGCCGAATAACAGCGCAAGTCTCACTGTTGGTGGCGGCAATTTCGGGGTCGGTGATCCTGATCTGGACACCATTGTCAGCGTGCTGCCTTTTCCACCCAGCACCAATGACAGGGCGGTACTTGAATTCGACTTCATCCCCACTGGTGATTCGCTGGCTTTCAATTTTGTTTTCGGGAGCGAAGAGTACAACGAGTACACGTGCGGGACCGTGACGGACGTATTCGGATTCTTCCTCAGCGGGCCCGGCATCAGTGGACCGTTCACGAACAACGCCAAGAACATCGCGTTGATCCCGGGCACCAATATCCCGGTTGCTATCAATACGGTCAACTTGGGTGTTGCTGGTGCGAACGGGCAGGCTGCGAACTGTGCGGCGTTCGATCCGAACTGGGCTGCCAACAACATTTATTTCACGAATAACTCTCCGGGAGTGACGGTGCAGTATGATGGTTTCACCGTTGTGCTGACAGCCACCGCGCAAGTTCAATGCGGCCAGACCTACCACATTAAGCTGGCTATCGCCGACGTGAGTGATACAGCTTTTGATAGCGGCGTTTTCATAGAAGCCGGCAGTTTCCAGAGCAATGCGGTTTCGTTGAGCACGCAGATCAATGCCGGCGGTCAGGACAGCACGATCTATGAAGGTTGTGGTGAGGCCACGTTGTTCCTCAGTCGTGCGGGCGACCTTTCAATGCCCGAAACCGTGCAGTTCATCACCGGCGGCGTGGCCGTTGAAGGGGCGGATTACAATAGTGTGCCGAACAGTTTCACGTTCCTGCCAGGCGAGGACAGCATTTTGGTCACCATTGTAGCTACGCTGGACGGTTTTATAGAAGGTCCTGAAGTGGTCGAGATCATAGCGATAGCCAATGGGAACTGTGGTGTTGATAGCACATTCCTCTACTTCTATATCGATGACGCTCCAGTTATCGATCTAGTGATGAGCAACGACACGCTTCTCCCTTGCAACGACAGTGTATTTGTCAGTGGAGTTGCCACTGGAGGTTATGGCACCTTGGTGCTTGACTGGAATACGACCATCGCGGATGGTACCACTGGCGCATGGGTTGCGCCAGCTTCAACCACTACCTATACAATTGTCGTCACTGATGACTGTGGCGTTGTGACCGAGACCGGTAATGTGGTCGTAACCGTGCCAGTGCCTGCCCCCCTGGTGGTTCAAGCCTTTCCGGACACCACGGTTCTTTGCCCGGAAAGCCCTGTTGGCCTGTTCTCTTCGGTTGCCGGCGGAACTGCTCCCTATGCGTATGCGTGGACCGGTGGCTTGGGATCGAACACCACGGCCAGCGTGGCGCCTCCTGTCACGCAATCGTGGTCGATCACAGTAACTGATAATTGCGGTCTTACTGCTGTTGATGCCGTCACCGTCACGGTTGAGTATGACACGATCGACGTGGTAGCGAGTGCTGACACCAGCATCTGTCGGGGTGATACCGCTTTCCTAGTTGCGATCGCATCTGCTGGTACCGGTGATTATGACTTCGCATGGAGCAATGGGGTCGTTGGCCCCTTGAACCCCGTTTCGCCTGGAGCCAACGCATCGTATACGATCACAGCCACCGATGAATGCGGGATCAGCGCTATTGACGACGTAACGGTGGGAGTGAACGCCCCCGTTGCGGCCTTCAGCTACACCGGCAGTATTTACGTAACGAATTTCCCCGTGCAGTTCTTGGACGAGAGTGTTGGGGCAACGAGTTGGTTCTGGGATTTCGATCACCCTGACCTGACCAGCACCGATCAGTATCCCGTCGTAGCGTTCGAGGGAGATGGGTTCTTCAATGTGATGCTCGCCATAGTGGATGATCTGGGTTGTGTGGACACCACCTACCGCAACATACTTATCGACCCTGAACT
Source organism: uncultured Bacteroidota bacterium (assembly GCA_902825795.1). Taxonomy (GTDB): domain Bacteria; phylum Bacteroidota; class Bacteroidia; order Flavobacteriales_F; family PHOS-HE28; genus PHOS-HE28. The sequence continues at coordinate 4,770 of CADECG010000190.1, forward strand.
ACAGTTCTATGCGCCCAATGCGTTTTCGCCGGATGGCGGTGGACCGAACGAGGTGTTCTTTGGCAACGGTGTCGGGTTGCTCGAGTACCACATGCGCATCTTCGATCGGTGGGGCGAGTTGATTTTCGAAACCGAGGAACTTTACGGTGCCTGGAACGGCACCGTCGGTGGTGCCCAAGCACCCGCCGGTGTTTATGTCTATTGGTTCCGTGTGCAGGGCATAAGTGGCGAGGTACAAGAGCACATCGGCCATGTCACCTTGCTTCGTTGAACCCCAGCGGTAGGGCTTCGGACATGTAGATCGTGGTTAACGATCGGTCACGCGCGAGGCAACGATCTGTTGTTCGGACTTGTCATGGTAGCGATCCCGTTGCCATGTCATCCATGAAGAAATCTGCCTCGAAGTCCACTACGGACCGCACTGCCGTTGTCTCGGTTGAATACGATTTCCGCACCCCGCGTTGGCAGGAGTACTACCATAGAGTGCGAGCAACCGTCAAGTTTCCACGCTACTACAAGAAGAAGGACAATTGGTAGTATAGACCTCATTGCTTCGAATTGTGGATAACCCTGTGGATCCATGTCCTGCAAGGTTGAGCTGAAGCCCTTCATGCCCGGGTACCTTCGTCGCCGAACGTTCACGAAATCGGTACGACATGTCAGCGTCCTTCTTCTCGAAATTGGCTCTTGCAATCATAGCGCTCGCTTTCCTGCAGGGCTGTGGAGGGGCTGGCGCTCCTGATACATCCTCGGGTGCGGATGACAGTCTGACGTCTGGGCCTTCGGCGGACCCAAGGGTTATGAAGTTGGGGGGCAAGCTCTTCAGTATACCCAGCCCTGTTCAAACGGCATTGCTGATCCGGAAGCTCGGGTTGGAATACAGCCAGGGTCTGGTCGTACCGGCCTCATCGGTGGATGCAATGACCACAAAGACGGCCAAGGCTTTGGCCATGGGTATGTACGGCGCCGATTTAGCCTATCTCACCATGTACAAGGATGGGCAACGCGCGGTGAGCACTTTGCAGGCCATCGAGCGGCTGGGCAATGCATTGGATGTAGGCAATGCCTTCGATCAGCCCTTGATGGAACGCTTCAAGAACAACTTGAACAATGAGGACAGTTTGTTGCAACTCGGTAGCAAGACATCCCGGGCTG
>CADECG010000191.1 GCA_902825795.1 uncultured Bacteroidota bacterium
AGCCTGGCTTTGCTACCCAACCGGCGCTTGATCGGACCAGCGAACCGTTGTCAATACGCGGGGTGATGTCCTCCGCTGCAAAACCGGGCACACTGATCTCGATCGGATTCTCGACATGACGGTATAGCACGTTCATTTTGCTGGGGCTAACGACCAACTCCGGACGTGCGACTTGGAAACTAGCATTGAACAACTTGCGAACCTCACCGTCGGGTCCCTTGAAGCGGATGATGCCGGAGCGGGTTTGTTCGCCGGTAGTGGATCCAACCAATCGCAGTTTGCCAAGGCCATCGAGCCCTAGAGGAACCACGGTCTTGCTACCGATTATCTCCATCGTCGCGGTGTCCACGTGCCCACCATCCGTGGCCAGTTCAATGGTCGGCGCATTGCCTGGGTCGTAAGCCGCTAAGAACACGTCCGCTCGGAAGCTGTCGCCAACGGTGATGTAGTTGCTCTGCGGGATCACGGCGCTCACCAACTCGGTGAAGGCGTACGTCTTCTCGTTCACGCTCCTGTGGATCGCACGCACCACGTCGTTCTCCGCACTGCGGATATCAGCCTGCAGTTTGCTGAGTGATGCGACACCGGCCACCAAGGGCACCTCATAGAAATTGAGGCTTTCCCAATTGTTGCGCGTACCACTTGCATCCCGCCGATCACTGAGATCGAAAAGAACGTCGAGCGCGGCGATCAACTGCGTATCGCTGGTCGGTGTAACTGACTTCAACCGTTCTCGGAAAGCCACGACGCGCTGCTTAAGGTCGTTGGCCGTATTGGGGCCTTGTTTCGGGGAACCCGGATCGCTGCCAACGAGCAAATGCGCGAGTGCTTCACGGTCGTCCTGCATTTCCACTTTGCGCAACGCCATGAGTGAATCGCGTCCATCGCTGGCCTTGAGCCGCACTTGATCCATCGGCAGGCCCTCGGCCTCGGCGATCACCAGGGCTTTGATCCGTTCTATGTGTTCAATGAGCGAATCGGCCGCAGTGCCTATGGTGCGCGCCTTGACGAGCGGAACGCGGAACTTCTCCGGGATGTTCGCCGCGCTCGTTTCGAACATGGCGTACTCGCTCCTGGTGCGGGCCTCATGTGCAGCCGTGCTGCGCCCGAGATCCTCATCGAGCAGCACGAATTGGTCGAGCACTTCCTTGCTGACGTTGAGCGCGAGGATCGCTGTCAGCACCAAGTACATCATGTTGATCATCTTCTGCCGGGGCGGCAGTTTCGCGGTGGCCATAGCGGGTTGGTTTTCGACGTGCTTGCGCAACGCCTGTGTACCGACCTGAATGCCGTGACATGTCGCGCGTAACGCGATGGTCGATCAAGCGACCTCGTCGCCGAACTCCTGCAGACGGGCGCCAGCGCTCTCCCACTCTTTCATGTGCTCCGCGATCTTCTTGGCGATCTCGCTCATACGATCGTAGCCCTTCTGCAACGCGGCGGCATCGCTACCCGACTTCATGACGGCGGCTTGCAGTTCCTTCTCTTCCACCTCGAGCTTGGCCATTTGTTCCTCGGCGCGCTCCACCTGGTTCATCAAGCGGCGACGCTCCTTCTCGCGGTCCTTGCGTTCGTGGTATTCCGCTTTGTCCTTGGGATCCGCCTTCGCGGTTTCGCGCTTCGACGATTGGCCCATGTCGGAAGCCTGTAGTGCCTTCCTTTTTTCGATCAACTCCAGGATATCCATGTGCTGATCGCGGATACGATAGTCATCGAGCTCCAGCAAACGGGTCGTGAGCCCATGCAGGAAATCACGATCGTGGCTCACCAACAGGAAAGTGCCGTCGTAATTCTTGAGCGCTTCCTTGAGCACATCCTTGCTCTGGATGTCCAAGTGGTGAGTCGGTTCATCGAGGAGCAGGAAGTTGAGCGGGCGCAACAGCATGCAGCAAAGGGCGAGACGGGCACGCTCTCCACCGCTCAGCACGCGCACTGGCTTGTCCACATCGTCCTTGCTGAAGAGGAAAGCGCCCAGCATGGAGCGCACGCGTTTCATGTTGTCCTCACTGGCAGCATACTCAGCCGTCTCCATCACTGTCTTCTTCGGATCCAGCGTATCCGTTGCGTCCTGGGCGTAATGGCCCAGCACCACGTTGTGGCCCAGTTTGATGTCGCCGGTGTGCGGTTCCTTGCCGGAGATCATCCGAACCAGCGTGCTTTTTCCAGTGCCGTTCGCTCCGACCAGGGCTAGATGCTCGCCTTTCGCGATGATCAGTTCCGCATCCCGGAAGATCTCTTTAGAGCCGTAGCTCTTGCTCACGCCCATCACCTCGCAAACCAGCTTCCCGCTCAACGGTGCCGGTGGGAACCGTACGATCATCTTCCGCAAGTCCTCGTCCTCTACCTCGATGCGTTCGAGCTTCTCCAGCTTCGTGATGAGGCTCTGCGCGAAAGCCGCTTTGTCCTTTTTCGCGCGGAACTTGTTGATGAGCACCTGTGTCTCCTCGATGTATCGCTGCTGTTCGAGTGCAGCCTTTGCCTGCCGTTCGCGTTCTTCCTTGCGCACCTCCACGAACTTGCTCCAGCTCACCTTACGGTCAATGAGCTTGCCTTGGTACACTTCGACCGTTCGCTTGGTGAGCCGATCCAAAAATGTCTTGTCGTGGCTGATGAGCACGATGGCCGCGGGGTAGGTCTTCAGCAAGTCCTCCAACCACTGAATTGCAGGTAGATCAAGGTGGTTCGTGGGCTCATCGAGCAACAGCAGATCAGGACGCACCAGGAGTATGCGCGCGAGTTCGGCGCGCATGCGCCAACCACCGCTCATTTCCTTCAGTGGCCGGTCCATGTCGCTTCCAACGAAACCGATGCCCTTCAAGATGGTCTCGATCTGACCATCGTGATCGGCAGCACCCAAAGCGTTCAGCCGTTCGTGCGCATGCGCGCACATCTCGGCCAACTCCATCAACTCATCGTTATCGGTGGTGGTCTCAAGATCCTTCTCGATCCGCTCCAGCGATTCTTTCAGTTTCTGCGCTTCCTGGAATGCTTTCTCAGCGACTTGTCTGGGCGTGAGCTCCAGGTCATGGGTCATTTCCTGTGGCAGGTAGCCGAGCGTGAGCTCTCTTGGACGACCGAGGTTGCCTGTATCGAATCGTTGTTCCCCGGCAAGGATCTTCAGCAACGTGCTCTTGCCGGCCCCATTGCGGCCCACCAAACCAATACGGTCTTCGGTGCCTATGAACAGCGAGACCTCATCGAACATGGGCCGCTCACCGAAGTGGAGCGTAACGTTGGTAAGTGTGAGCATGGCCGGGAAAAGCGGCCGCGAAAGTAGGTTGTTGGCACGGTTGCTTACCGATCGGAGCGGAAGTCGTCGGAACCAAGCCCACTACCAGTTCCACAAGTCGTGCTCGTAGCTGAAGAGATCATGTTTGATACGCTCCCCTGAAAGTAAAGCCTCTACGCCGATCTGGTATTCAGGCAAGCTCCGGTCGTAAACGTTGCTCACCTTGGTGATTATGCTGCTGAACAGGCGCTTCATGAACACGCTCTCGAATGAAATGCGCTGGCCATCGTTGTGCGGATTGAAACACTCGTGGTTGGCGAAGACGTACCGGCACTCCGGATAGTAGAGCCAAAAGACAGGGGAAAACCCTCGGACTTCGCCGTCAGCGCCACGCATCTCGCGCATCGGCGCAATACCAATGATGCGCACGTCGATCTCGCTCCGTTGCTTGTCGAAGATCCAGTCCTCCTTGATACGATACTGCCTGATGTCCTCGCTTTCCAATTCGACCGTTTGGACAACCGGGACCATTTCCCCGGTATTGAGGTCCTCTGTCCAACTCGTGTCGACCCGCCGGAATATTTCGTTCAGTTCGCCCATTGAGAGGGGATTAATGAACTCATCATCCTCTCCGATCACACCGACATCGTAGGCGGTCAAGCTCCCATCAAGAAGCAGAGCATCCTTGATCACCTGAAATAGGCTTTTACGATCAATGATTGGCTCTATCGGATAGTAGAGCACATGGTTCAACTTCTCTCGCAGGTCGATGGTGCGCCAAACGCGCTTATGCCAGAGCACATCAGCCTCACGTATGTATGGATACGGAACGACCCGTTTGGTCTTGGTATCCGTTCCCGTCGGCTTCGGCTCGTTCGGAGACTGCGCACCGGCATGTGCGGCGAACAGAACCAAGACCGCTATCCGAGCGGTGGCATGTGTGACCATGCAACAACAACGCACGGCTTGCGGAAGTCAGTATGCCCGAAAACAAACGACCCCGGCACTTGCCGGGGTCGCAATAAGAATCTCACTAAGGGCTACCAGTTCCAGAGATCGTGCTCGAACTCGAACAATGCCTGCTTGATCTCCTCGCCCTCCAGCAACGCATCAATACCGGTCTTGTAGCTGTTGATCTGGCGATCGTACACGTTCGTCCACTTGGTGATGGTGCTGCTGAACATGCGCTTCATGAACAAGCTCTCGTAAGGGATACGTTGTGCATCGTTCTCCCTGTTGTACACATCCCAGTTCGCGAATACGTAACGGCACTCAGGATAGTACAGCCAGAAAATCGGCGAATACCCGCGGATCTCCCCGTCATCACCGCGCATCTCCTTCATGGGCGCAATGCCGATGATGCGGATATCGATCTTGCTACGCTGCTTGTCGAAGATCCAGTCCTCCTTCAAACGATACTGCTTGATATCGCGACTTTCCAACGGGATCTCTTGGACCACCATCACCATTTCACCGGTGTTGATGTCCTCGGTATAGCTCGTATCCACGCGCAGGAAGATGTCCTTCAGTTCACTGGCCAAAAGCGGCTGCGTGAACTCATCGTCCTGACCGATCACACCCACATCGTAGGCAGTGATACTGCCGTCAACCAAAAGGCTCTGCTTGATCACGTCGAACAAGCTCTTCCGGTCGTTGATGGGCTCCACAGGATAGTAGAGCGTATGGTTCATCTTCTCACGCAGATCGATCGTCCGCCACACGCGACGGTACCACATCACGTCAGCCTCCCGGATGTGCGGATAAGGCACAACGCGCTTGGTCTTCGTGTGCTCCTTGATGTAAGCCCCATCGAGCACTGTTTGCGCACCAGCATCAAGAGCGGTAAGGCTCAGGGCCAAGGGTGCGAGGCACAATATGTTCTTCAGGTTCTTCATCGTGTTCGGATTTGCTGCGCGGATGACAAGCCGCACGTATCAGGTCACTTTGAACGAGAGACCACCGAGGTTACGCACGGTACCATCCGGTCCACGGGCTTTGATACCCTCGATGTAGACCTTCTGACCAGGCTTCGCCTTGGTGAGCATTTCTTTCATATCGCCGCTAAGCGCTGCGCCTTTGGTCACCTTTTCGATAGGCGTACCAGCAACGATCATCGTTACGCGGTACTCCACCACTTCGAACTTCAAATCGAACTCAAAGTTCTCCATCTTGGCGATCACGCCTTGTGCGGCAGTGAGTTCGCTCTTCTTCACGGTCTCGTCGTTCGCGCTCTTACCGGCGAAATAAGGCGTTGGGTTCGGCACGTTCTTCACACGAAATTCCACTCCTGGCATGGACTTCTTGGTGCCGTCAGGATTCGTTACAGTAACACTCACCATCGCCTTTGCCTCCTTGCCTGGCTTCACAATGAAGCCGTCCTTGTCCTTGCTCAAGGTACCATTGCTCATGCTTGGCTGGATCTGCGAAGCACTGAAGCCGGCTACACTGATGCTCACAGGATTGTCGACGCCACGATAGAACACGTTCATTTTGGTGGGACTCACCACCAAGCTTGGGGCGGCAACTTCGAACTTCTCCATGAA
>CADECG010000192.1 GCA_902825795.1 uncultured Bacteroidota bacterium
TGCGTGCAGGGAAATAACCGGCCAAAGCTCCGGCAACCAACATGGCGAACAGTGCCCACAAGGCCACGCCAAGATCGATCGTCGGGTTCCGGAACATGGCACTGCCGGGGATCACGCTCGCCAGACCTTCCAGCAGGAACACGCCCAGAGCCAGACCCAAGTATCCGAAGAGGGCGGTCACGAAAACAGCTTCCAAAAGGATCTGGCCGATCACGTTCGCCGGTGTGGCGCCCAAGGCTTTGCGTATGCCGATCTCACGCGTGCGGTCCTTCACCACGATGAGCATGATGTTGCCGATGCCCACGATGCCAGCCACCAGACTACCGATGCCGATGAACCAGATGAAGGCCGAGATCCCACCGAAGACTCCATTGAAGGTGGAGACGTTCTCCACGTTGTTCTCCAGCCACAGCGCACGTTCGTCCGTCGGGTCGAAATTGTGCAAGCGTGCCAGCGTGTGCCGGGCGCGCTGTTCGGCCATCTCCGATCCTGGCAATGTCGCATCGGAAAAGCTGAACATGATCTGGTCCACGTCGCGTTGCGCATTGAAGACCCGCTGCGCCGCACTGAGCGGGATGAAAACCGGGCTGCGTTGCATCATGCCCCCTTCGCCTTCGTTCTCGAACCGGTAAAGCCCGACCACCTGGAAAGGGATGCCGTTCACGTTGACCCACTTGTCCATGGGATCTTCGTCCTTGAAGAGTTCCTTGCGCGCATCTTCGGCAATGGTGATCACCTTCCGCACCTGCGCCTCGTCCACTTCGTTGATGAAACGCCCGCGTTCGATGACCTGCTTTTGCAGTTGCTGCTGCTCGCTCACCACACCATTGATGTTGTAGCTGCCGAAGTTGTTGCCGTACTGCAACTGGCTGTTCCCACGCCACACCCTGTAGCTGCCGCTGATGTTCTGCAACCCGGGGATGCTGTTGCGCAGCGCCTCCACATCCTCTTCGTTCAATCGGATCTCGCGGTTGGCCGGCAGCCCGTTCCACACCTTGCTCGTTTCGTTTCCCCAGATGCTGATGCTGTTCTCCGCCGTGTTGCGGAAGTTGTGGGCGAAGCCATTCCGCAGGCCTGCACCCAACCCCAACAGGAGAACGAGCATGAAGATCCCCCAGAACACGGCGAAGCCGGTGAGCACCGTGCGCAACTTGTTCTTGCCGATGCTCTGGAAGATCTCGCCCCATTTCTCCTTATCGAACATCGGCGAGGAGTGTTGCGGGGTCCATGTACGCGTTCTCGATCAGGCCGTCCTTCAGGTAGATGACGCGCTGGCTGGCAGCAGCCACCGCGCGCTCGTGCGTTACGATCACCACCGTCATCCCCAAGTCGCGGTTCACGCTCTTCAGCAGTTCCACCACTTCATGACTTGTGGCGCTGTCCAACGCACCGGTAGGCTCATCGGCCAGAATGATCTTGGGGCTGCTCACCAACGCACGGGCAATGGCCACGCGTTGCTTTTGTCCACCGCTCAGTTCGTTCGGCATATGCGAGGCCCAGTCCTTCAGGCCAACGTTCTCGAGCATCGCCATCGCTTGCTCGTTGCGCTTTTTGCGGCTAACTCCTTGGTAGTACAGCGGAAGTGCCACGTTCTCCAGCGCGTTCTTGAAGCTGATGAGGTTGAAGCTCTGGAAGATGAAACCGATGTACTTGCTCCGCAGCCCTGCGTTCTCCGTTTCGCTCTGGCCTTTGATCAGTACGTTGTCCAACCGGTATTCACCGCTGTCGTACTCGTCGAGGATCCCGATGATGTTCAGCAGCGTGCTCTTGCCCGAACCGCTCTGGCCCATGATGCTCACCAACTCCCCTTTACCGATGTGCAAGTCGATGCCCTTGAGCACCTGGAGTACGTTGTTGCCGGTGAGGTAGGCCTTGCGGATGGCTTTGAGTTCGAGCATTGCGACTTGTCACGTCGGGCACAGTCGAGACGCTTCCATTGTGGTGGACGGTCGCTGGGCCAACGGCCCCGAAAGTACCGGCGGTCCCGTGCCCAACGGTTGGCCTTACACGAGCGGTTGGGCGGTGGGGAGGAGCGGGGTGGGTTCACCCGACGAGGTCCCAAACGGTATGCTTCTTCGGCGGAACGAACGAGAGCAAGGCCGCGCAAGTGATCCCGACATACGGCGCCGCGGTGAGCAATCCCAGCCAATGGTTGTATCCCGCATGGCGCAGCCGATGCACGCTGTTCCAGACCAGTCCGGAGAAGAAGGCGAACGTGCCCAAACAGATGATGAACGGCATGGATCCGTTGAGCCAAGGTTGAATGAGCACGAACGGGTTCAACCAAGCCATGGCGATCGTATCGACCGCGAGGCCCGGGACCATGGCCATGCTGATCAGGTCGATCAAGGCCTTGCCCACTGCGATCAATGCAATGTTTCGCTGGTAGGTTATGCGGTCCGTGCATCCATTGCAGTGCATCAGCCTGCTGAAGGTGTTCATGTTCTTGGGTGTTGCGCACGCTGGCCGAATAGTGCATCAAGCGCGTTGCTGATGTGGGAATGATCGAACAAGTAGCTAGGTTGAAGCGCTCGTGTCGGCACCACGCGGCGGCTCTTCAGAACAAGCTCGGTTTGGGTGCGCAGGAAGAAGGTACCGGTGCCGCCAGCGAGGATGATTTTGGTTTTCATGGCAGTTGTGTTGTTCGGGATGCTCACCGCGCAGGCGCGACCACCACTGGTGTGGGAGGCGTGAGCAATGCATTCTGACGGGCCTTCTTCCGGCCGCGGAAAAAGAGGTAGAGGTTAAGGAAGAGCATAACGCCGAGGTAGATGGCGAAGCCGCCAAGCTTGCGCGCCAGGACTTCCACCACTTCCTGATTGCTGTCCAACTCGTAGATGTACCGTTGAACAATGCCGTCTGCAACGCTGAAGTTGCGACCGTCGCCCTGGTCGATCTTTAGGATCAGCAGTGCGAAGCCCATGTTCAGCAGGTAGAAACCCACCTCGAACAATTTGTTGGTTGCGTTGGCGATGTCCTCCTTACCCTTGAAAATGTCGAGCATGAAGGTGCGCCCGTTGGTGAACAGCGTGCGGGCCACATAGAAGGTCAGCCCGAGCGCTACGGGCAGGTAGATCATGTACGCGAGAACGACTTTGGTTTCCATGGTTGTCGGGGCGACGTTCAAGTCGCCCGGTATTTCAGCGCGGCCTGTTCCGCCCGCGCCTTGCGGTGTTTAATGTGGCTCCACGTAAGGAGGACGCCGATGTTCGTGTAGTGCAGTCCGGCCAGCACGAAGAGGATGACAGCAATGTGGTGGCTCAAGGCGCCGAGCATTTGCGGAACGTTGGTCACGGTCTCCCACCGGCCGACCACAAGTGCGATGTAGCCGGCATTCACCACGTAGCAGCTCGCGAGCAGCAAGTTGTTCACCGCATCCACGAGATTAGCTTCGTTATCGAATATCCTCAGCATCCACACCCGGCCGTTGCGGTGGCATACCTGCGCCACATACACTGCTACCCCCACCATGGAGGGGAAGAAGAGCAGATAGGAGAGGAGGTTGAAGTTCATAGCCCTGTACAGTTCAGACGTTCAGGAACAAATGAAACAGTATGGTCAAAAAAAAGGCGCACCTGTTCTGGTCCATGAGGGCCAGAACAGGTGCGCTATGACGTGCAATTCTCATTTCAACAGGGTGCTAGCCGCTTTCACGAACCATTGCACATCGCGGCGCGTGCTGTGGTCGAGCAGGGTGTCCAAGCGTGTCGTCAGGTCGTGCAGGTCGTGGGTCATTTTGCGGAAGTTCTTGGCTTCGGGCGTGCTGCCGGGAACGTCCTCCAGTTCATCGAGCAGGCGCACAAGCGGCTCCAGTTCTCGCTTCTTGCGCTCGCGGGTGATGTGCGTGGCGACTTTCCACACGTCTTTCTCGGCGTCGAAGAACTCACGGCGTTCGCCGGACTTCAGCACGCGGCGCACAAGGCTCCAATCGATCAGCGCCCTCAGGTTCATGTTGGCGTTGCCCCGGCTAATGTTCAGTTGCTCCATCACATCCTCGGTGCTCAGCGGCTCATGGCTGATGAGCAACAGGGCATGCACTTGTGCCATGCTACGGTTGATGCCCCAAGCGCTACCGAATGTACCCCAGGCTTCAATGAACTTCTCGCGTGCTTCTTTCAGATCCATGGTGTTTGACTTTCGGGTTCAAACGTAAACCGTAGTCATGGAAGTTCCAATTAGAAATGAAATAATGTTTTCAACCGATCCGGATTACCGCACCACGATCGCGCAGCCTTCCGCATGTACCAACCTCTGCGGTGTAAGTCTGTGGTCGCTGGTAGCGCTTTGGACGTATCGAGAGGTGGCTATGCATGCCCCGGTGCCGGCATGATGCACATTCCGCTGAAGCCACACTGCGGATCATGGATTAGAGCACGATGATGCGCGAGATGAGTATGGCATCCGGGGTGACCAGCCGCACGGCGTACACGCCGCCAGCCAGGCCGCTCACATCGTACGTATTGGTCGCTTCAGGCAGCGTGTTCAAACGAATACTTGCGCCTCGGGAGTTCATGGCGTCAATACCGATCACGCGCTGGTCAACCGGCAGGTTGAACGTGATGTGCTCCTGCGCCGGGTTCGGGAAGGCGGTGATCAGCTGTGGGCGAGATGCCTCCTCGATACCTACATCGTTGTACAGTTCTCCATTGCGGTATACGCGCGCACCGTAGAGATCTCCTGCGAAACTTTGCCAGAATGCCACTACACCACCAGTGCCATCCGGCAACTGGACCCTTTGCTCATAGAATGGATTGAACGACGGTGTGCACATCGCCACGGGTGCGGGCCATGCCTGTGTTCCGTCGTTCCGCACACGCATGGCCGAGTAGCCATCGAGGTTTCCATCGAAGGTCACCATCACGCCCCCGCTATCGGAACCGACCAAGCCGGTTTTGGGTAGAAAGCTGTTGATCTGGATCGCGGGCACACCATCGGTCGCCCATAGCTCTGAACCGGTGCCCAGGTCGTATTTCTGGATGTACATGTCGCGCAAGGCAGCTGGTGGGCGACTATCGCTCCAAGCCACGAAGAGTTCGTTGCCCATAGCCAAGATCGAGGGATCATCCTGGACATGCACCGCGAGGTCGCTCGCCACCTGCACAGGGGGAGACCAAAGCGCATTACTGAGCGTGTCGATGCGGTTCATCCGAAGATCCCCGTTCACCTCCCATACGGCTGATTGCGCGCCGGTGTCGTCCATGGTTGTGGAGAACGCGTAATTCAGTCCGTCGGCATCGGCCAGATCGATGTACGCGGGCCACATCGCGGTACCTAGGCTATCGAACCGTTGGGCCTTCAGGCAGGTGCCCGCGCCATTGCCGCAGCGGATGCTGAACAACACACCGCCAGCGCCGTCGGGGTGGATCGTGTACGGGCCGTAATAATTGGAAGCCGTTGTTTGTCCCGGCAAGGCGAACTGTACAGCACCGTTCATCCGCACGCGCTGCATCTTACAACCATAGCCTCCGCCGCCACAACTCTCGCAATACGCAACCACATAGGCGCAACTGTCGCTCGCTACCACCTTCATGTTCCGATAGTCAAGCCCGGTAAGCAATACCTAGGGCTCGGCCCACAGCGCGTTCGCATTCGTGTCGAAACCCATGGCGCGCACGGTGTCAGCGCCATTGATGACGCTGCCGGTCATGTACGCCACGATCACCGATCCGTCAGGCATCAGCAGTGGCGCCACTTGGTTGATGCTCTTCGTCGGGTTGCTCAACAGCAGTTGGCCGTTCGCCGTCCACAGTGCGTTGCCTTCGCT
>CADECG010000193.1:0-2605 GCA_902825795.1 uncultured Bacteroidota bacterium
TGCCCACCAACCCGGGCTTGCGCACCACTTGTAGTTCGGCCAGACCATCATCGGGTGCTGAGCCCGGACTGATGATGGCGCCATTCCCGAACTCGCGTGTGTTGGCGAAGACGAGCATGAGGACGTTGTCCTGCACTGTTGTGCCGTTCGCTTCCACGGTGATGGGCATGGGCTTGGCGCTGAGGATCTGTTGCAGGATGATGCGCATGTAGCCCCAGAGCCCGCGGCTCTTGCTCTTGTCGAACTCCCAGCTCACGCGCGCATCGAAACCGATTCCGGCCGTGCCGATGAACGCCATGTCGTTGAGGTAGCACACGTCCATTGGTGCAGCGGTGCCGGTAAGCGCGATGCGCAATGCGGCTTCCGGTTTCAACGGCAACTTCAGTGAACGGGCATAGCCGTTGCCACTGCCCATAGGCACAATGCCTAGCGGTGTCGTTGTACCGATCAGTCCGCGCGCCACGGCATTCAACGTGCCATCGCCACCGGCGAAGACCACACGATCTTGTCCGCCTTGTGATGCAGCGCGAGCGAGTTCGGTTCCATGGCCGATGCCTTCGATCGTCTTCACCTCCAAGTGGATGCCCAGTTCAGCGGCCATGAGCTCGGCCGTAGCGATGATGCTCGGCGCCTTGCGTTTGCCGGAGCGCGGATTGATGATGAGCGTGGCTTTCATCGCACAACGAGTTCGTTCCGTAGCAAGCGGTTGTTGAACTGCTGCACGGCCGCCATCAATTGCTTTTCCAGCAGCGCGGCCCTTACCGTTGACGAGTTGGCCTTTGCCACACCAAGATCGTGCGATGCGAACCGCTGCGCCCCTTCCTGGTCGATGATGAGATAGGCGCCTGTGGTATGTGTGGCCGCACATGGCATACGATCACCGCGCAGCGCGCTGCTGCCGAAACTGAAGAACGGGTCGCTATGCCCGATCAGGTCCAATACCGTCGGCACGATGTCGATGTGTTGCGTTATGCGCTCGACCTTGAGAGGAGTAACAGCCGAAGGCATATAGTAGAGCAGCGGCACCCAGTAGTCGGTCGCTTCGGTGTAGTGCTGGCCGCTGCGGTCGATGTCGGCCGTATGGTCGGCCGTGATGACGAAGAGCGTGTTGCTGAACCACGGTTGCGCAGTGGCCGTGGCGAAGAACTGCCGCAGCGCATCGTCGGTGTATTGCAGGGTGCGATGGATGGGCTGCGGACCACCCTTGAACCGCGCGGCATCTTCCGGCAGCAACTCGTAGGGATGGTGCGACGATAGCGTGAACACACAGCTCATGAACGGCTGTTGTTCCTTGGACAGGTCGCGGGCGTAGAACTGCAGGAAGGGCTGGTCCCAGATGCCCCAGTGCCCGTCGTTGTCCTGTTGGTCGGGGTATTCGTTCTGCCCCACGTACCGCGCAAATCCCGCGCTCTTCGCGAAGCCGTCGAAGCCCATGGTGCCGTTGCGGCCGCCGTGGTAGAAGCTGGTGGCGTAGCCCTTGGTGGCAAGCACATTGGCAATGGACGTGAACGGCGTTTGCGCGTAGTTGCTGGTGATGAAGGCCTCGTCCATCAACTCCGGAATGCTGGCCGTGATGGCAGGTATGCCATCGATGCTGCGGCGCCCGTTCGCATAGGCCTTGGTGAAGTTCAAGCTCTGGCCCATCAGCGAATCGAGGAAAGGCATATAGCCTTCGCTGCCCGTGAGTGTTGCGCTGTATACGGCCGAGAAACTCTCGAGGATGATGAAGACCACGTTCGGGCGCTGCGCGGCAACCACGATCGGCATAGGCGTGTGTTTCCGGTCGTTGTATTGGTGTACCACCGGCCACAATCTGTCCGCCTCGGCTTGGCTCATGTACTTCTTCTCCTCGATCACTGGCTTGCCCACGCTCATCATCATGGTGAAGGGCGTGTTCAACACCACAGGGAAGTACGCGGGCGGGGCGTAGTTGCTCGCGCTCAGGACACCCAGCGGCATCAACTGCAAACCACCGCGGCTTGCGATCACGATCAGCGCAATGGCCACCGCGCGCCAAGCCAGCCTGCGCCAGAGCTTCGGCCCATCCTCCGCCATGAAGCGTGCGGCCCAGCGGTATCCCACTTCGGCCACTGCGATGCACGCGAGGAAGATGACCACCACGTACCAGTAGTCGCGCGCGAAGGCAGGGGCGAGGTGGGCAGTATCGCTGCCCGTGGTCATGATGCTGAACAGGTCGGCGGTGCTGCGCTTCAGCGTGAAGTGGTAGTACGCCAGATCAACGCTGTTGAAGAAGAAGCCGATGCCGTTCACCACGTGGAAGACCACCTTCTGCACGGTGCCGAACCAGCCGCGCGCATCGGGCTTTACCAGGAACAGCACGGCCCACAGCATGTTCATCCACGCCAGGGCGCTCAGGTCGAACCGCACGCCGCCGAGGAAGGCCACCAGCGGCGTATGCGGGAATGCATCGTGGTTCAGCAGCACGAACAGCACACGAAGCACTGAGTACAACAGCACCACTACACCCAAACGTGCAAGCAGTACAGTGAGCGGGCCGCGGAACATGAGGGGCGAAGATGGGGGGAGAGGGGCTTCGAGCCACGGGCCGCGAGCCGCGAGCTTTTCAGTGCTCGCCTTTGGCAAT
>CADECG010000193.1:2644-5740 GCA_902825795.1 uncultured Bacteroidota bacterium
GGTTTTTGCCGTTGGCTATTGGCCATTGGCTTTTGGCAATTCAGCGTTGGATATTGAGTATTGGATATTGGATATTGTTGCGGTGGCTTCGAGCCTCGGGCCGCGAGCCACGGGCTTTTCAATGCTTGCCGTTGGCCGATCCCGAAGCATCTCGGCTCCAGCGCCCGTCTAAAACAAGGTTTCTTCGCGGATCACGTTCTCAATTCACCCTTTGTCACCATATCTCATGAACGCAAGGAAGATTCTGCCAGTTGCGTTCATTCTGTTGATCCCAGCATACATCCTGCTTCAGGATCGAGTGTGCGCCAAATACGGGCTCGGCATCTTCGACCATTATTCCGAGATCCTGCATGGGGCAAACATCACTTACCTCAATGGCCCTATGATCACGCACAATAGGAGCAGAGACTATTCTGCCATCCTCTGGCCGGGTGCTATAGTGGTCGCGGATAATGGGGATACTGTGCGGGTAGAGAAGGTGACCAAGTATGCTGTTGAGAACGGCGCCCTATACGTTTATGTTCAAGCGACGCCGCCAGCCGTGCTTGTGTTTCGCGACCGAGAGGCGGTGCTATGGGAACGACCTTCACTAGTGCAAGACCTGCCGGAACTGAGTTGGTTGGATCTTCAACACAAGCCTGCCGTGGTATCCTACTGGCGCCTTATCACTTTCCTGCTTTCGATCATTGAGGGTGTGCTCATCCTTTGGGTCTTGATTGGTTTCATCCGCTCCCATGCACCCTAATTCACTGTGCCGTAGCCCCCCCCCAAAAATGGAAGAAACCCCGACACGTCTCGGGGCTTCTTCTTGATGCCTCAGCCAACTGGGAGATGTCGGCGAGGCGCGGGATCCGTTAGTCGCTGGCCAGCTTCAGGCGCACGCCTACCAACGCATAGGCCTGGTTCACTTTAGGATTGGTGTTGAAGTTGTTGCCTTTGAACACGTTGGTCATGGCCACGTCGTAGCCGCCTTCAATGAACACGGCACCGAACTGCAACCCACCACCGGCACCGATGTACCACTGTGCGGGGTTCGTCTTCACGGTGATGGCATCGTTGTCCAGATCGCTCTTCAGTAGGAACAATGCTGTTGGGCCTGCCATGATGTAGATGTTGAAAAGGGGAGCATCAGCCGGATCGAGCAAGCGCAGCCCGGCGTGTATGGGCACGCGCAGGAATTGGCTGGTGTAGCGGAACTCGTTCACGTTCTCCGTGGGGTTGCCTTGGTCGTCGATGGCCGCCACGCTGTAGTTGACGTTGCGCACCATGAAGTGGGCACCACCCTTCACGAACCAGCGCGTGCCCAGCAGCACATCGGCGCCGAACTGGTAGCCCGCTTGGCCCTTCCAGCGCTCGTCGCCGGCTTCGCTGATGTTGCTGCCGTTGTAGCCGCCGCTGAGGCGGAGTTCTTGTGCGATGGCACCTGCACCGGTGGTGAGCAGTAATGCACTTAGGACGAGCGTTCTCATGTTCTTGATGTTGGTCGGGCCGGTTGTTCCAACTATCCTGCCCGTACATCCGTGTCAGGCACTCCAACAACGCCAAAGGCCCTCAGGACGTGCGTGGTATGCAACTTTCGGGGAGGCCACCGCACCGGCTGCCACGTCCGCGATCGGGGTGGGACATCCACAGTTGTACCGCGAAGCGGGGAATGCAGGCTTCGGCGAATGCGGGCTTCGAGCCGCGAGCTTCGAGCTTTTCAGTGCATGCCTTTGGCAATGTGCAGTTGCCCTTGGCTACCCGGCGTTGGGCCGTTATCCTTGAGCGCACTCACTACTCCCCACTCCCCACTCGCGACTCGCGACTCGCGACTCGCGACTCACTACTCCCCACTCATTGCACACCATACCGCACCAGCTCGTAGCGGAAACCGAGATCGCCCTGCGAATAGTACTCGCTCCAGCGCACGCGGCCCACACCTGCGGCCCAATAGTTCCGTGGTGCTTTCCACTCGTCCAATACAGGGAAGTTGCCGATGCTGGTCATGGCGCCATTCACCACATAACAAGTGAAGGTGCCAGCGGGCGTGGTCATCGTTACCGGTGTTGAACTCACGGAATAGTCCACCTGCAAACCGGCGAGGCCACCGGTGTAGGTGGACTCCACGATCTGGTCGAAGGTGTTGGAGGCGAAGTGGATGAAGTGCGCATCATCGATGATGCAGTCCGCCGAGTCGCGGCGGTATACCCTGTAGTTGGTGAGCACACCATTGCTCGCCTTGCGCAGCATGGCATAGGTCTGTCCGTTCAGAACGGTATCGCCGGCCACGAATATGCTGTCCACCAATACACCCGCACCCTGCACCACATCCAAGGAATCCACTTGGCGCCGCTCGTACACCCAATAGTTGCCGAGGTCCAGTTGGCTGAACTCCGACACGTCCAGGGGTGTGGGCGGTGTTGGGGCAGGGGTCTCGTCGTCCTCCTTCTTGCAGGAGGAAACAGACAGCAACAACAGTGCAGGCAGCAGGAGGGCAGAGGGACGCATGGGGGAACAGGGCAAGGTTGGCTCATATACGCCGCGGGTCTGCACTTATTGCCCGGAACCGCGCTCGGTCGGCGCGCTTGCTGCTGCGTAGCCCCCTCACCGCTTCAGCTCCACGTTCCCGTGGAAGCTGCCCACCTTCCGCTGCTTGTTGATGTAGATGACGTGCGCTGTGCCCGCCTGCGTATCCATGAACAGGGTAACGAAGGTGCTGTCGCGCTCGTCCCAGCCCAGCAGCGCGCTATGGTCGTCGATATCCACCTTGCGCAACCGGTCGTGTTCGTCCTTGCCGGTGCGGTGGTCCTTCCAGTAGAAGGAGGTGTCCGATCCGATGACCACATCGTACACCATGCTCCCGAAATCGCACGTGAGCGTGTCGCCCATCACCGCTTGCATCGTTAACCCCAACGGCACCGGCGGTATTGTAGGTTGGGCAACGAGTGTTGTAAAAGCTGCGAAGGCTACCGGTGCGAGGAAGGTGCGGAGGGACATGAGGGTGAAGGTAGATGCGGCCCAGTCCAGAAGCCACGAGCCATGAGCCGCGAGCAGCCGAACCAATATCCAATGTTCAATATCCAGCGCTGAAGAGCCAATTGCCAACGGCAAGAAGCA
>CADECG010000194.1 GCA_902825795.1 uncultured Bacteroidota bacterium
CCATAGCCGAACGCTTGAACCCCAAAGCGAGCAGTGTCACGGTGATTCTCCAGAAACTGAATGAAAAAGGCTTGTTGAACTACCAACCCTATAAAGCCGCAACGCTCACCCGCAAGGGCCGTGAACAAGCGGTTGCCTTGGTACGGAAGCACCGCCTGTGGGAGACTTTCCTCGTGGAGCACCTTGGCTTCGGCTGGGATGAAGTTCACGAAGTAGCGGAGCAGCTCGAGCACATCCAAAGCCCCAAGCTCGTGGACAAGTTGGACGACTTCCTCGGCAATCCGGCGTTCGATCCGCACGGGGATCCGATACCCGGAAAGGATGGGAAAGTGCGCACGCGCCAGACTAAGCGGCTGGAGATGTGCGGCCCCGGTGAATCCGTGCGGATCGCTGCTGTGAGCGAAACCACCGACGGGCTCCTTCGCTTGCTTGACTCACGCGGCTTGCGCATTGGGAGTTTTCTGCACGTGCAGGATGTACATGCTTTCGACGGTAGTATGGATGTGAAGCCGAAGACCGGCGCTCCCTTCAATCTCAGTAAGACCGTGACCCACCATTTGCAAGTAGAACCTGCCTGAACATGCAAACGATCCTCGACTTCTTCTCCTCCATCGACCCCATTCTGGCGGCGTTCATCGCCACCTGTTTCACCTGGGTGGTGACCGCTGCGGGTTCCTCGCTCGTGTTCTTCTTCGGCAATGCATCGCGCAAGTGGCTCGACGGCATGCTTGGCTTTACCGGAGGGGTCATGGTAGCCGCGAGTTTCTGGAGCCTCCTCAGCCCGAGCATCGAAATGAGCGAGCGCATGGGCAACATTCCGTGGCTGGCGCCTGCTGTGGGCTTTGGCCTTGGTGCGTTGTTTCTCTTCGGTTTGGACAAGGTGCTCCCCCACCTCCACATCAACTTCGACCCGAAACAGAGCGAGGGGCCACAGACCAATTGGCACCGTACCACGCTGTTGGTGCTCGCCATCACCTTGCACAACATACCTGAAGGCCTTGCAGTGGGTGTGCTGTTCGGCGGCGTGGCGGCGGGCATGCCCGAAGCCAGTATCGGTGGGGCGGTCGCCCTCGCGATCGGTATCGGTTTACAGAATTTTCCCGAAGGCTTTGCGGTGAGCATGCCCTTGAGACGGCAGGGTGTGAGCAAATTCCGCAGCTTCTGGTATGGTCAGTTAAGCGCCATCGTGGAGCCCATTGCGGGGGTCATTGGTGCCGTTGCTGTAATGCACATGCAATCCGTCCTCCCGTACGCCTTAGCATTCGCGGCGGGTGCCATGATCTACGTAGTGGTGGAGGAAGTGATCCCGGAAACGCAGCAGGACAAGTACACTGACATTGCAACCTTGGGCTTTATCGGCGGCTTCATCGTAATGATGATATTGGACGTGGCGCTGGGTTGATGCACGTTCATTGTCTTCCAGCGTCGACCTTCGCCGCGTGAGCACGATCATTGAGGCGAAGAACCGCCGAGCATCCTTCGAGTACCATTTGCTGGACACGTACGAGTGCGGCATGGTGCTGATGGGCAGCGAGATCAAGAGCATCCGGGCGGGAGGCGCGAGCATCAACGAAGCGTTCTGCACGTTCAGCGGGAACGATCTTGTGGTGCGCAACATGCAGATCAATCCCTATGGAACGAATGTTCACTATGTCCACGAGCCCAAGCGCGATCGTAAGCTGCTGCTGCACGCCGTGGAGTTGGAGAAGCTGAAGAAGAAACTGCGGGATCAAGGCATCACTATCGTTCCGCTGCGCATGTTCATTTCCAAAAACGGCTTCGCCAAACTCGAGATCGCTTTGGCAAAGGGCAAGAAGCTGCACGACAAGCGCGAGAGCATCAAGGAACGGGACGTGCAGCGTGAGATGGACCGGGAAGGTTGATCACCCGTAGCCTATGCTCGCCATGGAACGCAGCACCTTGCATTGGCACGATCGGTTCCAGCAGAGTTGCGCCGTTCTCCTCCCGGGCCAACGCTGGGAAAAATGGATCTTCTGGGCGCTGATGTTATTGGCCCTGATGCTCCGCTTCCCCGGGACTCCCTACACACATGATGAACTGAGTGCGCTGCTGCGTTTGTTCCCAACCCTCAGCGAGACGATCGAGCAGGGCGTGCGGATCGGCGATACCCACCCGCCCGGAGTGCAGGTGTTCGAGTGGTTCTGGACGCGCGCCTTCGGTACCAGCGAAGACGCAGTGAAGTTTCCGTTCATGGTGATGGGCCTTGCCGCGCTGTTCTTCCTCTACCGTTTCGCGAGTGCTTGGACGAACACCACGGTCGCTCTTGTCGTGCTTGCGTTGCTGGCCACAATGCAGTACTCGGTGATGTATAGCCAGATCGCCAGGCCGTACGCTGTCGGCTTCTTCACCTGCGCCTTGTTGTTGGACCAGCTTACTCGCTACGTGGGTAGCGGCCGACGACGCGCGCTTTCTGGCTTCGCACTGGCTGCGGTGCTTTCGGCGTACACGCACCATTTCGCAATGCTCTTTGCCGCATTGGTTTCGATCAGCGCTTTCGCGCTCCTGCGCCCCGGACAGGCCAAGGCTTATGCGATCGCCTGTAGCGCTGCGGTGCTGCTCTATTTGCCGAACATGCCGATCCTGTTGTATCAATTCAGCAAGGGTGGATTATCGGATTGGCTCGCCCCTCCCGGTCCGTACTGGCTGGAAGACTACCTGCGCTGGATCTTCATGTACTCTTGGCCATTGGCGATCGCATGCCTCGCCATCGTCCTGTTCGGCGTGGTGAATTCGATCCGGACGAAACGATGGCGCGAGCCATTGCCTTGGCTGCTCATTTTCTGGGGACTCGCACCACTGATCATCGGGTACGTCTACTCGATCTGGCGAGCCCCCGTGCTACAGTACAGCATGCTGCTGTTCTCGTTCCCTTGTCTCCTGCTCGCTGCGTTCCACGGGTTCCCGCAACTCTCCTTAAAATGGACCCTTCCAGCGGCCGGCATTCTTGCGGCGCTCGGTGTGCATGGCCTTGTTGTGGAACGGGATCACTATACCCTGTTCCAAGCAAGCAAGTACGAAGCCTTCTCGAACGTAGCCTCTGCTCAACAAGCACATGGGGGATTGGCCATCGTTGACATGCAGCAGGGTATCCTCGATTTCTATTTCGCACGTATCGACCGGTACGGCGATGGACCCAACTATGTATTGACATCCTCTATCATAGATGCCGATGATCTGGGCGAATTGCTCTTGGACCCTGAATTGGTCAGCGTAGATCTGGGCATCACACCTTCAACCCGGCCGGAGCTTCCCAGCATGGTGCAAGAGTTCTTTCCAGTGCTTTCTCGCTCGCAGAATCTCTGTGAAGGCAGCATACTGCATTTCGAGAGGGCAGGCTTTCCATACCGAGAGGGGTTATCACGAGAACTGAACCTGCCCGTCTGGAGCGATAGCACGGTGGTCGAATTCCCTGCGATCGTTGAGGCGGACATCAGCCAACTGATCCGAGGGCCGAATGATGTGATCGAGGTCAGAGCGACATTCCCCTATCGCATCGGACCGGACATCACCTTGGCCGGCGACTTGTTCGATGGGGAACAGAGTATCGCGTTCCGTGAGTCGCACATGGAGGAAGCCGGCACCATCCGCTCTGACAGCGCAACGCTTCATCTGGCCTTCAACATGGCCGACTACGAGAAGCGCGATCGGCTACTTCATTTCAAAGCCTACGTGCACAACCTCACCGGTCGCTGGACCGGCACCCCGAAAGTCGAGTTAAGGGTTCGAGCCGGGAATCCGATCGTCTACGGTTTGTACGGCCCCATCCATGGGCGATAGGCCGTCGCAAACAGTGTAACCATCTTATTATCAGGGATTAATCTGACCTAGTCTTACCCTCTATTCTGATCTGTGCTGCCGTTCCATGGTCCTTTACAACCGTTAACCGATCATTCTCATTCCGCAGGCATCCCTACCGGTAAGGCCAACGTCTTCTGGTCGGAACCACATGTCACGCGCATACAAAATAGCCTTGATCCTGAAAAGCCGCACGAGCCTGCCGGTTTACAAGGATGTGAGCAAGCTGAGCGATCGTGAGTTGGACGAACAGGTAGCTACCATGATCGGTCGCATGCGCCGCAACGAAAGCGCAGTGATCGCCCGCATGGTGCAGCGCACCCCGACGTTCAGCCTCAATTGATCGGGGATAAGTCCCACATGCTTGTCGCCGACAGCAGTTGGCCGCTTCTATATTCGGCCCGCGAAACACAGATCATGAGCAACCACGATCAGCACAACGATTTCATTCCTCAGGAGGCCGAACAGAACGAGATCGGCGGACCGGTATTGGTCGGCCTGATGATCCTCGGCACCATCGTCTTCATCATCTGGGCGCTGAACTGAGAAGTGAACCTCCGCTCAGCCAGCGGTCATTCCTTCCTCCGGGGAAGGTCACCTGAGCGTTCCAAGTATTCAGTTCGAAGTACCACGGTATACCAGTCGTTCTCCAACGGCAGGTAACCGTACTCGAAACAGAACACATAGTTATTGCCGGTTGTTGTGCGACTCACGTGTGTGTGGTAGTTGAAATCGAAGCCCTTTTGCAGCAACCGTTCCCGATGAACGCGTAGGGGTTTCCCATCGGGAATGAATTCTTCCAGAATGCGACGGTTGCGACGCAAGGTGTTCGTGACATTGCGCACGTAATTGATCGGCGAATTATTGGCCGTGTAGTGGTGCAGGCTCCGGCACGCGTCATCGCAGAACTTCTTGTTCGACCTACCCAGCAGCTTTTCGCCGCATTGTTGACAGAACCGATCGACGGCAGGGGGCATGCACCGAATGTAGCGATCGCTACTTCATGCCGCGCTCGCCTTGGATGCGTTCGTACGCATCCTGCACTTTCTTGAACTTCTCGGCCGCGGCTTTCTGCACGGCTTCGCCCATCTGCGCAACACGGTCCGGGTGGTGCTTCATGGCCATGCGGCGGTAGGCCTTTTTCACTTCTTCATCGGTGACCGTCCGCTCGATCTCCAGTATCTCGTATGCACTGCTGGCGCTGGGCTTGCGGAACATGGCGCTCATGCTGTCCAGGTCGCGCTCGCTGATCCCGAGGTAGTTGGCGATGCGCCGCACCATCTCCCTTTCCGTTGCATGAACAGAACCATCCGCTGCCGCAATACCAATGAGATAGTGCACCAACTGCAACCGGGCGGGATGTGGCACATTCTGCCGGATCTGTTCGCACACCTGACCAACGGGGATCTCCCTGTCCAAGACATCGCGCAACACGACCAGCAGGTCCTTGGCCTTGGCTTCACCGAACTGCTGCAGGAAGAAGCGACGCACGAATTCGAGTTCACGCTGGGTGGCTTTGCCGTCCGCCTTCATCACCGCGGCCGTAAGCACAACAAGGCTCATTGCGAAGTCGCCGGAACCCGCTTGCGTTTGTTGGCGGTACTGTCCCTCGGGGCGCGACCGGTACTCGGTCTTAGGCTCTGCTGATGCAGCACCAGCTTGCGCGCTCCGGTCCAACAAGGAGCCGAGCGTAAATCCTACCAACGCGCCGATCGGCCCGCCAACCGCGAAGCCGAGACCACCAACTATCCACTTTCCGTAGCTCATGTTCACCAGGATCCACCGGCCCCTCCGCCGCCGAAACTGCCACCGCCAAAACCGCCGAAGCCGCCCCCGCCGCCACCTCCACCACCAGTGAACCCACCCCAGCTACCACGACTGCTGCGCGTGGCTTGG
>CADECG010000195.1 GCA_902825795.1 uncultured Bacteroidota bacterium
ACTTCGACAATTGGGCCATCTGCGACACGGCCTGCTTCAAGCTTTGGGACCAGGTACCCCATGCTTGGGATAAGGTGGCCGTGTGGGCGAAGAGCGAACAAGAGTTCGTCAAACGGGCAGCCTTCGCGCTGTTGGCCTGCCTCTCCTTGCACCGCAACGATGCCGACCCCAAGAAGCTCCGGAAGTACCTGCCCATTGTGAAGAAGGCCGCCAGCGATGAACGCAACTTCGTGAAGAAGGGCGTGAGCTGGGCGTTGCGCGGCATGGCCAATACGGGCACCGAGACGCGGGAAGCAGTCATGGATCTCGCCGAAGAACTGGCGGTCAGCGAGAACGCCACGGAACGCTGGGTGGGAAAAGACGTGCTGCGCGACATCAAGAGACCGATGATCGCCAGACGGGTGGAGAAACGGGACATGAAACAAGCAGCAACCAAGAAGAAGTGACCATGGAACCGATCATCGGCACGGATCAACGAACGCTCATCCTGACGCGCGCGCTCAAGGCTCCACGCGAACTGGTCTTCCAAGCGTGGACCGATCCGAAGCACTTGGTACGCTGGTGGGGCCCGAACGAATTCACATTACCCCATTGCGAACAGGACTTCCGCGTAGGCGGCAAGTACCGCTTCTGCATGCGCGCGCCGGATGGTAGCGATCATTGGGTGCGTGGCCAATACACGCACATCAATTCACCTTCGCGGCTCGTGTTCACTTGGCTGCGCGAGGATGGCGAAGGCGATATCTGGTGTGACACGGTGGTAGAGATCACCCTCGAACAACAAGGCTCCAACACTCTGCTCACCTTGAACCAGACCACTTTCGCCACCGTCGCCCATTGCGAAGAGCATGCGATCGGTTGGACCGAATGCCTTGATCGACTGGTGGCCTTTGTAACCTCCAGACAAGCACATTCCTGAACCGAACAACAACGCAAACCTTACTCCGATGCCTACCCAGATCTTCGTCAACATGCAGGTCAACGACCTTGCCTCCAGCATGATCTTCTTCAAGAAGCTCGACTGGACTTTCAATATGCAGTTCACCAACGAAGATGCCGCGTGCCTCGTGATCAGCGACACCATCTACTGCATGTTGCACACATCGTCCAGCATCCAGCGCTTTTTGCCAAAAGGAAAGTCCGCCGCCGATCCTACGAAGAGTACCGAAGTGCTGCTCGCCTTTTCCGTGGAAAGTCGCGAAGCGGTTGATGCGCTGTACAACAAAGCACTTGCTGGCGGTGCCACGGAATGCCGTCCGGCCGATGACCATGGCTTCATGTTCAGCCGCAGCTTCAATGACCTGGACGGTCACATATGGGAAGTGTTCTGGATGGATGAGAAGCAGGCTCAGGGCTGATCAGAAGATCAGATGATGAGATGATCAGAAAATGAACGGCCAACGCACCTGCCTCAACGGACATCGCTTTGTGAAAACAAGCGATTGCCCCACATGTCCGCAGTGCGAAGCTGCACGTGCACCGACCGATGGCTGGATGGCGAAGCTTGGTGCTCCGGCAAGACGGGCGTTGGAGCGGGAAGGGATCACCACATTGGGGGAATTGGCTGAACGAAGCGAACGGGAAGTACTTGCCTTGCACGGCATGGGCCCCGGCTCCCTCCCCAAGCTGCGAAGCGCGTTGAAAGACCAAGGTCTTTCGTTCCGTACGAATTGATCTACACAGGCACCATGGACGCTTTGCGCGAGAGCAGGTACAGCGAACACCGAACAATGCTCACCAACGCTGCGCCTTCGATGATGCGCTGATTCAACCCCACCAGACCATCCACCGGAACAACAAACAGGACCGCGACACCACCGAGCATGATCACCCCACAGAGCAATATGGACTTGGAGAGCGTAGCTGCGTGCGACCAGTTGTTCGCTGCTATGGCGATCAACAGCAGGCAGAATGGCGTGAAGAGATACGTGAGCGTTCCGGATGCGAAATGGAGCATGTGCGACAGCGTTGGAGCGTCCTGGCTAGGATCGCAACCGAAGTCGCACGGAAAGAACGCAGTCGCCACCGTACCCAAGCCATAGAACACACCGAACGCGACGAAGCCGATCGCGCCTCGACGTGGAACACGCAATACGCTGGCCGACATGAACGCGAAGACCATGAATAGTATCCCTGCGGGAAGCACAGCACCGAACCGCAATACATCCGACCATGGCGTTCCCGACGCGTACGTTTCACTGATGAACTGACGGATGTGACTGTACTCATCGAGTTGCAAACCACCGATCACCGCTTCACCAACGAAGAACACCACGCCCAGCAGACCGGACCATCCCGCTAACTTTTCACGCATTCAGTAAAGAACGGGATCGCCCTGCACAACACCGCAAGCACATGTCACCAGCGACCAATACCAACGACTACCTGAAGGCGCTTCCCAAGACGCAGCGAGACTCCTTGGAGAAACTGCGCAAGCAGATCCTTGCCGCCGCGCCAGGTGCCGAAGAGCACTTCGGTTATGGCCTTCCAGCATTCAAGTACAATGGACACCCGCTTGTATACATGGGCGCGGCGAAGAACCACGTTGCCCTCTATGGTTCCGTACCCGTTGGCTTCAAGGACCGCTTGAAGGACTTTATCGTGAGCAAGGGCACCATCCAGTTCACGCCAGAGAAGCCATTGCCCGCAGCGCTGGTGAAGGACATCGTGAAAGCGAAGGTGGCCGAGATCGATGTGCGCTGGCCGATCAAAGTGAAGACGACCGCAGCGAAGAAGGTGGCCAAGAAAACGGCGAAGAAGAAATGAAGGACCGGGAAGTACATACCTCACGCGTAATCGCTGCATCGCGCGACCTGGTCTTCGCCGCGTGGACCGACCCCGAACAACTCGTGCGCTGGTGGGGACCGAACGGCTTCACCAACACCTTCCATCGTTTCGAGCTGGAACCGGAAGGGGTGTGGGAGTTCACCATGCACGGTCCGAACGGCGACTACAACAACACCTGCGTCTTCAAGCGGATCGAACCGCACACCTATTTGGAGTTCGATCACCTGAAGGAGATGCATTTCTACAAGGCCATGGTGACGTTCAGCGAAAAGGCGGAAGGCACGCGCATCGTGTGGATCATGCGCTTCGATACGGCGGAAGAACTGGCGCCCATCAAGAACTTCATTGCGCAAGCGAACGAGGAGAACATGGACAAACTTCAAACCCTTTGTACGGGCCGATCATGATCGGCCCCAACGAACGGATCCCAAAACATGAAAAAGATCAACATCGCCTACTGGATCATCACGTCGCTCTTCAGCGCCTTCATGATCCTTTCCAGCATCGGCGGACTTCTGCTGACCCAAGAAGCAGTGGACTACCTCCACGTGAAAATGGGCTACCCCACCTACTTCATCCAGATGATCTCCGTGGCCAAGATCATAGGAGCCATTGCCATCCTCCTGCCCATGCTACCTGCGCGTGTGAAGGAATGGGCCTACTTCGGGCTTTTCATCGACTTGGTCGCCGCAGTCATCTCTTTCTGGGCGATCAATGATCCGGTCAGCGTGTGGGCACCGATGTTCCTCTTCATTGCCGTGCTGCTCGTTGCCTACTGGCTCCACCACAAGCGGCTCTCACTGCGCACAACCACCTCCAACTGAGTACGGGCGCGAGATCTCGGGCCCAACAACCACAAACAACTGACCACACCATGCTCCTCTACATCCTTCTTGGCCTTGCGGCCATCATCGTCGTCATCCTCATTGCTGCGGCCATGAAGCCGAATACCGTTCATTATGAACGCAGCGCGGTGATCAATGCGTCACCGGAGAAGATCCTGCCGCACATCACGGACTTCCACAAGTGGATGCCCTGGAGCCCGTGGGAGAAACTGGACCCGAACATGAAGCGCGAGTACATGGGCGCAGCGCAAGGCGTGGGCGCCAAGTATGGTTGGAGCGGGAACGGCAAGGCCGGTGAAGGCACAATGGAGATCCTCGCCGCTTCGTCAAGTGACGTGAAGATCGACCTGCGTTTCGTGCGGCCGTTCAAGAGCGATTGCATTACCCACTTCCAATTCACACCGCACGGCAATGGCACTCAGGTGCATTGGACCATGGACGGCCCGAACCTCTTCATGGGCAAGGTCTTCGGTCTGTTCATGAACATGGACAAGATGATCGGCAAGGACTTCGAGATCGGTCTGGCAGGATTGAAACGCGTGGCCGAACAATAGAATGTCCGTTGTAAAAGCGATCAACCCGTTGCGGAGATCGATCGGCATGCTAGCTTTTTAGCGCACCGATCGACGGCAATTCCGTCAGCCAAGAAACATGGAACAGCAACTGAAGGATCTTGTTGAAGTACTTCACTATCGCATTGCCAACGGCAACCCAACGAGCGATCGTCTGCACATCGTTGATGGCTTGCCCGTGAAAGTGCACACGGGCGCCGACCGCGGCGAAATGGTGGGCTTGGAATGCAGTGTTGAGGTACAACTCGGCGATAGCAATGCGCGCGTGCAGTTGATCGTGAAGTTCTAGACGGAACAGGAACGGGAGCGCTGCGCACAACGCGCAATGCTCCCGTTCCACAGGTCAACGCGGGCCCTGCTATTCCTTCACAACGCGGAGGCTGCTGATACCGGCGCCCGAAGTACACTGGAGCACGTACGCACCATCAGCAACCGCGCTAAGGTCCAGTTGCACGCGGCCCATGTTCGTGGTGTAGACCCGGTCCTGTACAACCCGTCCGTCCACACTGCGAACGATCACGCGCTGCAGCGGTGCAGCGGCGTTGGCCTGCAACACGACAAGTCCGTTGGTGGGGTTGGCGCTCAAGAGAACGGGGGCCATGGCGCCGATATTCGGCTCAGCAATAGCGGTGCTGCCCGAGACATTCAGTGTGAAGTCGTTGAAGTTGCCGTACTGGTAAGCGCCGCAAGGGCCGTAACCATTGGTGTTGGTATTGAGGAAACCATCGGATCCCCATGGGGCGATCACGCGCATGCGGTAGGCGCCCGTAGGCGTGTTGGCGGGAACAGTGATGTCGAAGTTGTAGGTATAGCTCGGTGAGCCACCCACGTATTCGTAGTGCAGGTTCTCGCTGTCTTGGAAGGTATAGTCGTTGTTCAGGTCCACCCATACCGCACAGCCGGTCCATGTGCCGTTAACGACGGTCATGGGTGAGGGCACGCCAGCAGTAATTGTGGTGCTGAGCCCGGTGTAGTCGGAGATGTTGCAATCGGTGTTGTTCCAGTTGAGCGTGCCCAAGCTGATGGACAAATTGGTCCATGAGAAACAACCATTGGGAAAGGTGGGCGAACAGTACTGCGCAGTTGACGTGAACGCAGCGAAGAGGGCGGGCAGAAGAAAGGCGTAGCGTTTATTCATGGGTGGGTGGTGTTAAGTGAGACGTTGGTAACGCCAGCGAGTATAGTACCGCTGAGCTTCGAACTGTCCCGGAATGGGTTGAAGCGCAAGAGACCGGCCCCGGCAATGCCGCGACCGGTCCCCTACCCTTCGCCCTGTTCCTTATGCTGCACCCTGCTGCACCAACTGCACTTCGCACGCAATGCGCACTTCGTCGCTCACGAGCATGCCACCCGCTTCCAGTGCCGCGTTCCACACGAGGCCCCATTGCTTGCGATCGAGCTTGCCATTGATGGTGATGCCCGCCTTGGTATTGCCCCAGGGGTCTTTCATCACACCGCCAAATTCCACATCCAGCTTCACCGGCTTCACGAT
>CADECG010000196.1 GCA_902825795.1 uncultured Bacteroidota bacterium
CTACCGTCATAGCTGGCCTTCAAGCAACCATCGTGGAACGCAGCGGTATGGATAGCGCCTGTCACGGAAACAACCGGCACCGTGTCAACACCGGTCGCTTCCAGCCGGAAAACCTCATAGGCGGCTGTTCCGCGCTGGTGCATCAGCACCCAATAGTCCGTTCCGTTCACCTGCGGCACAGCGGTAAGCTTGCCCGTGGGCTGCGCTGGGGCTTGCATAAGTCGTCTCAAGGAAGTATCGACCGTGCCCCCTGACCCCCCGTTCATTGTGAGGTCCACTTCGATGTAACCAGCATACAGATCCGGGGAAAATTGACCTGTGATGCTGAACACCGCCGTTTTATCCTGATCGCCGGGCCACGGTAGAATGAGGTTCACCTGAGCACCACCCAACGACGCGATCAAACCCGATGTTCCAGGGACCACTTGGAGCGCGGAGTTCCGCAAAACCTGCGGAGTGCAGTAGAGCAGAAGGTCGCCATTGGGTTGGGCAAGCGAGGCCGTAGTGGACACGTAAGTCGGCATGCCGGACTGGTTCACCGGTGCACCACCTTGGAAAGACATCCACACATCAAGGCCGACGAACCAGTGGTCGTTCCTCGATTGAGAAGATACTGGGCGTGCAAACCCAGCAAGTATGACACAGGACAGGAGAAAGCGTCTGCCTGACATGGTCAGAACATCCTGAATCCACCAGAGTTGCCCGTAACCGAACCCTCGAAGGTGTAGGTATTACCACAACACGTCATCGTAGTGCTTCCGCCGGGGCATGAGAACGAGGCTGCAGCGGCTCCGCTGCACGAGGTGCCACAGAATACATCAACACCTCGGAAAATCATGCCAGCTGGTGCATTCGATGTAGCCGAATTATTCGGCGCCAACGTGTAACAGAATTGGGTTTCCGGAGTCGTCCCCGGGCAAACAGTTCCTGTGCGATAAGTCACTTGTATGGAAATCGTACATCCAGTACCCGGATCGTTACCAAGATTGATCTGCGCCAGCACCGGTAGGGCCATGCCCAGCAGAACTGCTAGCATGGCAACGAGACGAGAGAGGGAGATTGGGTGTTTCATAATGCTGCGGTTCAGCAATCGAATGTAAGCGTGTCACAGCCTGTTGGTACCGCTCGGGAAAAAAAGCACTTTGGGTTGGAAGGAAGTGTGGAGTGAAGAGCACCCTGCCGACGAACGGCATGCGTATGCCTTTACGTTCATGCGGTTGGAGCGGTGAGCGGTGCGTCGCAGACGCACATCCCGGGCGAGCGCGTGCGAACCCGCTCGAACATGGGCATGTCAACGGTCAGTTCATAGGCAGATCAAAATCGTTCCTTTGTCCATACGGCATGTGGAAAGAACTGAAATGGCATCAATGGGTTTGCATCGCGCCGGGTAGTTCCGCCATCGTGATCGCGCACATCGTCTTGGACAACTGGGTCCGGCGGAATACCCCAGAACAGTGAACGAGCGGGGCGAACAGGAGCAACCTGCACGCCCCGTTGCGGGACCAAAAACGGCGGAGCGCGGCGAGTTCGTCCCCAAGCTTTTCACGCTCCTGCGTACAGGGATCCCCGCAGCGCAATGGCGCAAGGATGTGCTCGCAGGCATCGTAGTGGGCATCGTGGCCCTCCCGCTGGCCATCGCGTTCGGCATCGGTTCGGGCGTTACACCCACGAAGGGATTGGTCACCGCGATCATCGCCGGGTTGGTGATCAGCGTTCTCGGTGGCAGTCGCGTGCAGATCGGCGGCCCTACGGGTGCGTTCATCGTCATCGTCTATGGCATCGTTCAGGAGCACGGCGTGGAAGGCCTCACCATCGCCACCTTCATGGCCGGCGTGCTCATCATGGTGATGGGCCTGTTGCGTTTCGGCAAGCTGCTGAAGTACTTCCCGCATACGCTCATCGTCGGCTTCACGTCGGGTATCGCGGTGATCATCCTGTCCTCGCAGATCAAGGATCTTTTCGGGCTTCGCATGCCAACGGTACCGACTGACTTCCTCGCGAAATGGGAGGCGTACGCGGTCCACTTCGGCAGCATGGAACCATGGGCCGCCCTCATGGGTGTGGGCGCACTCCTCATCACCGCGTTCGGCGCCAAGATCACGCGGCGCGTGCCGGGCCCTTTGCTGGCCATCCTCATCACCACGGTGGCCGTTGCGGTGTTCGATCTGCCCGTAACCACCATTGAGCAACAGTTCGGCGCTATACCGCGCACGCTGCCAGCACCGTCGTTCACCCTGCCCGCCCTCCCGATGCTGCGCGACCTGATGCAGCCCGCGCTGGCCATTGCCCTGCTCGGTTCCATCGAATCGCTGCTCTCGGCGGTGGTGGCCGATGGCATGATCGGCGGGCGGCACCGCAGCAACATGGAACTGGTGGCACAAGGCGCGGCGAACATGCTCAGCGCGCTGTTCGGCGGCATACCAGCGACCGGCGCCATTGCGCGCACGGCGACCAACGTGAAGAACGGCGGGCGCACACCCATCGCGGGCATCGTGCATGCCCTCACGTTACTGGCGATCATGCTGCTCGCAGCACCGCTTGCCGGGCGGATCCCGCTCGCTTGCCTGGCGGGCATACTGGTGGTGGTGGCGTACAACATGAGCGAATGGCGCAGCTTCATCAGCGCGCTGAAGAGCAATCGGTACGATGCGCTGGTGCTCGTGGTCACCTTCCTGATCACCGTGGTGTTCGACCTGGTGCTGGCCATCGAGGTGGGCATGGTGCTCGCCGCCTTCCTCTTCATGAAACGCATGAGCGACATCACCGACCTGAAACCCGTGCTGGCGCAGGGAGGCGATGAGGGTTCGTTCGCGGATGCCGCCCGCACGCTCCCCGCGAACGTGATGCTGTTCGAGATCAGCGGACCCTTGTTCTTCGGTGCCGCGCAGAAATTCCAGGATGTGCTGCAGGAGATCCACGACCGCCATGGCGTGGTGGTCCTTCGCATGCGCAACGTGCCATTGATCGATGCCACCGGCATGCACCGGTTGAAGGATATCGTGAAGCAGCTGCATGCGCGCGGCCGGGTGGTGTACCTCACCGACGTGGATCCGCGCGTGAGCGCCGAACTGCGCGAGCAGCCATGGTGCGGTCCGGACCTGTTGCAGGGTTCACTGGCCGATGCGTTGCGCCATTTGGAGAAGACCTGACAAGTCCCACCCACCACTCCCCTCCTCCCTACATTTCGGCAACCCGATGGTTTGTCGTCGGTCTAGGTTCGCATGAAGAGGAGATCGTCGAAGTTGCTTTCGTTCGTCGCGCTGTGCATTGGTGCGGTGGGTGGCTACGCGCAACCGGGTAACATCGATCCGCTCTTCAACCCGCTGGGTGCTGGCGCCAACGGTACCGTGCATGCGGTAAAGGCCTTGCCCGATGGCAAGGTGCTGATCGGTGGTGCGTTCACGCAATACAACGGAGCACCCGCTGCATATATCGCGCGCTTGAATGCCGACGGGACGTTGGACAACACCTTCAATACCGGCACCGGGCCCAACGGCATCGTTCACGCAGTGGCGGTGCAGCCCAATGGACGCATCGTGTTAGGGGGAGCGTTCACGTCAGTGAACGGCACGGGCCGCGACCGCATGGCGCGGCTGATGCCCGATGGCGCGATCGACCCGGGATTCACACCGGCCACGCTGAACACGGGTTATTCATGGATCGCTGATATCGAGGTGCAGCCCGATGGCAGGATCGTTGCCGCGCGGGCCAACACGTTGGTGTTTGACGGATGCGGCAGCACGACCTATCCTCCTGTTGTGCGATTGAACGCCAACGGCAGCGCGGACGGCACATTCTCGATGGCCAGCATGTGCATCAGCTTCACGTTGGGCTGGGTGAACGATGTTGCGCTCAGAGCGGATGGCAGCTTGCTCATCGGCGGGGTGTTCTCGACGATCGGCGGGGTAACGCGCAACGGATACGCCGTGCTCAACAGCAACGGCACACTGAACGCGGCGGTCTTCTCCGCCGCCACCCACGACTTGGGTACGGTACGATCCGTAGCCGTGAACGCCGATGGAAAAATGTTGATCGGAGGGAACGACAACTGGACGTTCCCCGGTAGTACACACCTGCCCCGCTACAACGCCGATGGCAGTACCGATGCCACTTGGACACCGGGGACAGGACCGAACGATCCGGTAACGGCAGTGGCCGTGCAACCGGATGGCAAGGTGATCATCGCGGGTTCGTTCACGCAGTACAACGGCACAGCGGTGGCGGGGCTGGCGCGCTTGAACAACAATGGCACATTGGACGCCACCTTCAACCCCGGTAGTGGGCCGGTGAGCACCGTGCACGAGTTGGCGGTGGAAGCGTACGGCAATGTGTTGATCGCTGGCGACCTCAGCAACTACGCTGGCACCGCCATCGGCGGTGTCACACGCGTGCTCACCTGCACCGTGGGCCAAGCCTGCGACGATGGCGACCCGAACACATCGAACGATGTGTTGGGTGCTGACTGCGCCTGCGGAAGTCCCGTTGATGCGGCGAAGCTTTCGTTGAAGGTGCTGCTGGAAGGGCCCGGCATAACGGCAAACGACACCATGCACGATCTCTTGCGCTCCGGCGGACACGTCCCGTTGCTGGAACCATACAGTGCGCACCCGGCCTTCGCGCACGTAGGCCCCGGCGGCGGCGAAAGCGTAACGCCCGCCGTAATGGCCGCAACAGGCACCAGCGCCATTACCGATTGGGTATTCATTGAACTGCGCGACGCCACCGACCCGACGGTGGTGGTGGCCACGCGATCCGCGTTGTTGTTGCGCAACGGCAACGTGGTGGATGTGGATCGGCTGTCGCCGCTCTCCTTCCCGCTCTTCACTGGCGAGTACCATGTGGCAGTGCGGCACCGCAGCCACTTGGGCGCCATGACGGCAGGCACCTACATCTTCGGTTCGTTCCCCGTATCCATCGACATGACGCAGTTGACGCTGCCGGTCTTCGGCACGCAGCCCTTGAAGACACAAAGCGGCTTCAACTACTTGTGGGCGGGCGATGTGAACGCCGATGGCCAACTGAAGTACACCGGGGCGAACAACGATCGCGATCCCATACTCGCGCAAGTGGGCGGCACGGTACCCACAGCCACCGTTACCGGTTACTACAGTGCCGATGTGGCCATGGACGGCGTAGTGAAATACACCGGCACCGCGAACGATCGCGACAAGATCCTCGTGAACATCGGGGGCACCGTACCCACTGCCGTAAGGAACGAGCAGTTGCCGTGAGGCCCGACAAGTCGGGGCTACACTTAGCTTTGGTCAATGCGGCCCAGCCTAAGCTTCCTTCTGCTCTTGTGCTGGCTTCAGGGCTGCCGGAAGGATCCGCCGACGGTGCTTGACCTGGAGATCGATGGCCTCACCTATCGCGATATGAACGCCGATGTCTTCTGCTTGCCCGATAGCACCGACTGGCAGCTCTTGGACCAGTGGGATGCGTGGGAGTCTTCCCTCTTCGCAGGCAGGCCCACCGGCCCGGCAGCAGTTTCTGCGCCTGACACCTTTCTCTTCTTCGCATCCCCCAATCCATCAGTATACGGCTGGCAGATCCACACGAACCAGGGTAGCACTTCTTACTTCGACATGCGGATCGTAAACCGCCAGCGGGAGATCCTTTGGTCGCAGAACAACATCACCGGCAACCATTATCTCGGCCCAAACTCCA
>CADECG010000197.1 GCA_902825795.1 uncultured Bacteroidota bacterium
GCTGGTCCTGGTGAAAGTTCCGCCAGTCCTGTGGGAGCGTATCCGACAGCGTGGACAAGCGCCGGCTCCAACCACCGCCTACGACCAGCATCCAAGGCGATTGCTCATAGGGTTGGGCTTCAGGCTTGGGCTGAGGCGGCGGCATGGTGATCTGCTGGCCGGAGCACACAACTGCTGACAAGCCAAGAAGCGCGATCGCGCACAGGCGTATCGCCCATTCCGAACCGGTCCACCGCATCATCGCCGAAAGGTATCCGCGGCGCACGCTCTTTATCCCACGACGCGTCCGTCGTCCATAAGGATGTTGCGGTCTGTGCGCCCAGCGAAGTCGTTGTCGTGCGTCACGACGAGGAGCGAGCGCTTGTGCTCTGAAGCGATCTTCCGGAAGATGTCGAAGACCACCGCGCTGTTCTTGCTGTCCAGATTGCCCGTTGGTTCGTCGCCCATGATGATCGCGGGATCGTTGATCAGTGCGCGGGCGATGGCCACTCGTTGCTTCTGCCCACCGCTCAATTGGTTGGCGCCCTTCAGAGCATGATCCTGCATATCCAGATCGCGCAACAACTCCATGGCTCTCGCCTCGACTTCCGGAGCGCTCGAGCGACCCAGCTTCAACCCCGGCAGCATCACGTTCTTCAACACGCTGAATTCGGTGAGCAGGTAGTGGAACTGGAATACGAAGCCGATCTTCTCGTTGCGGATCTCGGCCAATCGCGCTCCAGTCAAGCCTTGGGTCGATTCCCCATCGATCACCAGATCGCCCTCGTAGTCGGTGTCCATGGTGCTGAGGATGTACAGCAATGTGCTCTTGCCGCAACCGCTCTTGCCGGTGATGCTCACGAATTCACCGCGCTTCACGTCGAGCGAAACGCCTTTGAGCACCGGCACGGTCACCGGGTCGTGGAACGACTTGCTCACGTTGCGCACTTCGAGGATGTTGCCGCTGGTGCTCATTTGCCGCGGATGATCTCCACCGGATCCACCTTGCTTGCTTTCCGTGCCGGGAACCAGCCCGAAACCCACGTGGTGAGCAGGGCGAACGTGACGGCAATGATGTAGTACTTCGGGTTGTAGTCGATCGGGAAGGTCGTAACCGTAGGCAGCGCCGCCGTGACGAACGGGACGTTGTCGATGAGGTTTTGCAACGCGAATCCGAAGAGCAGCCCTGCAATGCCACCGCATACACCGATGATCATGCTCAGGAGCAGGAAGATCCTGCGCACATCGCCGCCACTGAAGCCCGTGGCCTTCAAAATGGCGATGGCATCGAGCTTCTCGTAGATCATCATGTTGAGTATGTTGTAGATGCCGAAGCCAGCTACGATCAAGAGCACAATGCCCACCGCATAGCTGATGATACTGCGCACATCGCTACCCGTTTCGAATTGTGCGTTGGCCGTTTGGATATCCAATGCATCCACACCGAACCGACCGGCGAACTCCTTCGCTGCTGCAGGCGCTTCCAGCAGGTCGTGCATTTTCACGTTGATATCCGTGTAATAGCTGCTGGGGCGTGACATCAGCTTCTGCACGTTCTTGATGTTGGCATAGCACTGCACCTTGTCGTAGTCGGCAATACCGCTTTGGTAGATGCCAACCACACGGAGCATCGAACGCTCGCCACTGGCAGTCGTGACTTGCACGGTTTCGCCTATGCCGGCTTCCATCATGTCGGCCAAGCCCTTGCCGAGGACTATCGTGTTGTTGCCCGAAGCGAGATCTTGAGGGTCGCCTTCCACCAGATAGTCGCTGAACTGGTAGTACTGCACTTCCTGCAATACATCAATGCCGTTCACCTGGCCGTTCAGGTCCACAGTGCCCACGTTGAAGAACACCTGCGCCACCAGTCGTGGTGATACTGCCAACACACGTGGGTCGTTCTCCAATGCCTTCATGATCGCCGACCCGTTCCGCAAACGCGGCAGTTCGTCCTTGGGTTTTACGGATCGCACGAAGTGGTGGGTAGGAGGAAAGTCGGTCCCGACGCCCTGTTCATACCAAGACTCGATGGGCTGCTTGGGCGAGGCCTTTAACTCATTGTACAACCGCACATGCGGCGTGCGGTTCAGAATAAGGCCATCGAGCATGTCGTTCAGCCCGTTCATGAACCCGAGCAACGTCACGAACATGGTGATGCTGAAGGTGACCCCCACAGCCGCAACGATGCTCTGCTTCAGCTTCGCGCGCAGCAATGTGAGTGAGATGCTCAGCAACAGACGCATCGCCGTTCAGGGCTTGTAAAGCGTGGTGTTCGCGTCGATGCCGCTGGTTACTTCCACTTTCTCCAAGTCGCGTGCACCGATGCTGATCACGGTCCTTTCTGCCGCTCCGGTGAGCACGTAGTGGTCGTCAAGAACGTATGACGCAGGAATGGTCAGCGCACTGTCCTTGTGCTCGAGAACGATGCTGGCTTCCACCGTGAGATTCGGGAATAGGCGCGGTGGTAATTCGGTGAATACAGCTTCCACCCGGAATGTCCTTGAGCGGAGATCCATGTTCGGCACGATACGCGTGACCCGGCCGTTGAACGCGTAACCGTTGTAGCTATCGAGGCTGATCCGCACAGCCTGCCCGGGCTCCACTTTCGTGATGTCGTATTCGTCCACTTCGAGTTCAACAACGAACCGCTCGGTGCTGCCGACAATGGCCACGGCTCGTTGGGTCGTGGCCAATTCACCGGGTTCGATCATCAAGTCGTACACCACGCCATCCATCAAACTGCGCGGCGCGCGGTCGTCGTTGCTCGCCGAACCCATAGCTGAGTTATTGCGCGCCACATCCAGTTCCGTGCGTAGCCGGTTGCGGGCTTCCTCCAGCGCTTGCACCGCCCGATTGCGAGCTGCTTTGCTGGTGGTATAGGCCAGTTCGCGCTGGTCCAGTTCATTCTTGCTGCCGATCTGTTGCGACCAAAGAGCCACTTGACGGGCGTAGTTCACGCTGTCCACTTCCGCCTTATCGCGCGCCTGCCCCAAAGCCTCTTTCAGCTGAGCCAGCACTGGGCCGGTTTCGCTCGCGTTGCGTTCCAGCAATCGCAACTGTGCATCGGCGGTGCGACTGGTCAAACTACTGGTGCGGTCGTCGATGCGCAACAGGACTTGTCCGGCTTTCACCGTATCGCCCTCCCTCACCAGTAGTTCCACCACTGTGCCGTTCACCGTGGGGAACACTTGGTATTGACCCTCGGCCTTCACCACACCGCTGGCGTAAACGCTTTCGGTGATGGGGCCAACGGTCGGGGTGATCGTTTCAGCGTCGTTGCCGCAGGCCGCGAAGAGCATTGTGGCAAACGATATCAGGGTTATGGCTTTCACACCTCCAAAGGAAGGTACTGTCGACCAATGCTGGGTGATGATCGTCTCTTTGACGGCCTCAAGGGAGTAGTATCGTCTTCGCGTCGCCCTTGTCGGTGATCCAGATGTGCTTGATGATCTCCTTCACCTCTTTCTCCTTCTTCTGGAATGCTTCCGGTAGTTGGCAGACCATTGTGAGGTTGTAGGTGTATTGCACGGGCGGTTCAGTGATCTCCGCGTGCAGGACGATATCGAAGTTGGAATAGGGCACCTTGTTGTAGAAGAGGGTGGTGGGCTTCCGTACGTCGTTGGTCAATTGGCCTTTGCGTTTGCTGTTGAGGGAGGCCTGGCTGTGGGCTTTGTAGGTGGTGTATCGATCCAGTGGGAAGTAGGCCCCGTTCTTCTCGGCGGCGGTGCGGTGGCTTTCTTCCACCTTAAGACCGAGCTTCTCGAAGTTGGCGAGTTTCTGTTGCAGCAACTTGGTAGCGAACATGCGCAGTGTGTCATAGCACGCGCTCTGCTGCTCCACGAAGAAGTCCACCTTCACCAGGTCGTAGATCTCTTCCTTGGCCGCAGCGGTCACCAGTTTGTCCAAGGTGCGCGCATCATCGAACCGGATGTGGATGTTCTTCTGGATCTCGAACCCGGCCGGCACTTCCTGATAGGTCTTGCTGAAGAGTTTCCTGATCGCCTCGTACTCGTACACCGGCACGAACGAGAGCATGTCGGTGAATACGTCGCGGTCCAATACACCGTCCTTTTTCACTCGGCGGACAAGACCGTTCACGCGTTCGCTCATCAGGCTGTCGGCCTCTTCGGCGGTCTGTCCCAACTGGGTGACATGGAAGATGGCCAAGTAACTGTTGGCCTTGGCGTTCATCATGGCGTTCACTTCCAGATAGAGCAGGTTGCCTTGCACGGTTGCTTTCACCGGCTGTTCGGCTTGCTGGAAGAAAATGCGGCTGTTCTCCTCGTACCAGAGATTGCCCAAGGCTTGGGGCTGGGCGTGCAGGGCGGAAGCAAGACCCGTTGGGAGGAAAATGGTGCGTAAGTACATGGGAGTTTGGTTTGGCCGCCCCGTACACGAGCCATCTTCATTGGTTCGATGCATTAACGATCATTTCATTTCCTGACTTTCGCACCCGCCGATCGGTGCGCTCATCTTCGCTGCCCGGCTTTGTGATCCAACTACTTCACCCCTTCAGCGACACAGCATGCGCATCGGCATCGTTTGTTACCCGACTTTCGGAGGAAGCGGTGTAGTGGCTACCGAACTGGGGCACGCGCTGGCGGCCAAGGGGCATGTGGTGCATTTCATCACCTACCAGCAGCCCGTCAGGTTGCGACCCTTGGACGGTAGTGTCCATTACCACGAAGTGCGCGTAAGCGACTATCCGCTGTTCGACTACCAACCTTACGAATTGGTGCTCAGCAGCAAACTGGTGGACGTGGCCAAGTACGAGAAGCTGGACCTGTTGCACGTGCACTACGCCATACCGCACGCATCGGCCGCTTACATGGCCCAGCGCATCCTCGAGGCACAGGGGATCCGATTGCCCTTTGTAACAACCTTGCACGGTACTGACATCACCTTGGTAGGTCGCGACCCCAGCTTCGAGCCGGTGATCTCTTTCGCAATTGAGCAGAGCAACGCGGTAACCGCCGTTTCCGAAAGCTTGAAGCGCGACACTTACGAGCATTTCCACGTGAAGCGCGAGATCCATGTGGTGCCCAACTTTGTTTGCATCGACCAGTACGATCGCGCGAACGCATCGGCCGTGCGGACGCGCCACGCCCCGAATGGTGAGCGGCTGCTGGTGCACGTGAGCAATTTCAGGCCCGTGAAGCGGGTGGATGATGTGATGGAAGTGTTCAAGCGCGTGCGTGCCAAGATGCCCGCCAAACTGCTGCTCATCGGTGATGGCCCCGATCGCCAGCGCATTGAATCCGCTTGCCGCTACAGCGAGTTCTGTGGCGACGTGCAGTTTCTTGGGAAGCTCACTGTCCCGGAGGACGTGCTCGTAGCCTGCGACTTGTTCCTGCTCACCAGCGAAACCGAGAGTTTCGGTTTGGCGGCTTTGGAAGCCATGGCTTGCGGTGTGCCAGTGGTAAGCAGCAATACCGGCGGCACGCCCGAGGTGAACCGCGATGGTGTGAGCGGCTTGCTCAGCCCCGTTGGTGATGTGGAAGCGATGAGCGCCAACGCCTTGAAGATCCTTGGGGATGACGCTACGCTGGCCCGTTATCGGGAAGGCGCGCTGACCGAGGCCAAGCGTTTCGATGTGAACAAGGTGCTGCCGATGTACGAAGCACTCTACAAGCAAGTGATCGAAGTGGGCAAGTGATGGAACGGATCAGCGATCGCGTGAGC
>CADECG010000198.1 GCA_902825795.1 uncultured Bacteroidota bacterium
ACCACCAAAAAGCCCTTGCACGTCGTAGATGGTCAATGTGTAAACCCCGTTCACTCCGCAAGAGACTTTGATCGGCACACTGATGTTGCCACTGATGGGGCCATGCGCGTTGAACATAAGATCGGCCCCGTCAGCAGAAACGCTCGCTATTGCAGGAGCCGCCCCCCCACCCATGCCGATCTTCGGAATATCATTCGGATCAACGGTAGGAACTCCGATCCCGAAATGGACCATGGTCTCGTCGTAGAACCCGTTCATGCCTGTGCTGATCTTCACTCTGAAGGATTGAGCATCGCTCTCCATTCCAATGGCAATGCACAAAGCAATGGCGGTGATCTTGAGCGCGGTCGTCGGAGTAGGGCTGTTCATTCGCTGGACTGAACACGTTTGTTCCGTGTTACAGGCTGCCGCTTTAACGACGCCTTCCGCAAAGAGTTCCCATCGCCTTGATGGTATTCGACGCTGCTGACCGCAGCAGCCCAGAACGCTCCGAGCGATCTCAGGGCTTAAAGTGCTCCAATGCTTTGGGCATGTATGCCTCAAGATCTGCCACCCGACGGGCGTCGCTGGGATGGGTGCTGAGGAGTTCCGGTGGGGCCGCTCCTCCATTAGCGCTCATACGCTCCCAGAACTTGGGTGCGACCCGCGGATCGTATCCGCTCATCGCCATGAATATCAACCCCATCTTGTCGGCCTCGCTCTCGTGGTTACGGCTATACGCCAGCATGCCCAACTGACTGCCAATACCATAGCTCTGTAGAAAGAGGTCCTGGGTCCATTGGGGCTTCTCGCTCAACAAAACACTCAAGCCGATACCAGCACCCTGGATCGCCACACCTTGGCTCATGCGCTCGTTACCATGGCGTGCAATGGCATGCGCGATCTCGTGGCCCATGACGACTGCCAAACCAGCTTCATCCTGAGTAATGGGAAGGATACCGGTGTACACGACAACTTTTCCGCCAGGCATGCACCAAGCGTTCACCGTGGGATCGTCCACCACATTGAATTCCCACTGGAAACCCGCCACCCGATCACCCGCGCCATTCTCGTTGCAATACTTGGTTGCGGCCGCCGCCAGCTTATCGCCGATCCGCTTTACCATTTGAACGCGTTGGTCTGAGCCGGGCATTGCCGGGTTCTCCTTTAGGAAGTCTTGATAGGCCGTCAAACTCATACCCATGAGTTGACTCTCTGGCAGCAGATTCATCTGGCTCCGACCGGTGATCGGCACTTTGGCGCATGCAACCGCGAACGCGATCACCAACAGCAATACTCCGATCTTCTTCATGTGAACGATCAGTTGATATCGGCCGAAAGGCCGCGGATCTGAAGCGCGGAGCACATGGGTTCCAGATCCCGGTATGCGCCTCGTTTCACACTGCACTTACCGTTATTGTGGACTATCCATGCGCATTGCTCCGCTTGCAGAGGCTCATGAGAGCAGATCTCGATCAAGCTGATGATCACATGCGAGAACGTGTTCACGTCATCATTGTGCAGGACGATCTCATGGCTGCTCGATGCCTCACGTTCCAACAGTACAACCTCCTGTTCCTCGACTTGTGCCGACATCGTATTTGCGTCTTAGGCATGCAAATGTAGAAGCTGAGGGGAGGTAATTTCTCTCCATCACTATGGCGTAGCCAAGGCAGGGTCCGCCAGCACACTACTGCCGAACTTGGCGAGTAGCGCGCGGGCATCGCGTACCGGTATCCGTTTGCCATTGAGGTAGGCCGTAACGAACGCATCCTGTACCCCGAGCGCGACGGTAGCATCTTTCCGGACACGGGCCTTCTCCGTATCCAAATACACGCCGGTCGTGTAACGCACCTTGGCGGTTTCCGTCAATTCACTATTCAGCGGAGAGATGTTGTACAACTTGTCCAACGCCACCGGTTTGCTGTACACACCTACCTGCACGGTAAAGAAGAGCCCCTTGATCATTTCCACCTGTTTCGCAGGAGCAGCGCCAGGCACATTGTAATAGTCGACGGCGTTGGATGCGGGCGCAAAAGCCGATACCACTTCTTGTGCGGAACCGGGATATTTCGCCAGAACTGCGGTCTCATCCTCTGGCACAACGGGAACAACGACCTGCGCGGTGGCCGGACGCAGTTGGACCGGTGCGGACTCCACTACTGGCGCGGGGGTCGGTAAAACGTTCACCGACGGCATAACCTCCGGCTCGTTCTGGGCGATCGCTCCCGGGATCGCCGCAGCGCTTTGTGCGATCCGTGCTTCGGTCAAGCTGATACGTTTCCCGTTCATGTAAGCGACCACGAACGCATCCCGGTAACCGCGGTCGCGTACTTGGACCTTGGCGTTATCAGCATTCGCATATTCAGTGAACATGCCCGCCATGTAGCGCACCATTCCATTGCCAACGGTTTCACCGGTCACGGGTGTCATGTCGCTGAACAGGTCCTCGGATATCGGGAACCGGAACGCACCGATCTGGACTTTGTAAACCAAGCCGGCCGGTAACGGACCGTCAAGTACAATGGGGCCAGCCTGTCGCTCCCCCGGGGGCAGTATGGTGAACACGTCTGCTTCAAGCATAGGCAACAGTGGGCGATCGCCGATAGGAGTTGCGGCAGCATCTTGCACCGACCGGGAAGTATCGGCAGCTCCGCCGTCCGTTCGGGGCTGCGCATTGCTTTGCACGGGTTCAGGAACGACGTTGGCGCCCACGCTCCCCTGCAGATTGGAAGAGGTGTTCCCTTCAACAGCCCGTGGTTGCGTGCTGCGTGCTTCGGCGAGCATCGGTTCCGTGCGTCTCGTGCGCTGTTCCAACGCCATGATCTCCGTACTGCGTTCCGCAGGTAAGCCTTGCAACAGTGCGGCCGCCTGACT
This sequence comes from uncultured Bacteroidota bacterium, assembly GCA_902825795.1. Taxonomy (GTDB): domain Bacteria; phylum Bacteroidota; class Bacteroidia; order Flavobacteriales_F; family PHOS-HE28; genus PHOS-HE28. The sequence continues at coordinate 2,857 of CADECG010000198.1, forward strand.
TTCGTTCATTGCGGCCGAGCCATCGGATCGTGCGGATACCGCCTCAAGCGAATCGGCACGTTGGTGCAACTGCACCGCCCTATCGTTAAGCGATGCGGCCTGCGCCATCTCGTCCGTTGTCGCCCCTTGCGCACCCGTGGCCCCGGCAAGCACCGCCTTGCTCTGCTCGGAAAGCGCCTGTGCGAGTTGCCGCGTGCTGATCGCCTCCATACGCACCAGATCCGAGCGCTCGCGTTGCTCCAGCGCTTTGGAGCGGGCTTCGAAATACCGGCTTTGATCCGTTTGCCCCAGCACGACATCTTCCTCCAGACCGGTCAAATAGTAGTACCGGTTCAACCGATCGCGGAAGGCCTGTGCATGCTCCGCTTCCCGTTGTAATGCCAGCAATGAATCGCTCGCAGCAGCGCTGGCGAGAGACTTCGCATGAAATTCATCGGACCGCTTCTGGGCGAGCAATGCTTGCTTCTCCAAACCATCCTTGTCGCGCCGTCTAGCGGTGCTTGCACTGTCACGCAACGCGATGGCCGCGTCGGCCTCTTCCACCGAGATCCGCTCCATCATACGGGCATCCTCCATGGCCACATTGGCCCTTGCAGCAAGATCTTCGGACTGTAATGAATTCCAAGTGGGCCGTTGCGTAGCCTCGGAGCCCACGACCCCAAGAACCCCAGTGGTGTCGGCCGCATTGCGAGTGCCATCAGCAACACCACTTGTCAACGGTAATTCTCCTTGACTTGCGTTCATCGGCTCTGCGGACGTAGCAGGAACAGTGTCGCCACTGAACGATTGAACGCCAATAGCTGCTCGGCCGGGCTCTTGGCCAACTTCGGTTTCGAACTGATCGCTTGACCGCTGAACAATTTCAACAACAGGTTCAGCCGTTCCGGTTTCCCCGATCTCCATGTTAAGCGTATCCAACGAGGTCGCTGTATTCTTTTGATCGACCCGCTCTTCGGTCAAGGCCTCGCCCATCGGTTCTTCCGGTCCGAACATCTTCCGTTCGATGTTGGCATAGGACTGCGGGGTGCCGCGCTCAAAATCCCTGCTCAGAATGAAATTATTGACGGTAATGGCTTGGTCCAACCCGCGCAATGCCTGCAGTTCCAGGCTGAACGCTTCACGGAACAGACTATCGCGAACGACAATATCCTCCACACGTTCGGCCTTCTTTCGGAATGACTGGGCCTTGGTGAATTGTGTGCGCGCGTCCTCTTCCAATTGCATGGCCATTTGCACCAGCGGCTCATCCGGCGCTAGCCCCATCTTGTTGACATCGCCCCGGACACCCTTGAGGCTATCACTCGAATAGGCGTATTCCTTCTCGCTCAAATAGGCGGAGCGCGCACCCATCTCCGTTCGCAGTATCACTCGATCATCGATGAGCTTGTCCGCTTGTTTGCGGATCTTCTCATAGCCCTTACCTCGTTGCATTCCCTCCAGAACCGTTTCCAAGGAGTCGATCTCTTCTTCCATTCGCACCATCTGCTCTATGTCTTGGTCCCGCAACGAAACAGCATCCGCTACTTTGGTGCTGCGGTATTCAACAGGACTTTCGAGAACAAACTCCACATCGGGTACGATCGCGATATAGGAGTCGAGATGTTCAGTGCCGGTTGTGCGCACAGGTTTCAGGCCCGCCTGAGCGCCATTGCCCCCCGGATCGATCGCATAGTCCTCGTTGGGTTCGACGCCATCGGTGGCGCTCCGTTCCAATGACTCGGCTTCCTTCAAGTAGCGATCCGCCAGGGCCGTGTGGGATAGGCGCATCTGCCTCAGGCGCTCGATCCTTGGCAACAATTCGTCCGCTCGTTCCGGCGCACTCTCCAAGACATCCGTCTGCCGATCGCTCTCGGCTTGCAAACTGTCGATGAGCATCAGCTCAAGACCGTGGCCTGCTGTGGCGCGCTCTAAGGGGTCCGTGAGTTTCAGCGTATGCTCCCTGTCGCTCGTGTAGTTGCCGAACACCTTTCCGATCAACTGGTCGTCAGTGGTCGCACGATCGAAGTCGATCGCCGGCCGCGCGAACGTCGGGGTATCCGATGCCATTGTGGTCGGCTCTTGCCCACCTTCGTCAACGGCTCCCACCAAGTCCTCGATTGCGAGCTGTTGCTTCGTTTCGGCAATGCGGGCATCCAAGCGCGCGCGTTCATCCTTGTTCTTCTCAGCCGCTCGCATCTGCTCCAGTTCGGCCAGTTCGTTCTCGCGCAGGAAACGCTGTTGTGCTGGATCGGGTGATGAAACGAGTGCAGCGCCCGGATCCGGAGTGGTGGGCAATACACTGTCGGCGGGCACTGTGACCACCGTACCGGTGTTCGTTCCAGCATCAGGACTTTCCTGCACCGGGGCGTTACCGATACCACCATCCCGACCGGTCGGCTGGTTGGCCAACGCATCGCGCTGCGCCTCGGTCCGCGTGGTGGTGAGCGCACTGGCACCCTCAGATATGCCGGTCGTCTTCGTCCCCGTATCGATAGTGCGATCACCGGTAGTTTGCCCGGACAGCCCGTCACGCTGCGCTTGCGTCGGCACGATATTCAGTTGCTCAGTACCGTCCGCGTTCCGCGTCGGTGTCACGCTGCGGTCCGAGTTGGAAGCCATCGCATCGTCTCCTACCGTCCAATCATTCTCGATGGTCTTTTGCCGTTCAAAGTCCTCCGCAATCGCTGCCTCGAAGCGCTCATCGATCGGCAA
>CADECG010000199.1 GCA_902825795.1 uncultured Bacteroidota bacterium
CGGAGCGCTTTTGCTGAACAATTCGCTCATACCAAGAGTGGCATTCCCCCAGCCTTCGGCCAAGCGGATCTGGTCCCAAGTCTTGGCCTCCTTGCTGATGGTCTCGAAACCGCCGTTCGGCACGAGTTCAATGTCGGAAACGGAGTGACCAAAAGGGAGAGCGCCGATCACCAACGCTGGAATGATAAATGACCGTTTCATGGGGATGGATCTACTATGTGCAAGTTTATCGAAGGAAGTCCTGCTCAAGACTTCAATTTCGTGCCAAAGGCCTTCTTGAACTTCTCGAGTTTCGGCCGTATCACCATCTGGCAATAGCCTTGATCCGGGTTCAGTGCGAAGTAATTCCGGTGATAGTCTTCAGCGGGATAGAATCGATCGAGCGGAACGATCTCCGTGACGATCGGTCCCTGAAATGCACCGCTCCTATTGAGTTCATCGCGCCGATGTTCGGCGCGTTCGCGCTGGAAGTCGTCGATGAAGTAGACCCCTGACCGGTATTGGTCCCCAATATCATTGCCCTGTCGGTTCAAGGTGGTGGGATCGTGGGTTTGCCAGAATACTTCGAGCAACTCGTCGAAGGTGATCACCAACGGATCGAATACGATCTGCGCCACTTCATTGTGTCCGGTCGTGCCGTCACAGACCTCTTTGTAAGTGGGGTTCTTCGTAGAACCGTTGCAGAAGCCAGGAGTTACCGAGACCACGCCTTTCAATTCCGCGAACACCGCCTCTACACACCAAAAACAGCCTGCGCCAAGAACGGCCATAGCTGTTGGACCTTCACTGCTGCTCATTTGTCGATCGCTGTTTTCGATATACCCAAAGAACGCGCAATAAAGGTGAGTGCCTTGGCATTGGCGTCTCGGGTTGCCTTTGCATCATGGTGCGGATTGCTCGGGTTCGCGAACGCATGGTCGGCCTTGTATGACTCCACTGTAACGGTCTTTCCCGCTTTGTGCATGGCGGTGGTGAAACGGTCCACAACGTCCGGGTTGATCCATGCATCGTCACTGGCGAATATGCCAAGCACCGGAGCTTGGAGGCCAGCAAGTTTTTTCGCATCCATTTCCGGCATACCATAATAGATGACGCAACCGAATGCTTGCTTACCCAACGCCAGCGAAGCCTGAAGCGACAGCGCACCGCCCATGCACCACCCTAGGGTGGCTACCTGCGCCGCTGCCCCGGCAAATGCTGCTGCGCCAGCGATTATCGCGTCCGTTCGTTCCATGTCCAATGCGCCCATCAAGGCAGCCGCGCCATTGCGGTCCGCGCTTGTTTTGCCGCTATACATGTCCAAGCAGAGCACGTTAGTGCTATCCAGCAGCCCTGCCAGCCGCGCGCCTTCTGCACGTATGTGGTCGTTCAGCCCCCACCACTCATGAAAAACGAACAACCATCGATCACTCGAGTCCTTGCTTGCAACGAGCCATGCCTTCACCTGAGCGCCATTGCCAAGCGGAAATTCGACCCACGCCCCGGCTATCGGGTCTCCGGCATACGGGATGGGCTCCAAATGCTGCTTACCGAAAGACTCGTTGGTCGCCAACTCTTCAAACTGTTTAGCATTCGTGGATGCACAACAAGCCTGCCCAATGGCCCATGAACGGACAATGCCGACCAATACGAGCAAAACAGCGGATCTCAAAGTCCAAGCGAATGAAGACGAAGGTAGCCTCAAGCCCTTGCTACCGCCGCGGACAGTTTTCGAGCGATGCGTTCAACAACACCCGTAACAAGCGCGTTACCCATGAAAAAGGCGCGACGGCTCGGGCTCGCCCCTTCTGTATGCCCAGGAGGGAACATATTGATCAACTCAAGCTCTTCCGGCACCAGTCGACGGTACTTACCTTCCGATGTCAGCACGACGTGCTTGAACCGGCTCGGGCCCGACCCACCTTCGCCTGTTACGATCGTTCGGGCTGGCCGGTCGAGGTGGTCCGGAAAAGCCATGGATCCCTCCGAGTAGGAGTACTTGAAGCCAGTGCTGCGGGAGATGCGCTCTTCGCTTTTGGCATTTTTCAAGGCCCGCCACTTCGGCACTTGAGAGCGTGGAATGAAGAACTCACCGGGGATCTCGTGATCGGGTTTCAACAGTTCGCCCAGGGTCGCCCGCGTGCCTGTGTAGCGCGGATCCACACGTGCTGTTAGTACTTTACCGTTCACCATAACCCCGCACTCCTTAAAAGGGCTCTTCCCGCCAACTGCGTTGAAGGCCGCGCTGATACGATCGATGCGCTCGTTCAATTCGAAGCGTTTCTCTTCTCGGCTACCCGCGACCACCGGGAAGGCCTCTTGAAGTATTCCGCCCTGAAGCCCTGCTTCATTGGTCAACATTGTTTGAAACCTGCCGAACAAGGGCGAAGTGTTGTGACAACCGAGAATGAAAATGCGCTTGCGCCGCTGGGGCATTCCATAATCCGCTGCGTTCACTACGCGCCATTCAACGGCATAACCAAGGTTACAAAGACTGCGCAGCAGGATGGCCATGTCCCGTCCGCGCTGCTTGGCCGGTGATCCGAGCAGTCGGTCCACGTTCTCCAGCAGTAAATATTTCGGGCTTAGGGCCTTTTCCCGCAGGATCCTATGGATCTCCCACCACAGCACGCCCTTTTTTCCTTGGATGCCCTTGGACGCCTTCAGCGTGCTCGCTACGGAATAGTCCTGACAAGGGAATCCACCTACCAACAGGTCGTGATCGGGTATATCCGTTGCGTTGACCGTGCCAATGTCCTCGTTACTATGACCCTCCCCGCCGAAGCGGGCCTCATAGATCTTTGATGCATCTTGGGTTCTGGTACTCGGCTCCCATTGATTGCTCCATACCACCCTATAAGCCGGTCCGGTGCGGCGCTTGTTGGCCGCCTGAAGCCCGATCCTGAATCCGCCGACCCCTGCGAAGAGTTCCACAACCCGTAACTCCGTCGATCCCGAGGATGCAGTCTTTCCTTTTGCTGGCATGTGTTCGGCAAAGTTGCCGGGCGCGGGTTCGGCCGGACGACGGATACTGCTTGCTTCGTCAACACCAATGCGTTGACGGACCGGTGCATCCGGAAACGAAAGGAGGAGGCCAAAGACCTCCTCCTGCGAGCGGGAAACGGGATTCGGACCCGCGACCCTCAGCTTGGGAAGCTGATGCTCTACCAACTGAGCTACTCCCGCTTATGCCTGAATTCCTCAGACGGAGGCGAATGTAATAGCCATCATTGCTCAACTCCAGTGCCCCGGATACTGTATGACGTAACCTACTTTTGACCAACGCTTAACACCCGTCCCGACTTGTCGGGATTCCTTTGCCGCATGAGATGGAAGAACCGCTGAGCATGACAAATGCAAAGGTGTTGTTGGTAGATGACGAGGTGGACATCCTCGAGCTTCTCAAGTATAATCTGGAGCGTGAGGGCATCCAAGTGATCACCGCGCAGAACGGGAAGGAAGGGCTGAAGAAAGCCAAGGAATTCAAGCCGCAGTTGATCGTTTTGGACATCATGATGCCGGGCATGGATGGCGTTGATGTATGTATGCAGTTGCGCGAAATGCCCGAGTTCAAGGATGCGCTCATCGTTTTCCTCACCGCCCGCGGAGAGGATTATTCCCAGATCGCTGGTTTCGAGGCCGGTGCCGATGATTATATCACCAAGCCTGTGCGACCGAAGGTGTTCGTGAGCAAGGTGAAGGCTCTGCTGAAGCGCAAGGTCGCCGGACACAGTGATGACATGGTCTTGGAGGCGAACGGCATTCGTGTGGACATGGAGAAAGTGCTCGTGTACATAGGTGATCGCGAAGTGCAGCTTCCCAAGAAGGAATTCGAGTTGCTCACGCTCCTCCTCTCCAAGCCCGGTAAGGTGTTCAAGCGCGACGAGATCTATGGTCAGGTCTGGGGCAATGATCTCTTTGTTGGCGACCGCACCATCGATGTGCATATCAGAAAGCTCCGCGAAAAGATCGGCGAGCAGAACATCAAGACCGTAAAGGGCGTGGGGTACAAATTCGATGCTTAGGGCGATCGTCCGGAATTGATCTCATTCCACTCTCATCCCCGTTACGTTCTCGGAAAAGTCCATTGGAACCGTGATCCTTTTGTAAACCATTCGATCCGCCCGACTGTATCGCGCAGAGCACCTTTGCGCCCAGAATGGTTGGTGGAAACACAAAGCCCTCACGACTGTTCGCAAGGGCCTTTGGCCTTGTCGGGGTGAGAGGACTCGAACCTCCGACTTCTACGTCCCGAACGTAGCACTCTACCGGGCTGAGCTACACCCCGAATGACAAGGCACCAAATATAGATTCCTCTCGCTGCGTTCATGTGAGGCAACCAACCAACGCAAGTCGAGAAGAACATCACAACGCCGGCAACGGCCACGGATACATGTGCGATATTCATCCACCGTCCAACACCTCGGGCATATGCGTATCACCATTCCTATCGCACTGTTCTTCATCACGTCCCAATGTCGATGTATAGCGCAAGCCGGTTCGTTGGACACAGGCTTCAGCGGTGATGGCCTTTTTGTTTGGGACCTTTCGGCTTCCGACGACCAGATCCACGCCGTGACCGTGCAGCCCGATGGAAAGATCCTTGGGGCTGGTTGGGTAACGGACGGCAGCACCTCCACGATCGTGGTGCAACGGCTATTGTCCGATGGCTCACCGGACCCGTTGTTCGGTACCGGTGGGGTCGTTTACACGAATGCCGTTGACGATATCCATCATGCAAATTCCATTGGAGTGCAAAGCACCGGGCATGTGGTGGTCGCTGGCTTATCGTACGACATCTCTTTGGATGCCAACGTGGTGCTCGCCAGATACCTGCCCGATGGTTCCCCGGATGGATCATTCGGCACGGGTGGCTTGCTGCTGACCGATCTCGGCGGAGGGCCGGGCTTCCAAGCCGCATACGCCATACGGATCATGAGTGATGACCGCATTGTGATCACCGGCCAAGACGATGAGAACGGGTTGACGTGCGCGCGCTTCAGCCCGACCGGTGTTCCAGATGCAACGTACGGCGCCAACGGCGTAGCGATATCCGGAGTGAGCGGCAGCACAGGGCTTTGCATGGATCTACTACCCGACGGTTCGGTTGTAGCCGGCGGCTATGCTTATCCGATCGGCTATCCGGACTGGATGCTCGTTCGTTTCGACCCCGTCGGTGTCTTGGATCCCGGTTTCGGTATCGGCGGTATCGCCACTTTCGACATGGGGAGCGACAACGAGGGCGTGAAGGGTGTTAGCATTCTGTCTGATGGACGGATCGCCGCATGCGGGTATCGTGGGTTCAATGGACAGGACGATGAACCTATTGTCGCACTCTTCAGCAACGATGGAAGCCCGGATCCCGGTTTTGGCGTGAACGGCGTTCTTCTTCTCCCGTTCGTTGCGCCGCAATGGGGGCAGGCCACTGCCATCATAGCGGGTCCTGACGACAAACTATTGCTCTCCGGTTTCAGGGTACAACCCGGTAGCGTCGCGAACAACG
>CADECG010000200.1 GCA_902825795.1 uncultured Bacteroidota bacterium
GGGTGCGGGGCTCTCATCCACCAGCTTAACGGCGGTCTTCAGGTCGGCGAAGTCGGCGGAAAGGAGAGAAGGAGCAAGAATGTGTGGCATGCGCTGGGCGCCGAAGGTATCGCGAACAGGAAAGGGCCGCCCCGATATGTCGGAACGGCCCTTCTCATTCAATGCTATGGTTCAGCCCAGGTAGGCGCGCAGCGTGCGGCTTCGACCGTGGTGCTTTAGGCGACGGATCGCTTTCTCTTTGATCTGACGAACACGTTCCCGTGTCAGCTCGAATTTCTGGCCGATCTCCTCCAGCGTGTGCGGCTGGTTGCCCTTGAGTCCGAAGTAAAGTCGGATCACATCGGCTTCGCGGCTTGTCAGTGCGTCCAGCGAGCGTTCTATCTCCGTGCGCAGGCTGTCGCTCATCATGGCTTCCTCGGGGTCGGGGATATCGCGATTGTGCAACACGTCCAACATGGTACCGCTGTCGTCGCCTTCACGCAAGGGAGCATCCATGCTCAAGTGTCGGCCGCTGTTGTTCAAGCTCGTCTTCACTTCTTCCAGGGTCATCTCCAGCACCTCGGCCAGCTCGGCAGCTGTGGGTGGCCGTTCATGTTCCTGCTCCAGTTTGGCGAAGGCCTTGTTGATCCGGTTGATGGAGCCGATCTTGTTCAGCGGTAGGCGCACGATACGTGCTTGTTCGGCCAAGCTCTGGAGGATCTGTTGACGGATCCACCACACGGCGTAGCTGATGAATTTGAATCCGCGGGTCTCGTCGAAACGGGTGGCCGCCTTGATCAAACCGAGGTTGCCCTCGCTGATCAGATCGGGCAGGGTAAGGCCTTGACCTTGGTACTGCTTCGCCACCGATACCACGAAGCGCAGGTTGGCCTTCGTCAATTCCTCCAGCGCAAGATCGTCCCCGCGTTTGATGCGTTGTGCAAGCTCCACCTCTTGGGCAGCCGTGATCAACTTCACTTTGCCTATCTCGGTCAGGTACTTGTCCAACGACGGTGTGTCGCGGTTCGTGACCTGCTTCACGATCTTCAACTGCCTCATACGTGCCATATGCTGTGCGGGGATTTTAAGCCGGAGCCTTCAACGGCAGCACCGAGGCATGGGTTACTGAACTGTTGAAGACAATTCCGAAACCCTTGGTATCAGGCACTGAGCAGCACACATACGATCGAGCCGCGTTGCGTGGATCGCAGGTCTCAAAAGCACAAGGGCCGCACGTTGGCGGCCCTTGTTCAACCCGCTCTCCTTGGGAGAGGGGGCAGGGGGTGAGGCTTAGTCCCTCCGTGGTCCACGATCACGGAACTCGCGGCGTGGGCGGTCATCGCGGCGATCACCTTCCATGGCGGGTTCGCGCTCCACGTAGCCTTCCGGCTTAGGCAGCAATACACGACGGCTCAATTTCAGTTTGCCGCTGCGTGGATCCTTGCCCGTTACTTGGAATTCGATCATCTCGCCTTCTTTCAGGAAGTCTTCCACGCGATCAACGCGGCTCCAAGCGAGCTCGCTCACGTGCAACAAGCCATCCGTTCCGGGGAAGATCTCAACGAACGCTCCGTAGGGCATGATGGTCTTCACCTTGCCTTTGTAGGTAACGCCGATCTCCGCTTGTGGCGGGAAGGCGATGGACTTGATGCGGGCAACGGCCGCATCGATGCTGGCCTTGTTCTCGCTGCTCACTTCCACGATGCCACGGCCGTCCACCTCGTCGATGGACACCACAGCACCCGTTTCGGCCTGGATCTCCTGGATCACGCGGCCGCCAGGGCCGATGATGGGTCCGATGCTCTCCTTGGGCACATCGAATGTGATGATGCGTGGTGCGTGGGGCTTGTAGTCTTCGCGTGGTTCAGCGATGGTCTTCAGCATTTCGCTGAGGATGTGCAGGCGGCCTTGGCGCGCTTGCTCCAAAGCTTGTGCGAGCACTTCGTAAGGCAGGCCGTCCACTTTCATGTCCATCTGGGTGGCGGTAATGCCCTTGGCCGTACCGGTCACTTTGAAGTCCATGTCGCCGAGGAAATCTTCGTCGCCGAGGATATCGCTGAGGATCGCGTGGCGCTTGCCGTCGCTGATCATGCCCATGGCGATACCGCTCACAGGGGCGGTGATCTTGATACCGGCATCCATCAGCGCGAGCGTTCCACTGCACACCGTGGCCATGCTGCTGCTGCCGTTGCTCTCAAGCACATCGCAGTTCAGGCGGATGGTGTAGGGGTTGCCCGGTGCTGGTGGGATCACTGGCTTCAAGGCGCGGAGCGCCAAGTTGCCGTGGCCCACTTCACGACGGCCGGGGCCGCGGATCGGCTTCACTTCGCCCGTGCTGAAGCTGGGGAAGTTGTAGTGGAGCATGAAGTTCACCGTGCTCTTGCCGGTTGCAACGTCAATGGTCTGTTCGTCCATCGAGCTACCGAGCGTCACCATGTTGATCGCCTGTGTTTCACCACGGGTGAAAATGGCGCTGCCGTGGGTGCCCGGCAGTACGTCGATCTCGCTCCAGATGTCGCGGATATCGGTGGTCTTGCGGCCATCGAGGCGAACGCCTTTGTCCAGCACCACCTTGCGCACCGCCTTCTTCTGGGTCTTCTTGAAGAAGCGTCCGAGCATCGCCTTGTCGGTCTTCTGCTCGTCGGTCAATGTGGCCAAGCAAGCTTCCTTGATGGCGGCGAAGTTGGCCGAGCGCTCTTCCTTGCCGCTGGGCACCAAGGCCAGATCGTAGTACTTCTGGTAGCAGAAGTCGTTGATCAGTTGGCCGATCGCTTGGTCGTTGTTTTCGTGGTTGTAGGTGCGCTTGGTTTGGCTCTTGGGCACGGCTGCGCTCAGTTCGTTGAGCACTTTGCAATGCACTTTGATCGCATCGTGCGCCACCTTGATGGCTGCGATCATGTCGGCCTCTTGCACTTCTTTCATCTCACCCTCCACCATGAGGATGTCGCTGGCGGTACCGGCGATGATGAGGTTCATGTCAGCACCTTCCTGTTCGGCCCACGTGGGGTTGAGGATGAACTTGCCGTTCACACGTACCACGCGGATCTCACTCACCGGCCCACCGAAGGGAATATCGCTGACGGCCAGAGCAGCAGCACCTGCCAGACAAGCGATCGCGTCGCTTTGGTTCTGCTTGTCGCTGCTCATGAGCGAAATGATCACCTGCATGTCGCCGTGGAAATCATCGGGGAATAGCGGGCGAATTGCGCGGTCCACCAATCGGCTGGTAAGCGTTTCGTGATCGCTCGGACGTGCTTCGCGCTTGAAGAAGCCGCCGGGGAAACGGCCGGCCGCGCTGAACTTCTCGCGGTATTCAACCTGCAATGGCAGGAAATCGATGCCCTCACGGGCTTCTTTGGTGGCTACCACTGTAGCCAGCAGGATCGTGTCGCCGATGCGCACGGTAACACTACCGTCCGCTTGTTTGGCCAGCACACCGGTTTCGATGGTGATGACTTTGCCATCGCCCAGGTCGATGGTCTTGGTAATTCCTTGTGGTCTCATCTTCTTTTCTTCTTGTTTGCCTCTTGTTGGGGCGACGAAATCGTCGCCCTTACGGTTGGTGCCCGGGCCTTTCCCGGGCGGTTGTTGGTTGGTTGATCTCGTGGTTGGGGCGGATGATCATCCGCGTGTGGGGGCGGACGATCGTCCGCCCGTACTTCATTCCTTAGCAAAAAGGGCAATGAGCGTTGCCGCCATTGCCCCCTTCATATGTGTTGCTGCTGCTGTCCGAGAGCCGGACAGCCCTTCGGCTTACTTACGCAGGCCGAGCGTGCTGATGATAGCACGGTAACGTTCGATGTGGTACATCTTCAGGTAGTTCAGCAACTGTTTGCGCTGGCCTACCAAGCGTACCAAGCTCTTCTCCGTGGCGTGGTCCTTCTTGTTCACCTTCAAGTGCTCGGTCAGGTGATCGATGCGCTTGGTGAAAAGGGCGATCTGGCTTTCGCTGCCGCCGGTGTTCTTGACGTCGCCGCCGTGGGTCTTGAAAATGTCGCGTTTCGCTTCGCTGGAAAGGTGCATGTCCTCGTGTGTATTCCGTTCGGGCCATTCCCGGAACGGGCGGCAAATATAGGATCCGGGGCTATGCGGCGGAACGAGCACCCAGACTTGTCGCAAAGGGCCGCCAAGTCTACTTCTCGAAGAACGTGAAGAACGCCGCTAGGCTCTTCTTCAGGTCCTTGCGCTCCACGATTTTGTCCAGAAAGCCGTGCTCCAGCACGAATTCGCTCGTTTGGAAGCCTTCGGGCAAGTCGCGGCCAATGGTTTCGCGCACTACGCGCGGGCCAGCGAAGGCCACCAAGGCCTTGGGTTCGGCAATGTTCAGGTCGCCCAGCATGGCGAAGCTGGCCGTAACGCCCCCTGTTGTGGGGTCGGTTACCACACTGATGTACGGCAGGCCCTTCTTGGCCAGCAGGCTCAGCTTGGCGCTGGTCTTGGCCATCTGCATCAGGCTGAAGCTAGCCTCCATCATGCGGGCGCCGCCGCTTTTGCTGATGATGACCAACGGGCACTTGCGCTTCATGGCCATATCGGTGGCCAAGGCGATCTTCTCGCCCACCACACTGCCCATGCTGCCGCCAATGAACCGGAAGTCCATGCAGGCGATCACGGTTTCGTGCTTGTCCACCTTGCCGTAGGCTGCGCGCAGGGCGTCCTTCAGGCCGCTGTCGGTCCGGCTTTTCTTCAAGCGGTCGGCGTACTTTTTCGTGTCCTCGAACTTCAAGGGGTCGGCCGCCACCAAGTCGCCGCCGATCTCGGTGAACTTGTTGTCGTCGAACAGGATGGCGAAGTACTCCTCGCTACCGATCTTCTCGTGGTAGCCGCACTTGGCGCAGACCCAGAGCGCGTTCTCGTGGTCGTCCGAGGTCATGATCTCCGAGCACTCCGGGCATTTGTACCACAGGCCCTCGGGAGTTTCCTTCTTCTCCTCGGTGGCGGTGGTGATGCCTTCCTTGACGCGTGTGAACCAGCCCATGGGCGAATGTTGGGGAGACGAATGTAGGAGAGGGGAGAAACCGGGGAATGGAACCGAAGAACCGCAGAACGTTGAACCGCAGAATGTAAAAGTGGAATGCCGTGATCCTACTTCTTCGGTTTTACATTCAACGTTCTCCGGTTTTGCGGTTCACTACGCGATGGTCACCTTCTTATCCAAGTACACATCCTGAATGGCGTTCAGCAAGGCAACTCCCTCGTTCATGGGGCGCTGGAAGGCTTTGCGGCCGCTGATGAGCCCTTGGCCACCGGCGCGCTTGTTGATCACGGCGGTCTTGACGGCCTCGGCCATATCGCTGGCGCCACTGCTGGCGCCGCCGCTGTTGATCAAGCCGATGCGGCCCATGTAGCAGTTTGCAACTTGGTAGCGGCAGAGGTCGATCGGGTGATCGGTGGTGAGATCGGAATACACCTTCTTGTGCGTCTTGCCGTAGTCCTT
>CADECG010000201.1 GCA_902825795.1 uncultured Bacteroidota bacterium
GTGTTTGGGGCATTGCTATCGGGATCGGACCCTCAGGTGGCGCAGGCTTCGCGGGTTGGTTCGATGGCCTTACGCACTGCACGAATTTCGCTTGGCAATCGTCCGATGCCCAATTCAAAGAGGACGTGCTACCGATGAATGCTGCGCTCGCCAAGATCATGGCGCTGCAACCGAAGAGCTACCGCCTCAAGGCATCCGAGTATCCCACAATGGTCTTTGATACTGCGCTTCAGTTCGGGTTCCTTGCACAGGATGTGGAGGCAGTGTTGCCGCAGATCGTTCGTGACTTGCAACAGCCCGACCAAGTTGATTCCTTGGGGAACGTGACCGTGCCTGGTTTTCAGTTTAAGGCGATGCAGTACGATGCATTGATACCATGGCTGGCTGGGGCGATTCAAGAACAACAAGGGGTTATCCAGCAACTTGAGTCGAAAGTGACCCTTATGGAACAACAACTCGCCACGTGCTGCACCGTCGCTGACGGCACCCGCATGCATCAAGGCGCCAACACCATCGGCTACATCGACAACACCTTGGCACCTGCCGCAACCGATGTGCGCGCCTTGCACCTTGATGAGTTGGTGGTTATGCCGAATCCGTTCACCGAGAACCCCACCATCAGTTATCGCATTGGCACCAGTGGCCGCGCGCAGTTGCGCGTGAGCGATGCCAATGGCCGCGATATGGGTCTGCTCTTCGATACGGGTGTGCAGGCCGGGCAGCACTCTATGATGTGGAATACCGCAGCAATGGCTGCTGGTACCTACTGGCTTGTACTCACCTTGGATGGCAAGCGCATTACCGAGCAGGCTGTGAAAGTCCAGTAGGTTATGTGTTCACGAACTGGTAAGCCCCAGCATGCCGGGGCTTACCAGTTCAAGGCTCCTCCGGCAAAGTCATCCAATGCGTCACATCGCCGAAGAACTTGTTACTGCCGCCTTCGCCCAGCCAGAAGTGCGGGCTGCCGGTGTAGCCGGTCTTCGTGGGGTTCTTGATGAAGTGCTCGTGCGCGAACTTCATGATCACGGCGTTGCGTTGTTCGGTGCCTATGCGCCCCGGCAAGTGGATGGTGTTGCTGGGCAACCAGCACAGCACGCGCTGGCCATCGGCCGGTAGGCGATCCGCAGTGCTGATCCAGGTTGCGTTCATGCTCATCGTCAAGCGAGTTCCGCGTGTGTGTCCTTCAGGGCATCCACTCGCGGGTGCATGATACGGAACCAAAGCGGTGGTACTAAACTCAGGATCATCATGCCCGGATAGCCCGTGGGCAGCTGCGCGCCATCCTCCAATCCTTCCAGCGTTTGGTACTTCTTGCTGGCTTTGTGGTGATGGTCGCTGTGGCGGGTGAGTTCGAAGAGCATGAGGCGGCCCATGGGGTGGTCGCTGTTCCATGAATGCACATGGTGCACTCGGCCAAAGGTGCCATCGGCGCGTTGCACCCGTTGCAGCCCGTAGTGCTCGATGTAGTTCACCGTTTCCAGCAGCAACACTCCAATGGCCGCAGCGATGAGGAAGGCGACCAGGGTGAACCAGCCGAAAAAGAGCACCACGGCAACACACAATGCCGTTTGGAGGAACATGTACCGCAGCATTTCGTTCTCCATGTTCCACACCGACCGTCCTGCTTTGCCCAAGCGCTCGCGTTCCAAGTGCCAAGCGCTGAACCAACTGCGCACGATGGTACGCACCCAGAAGAAGTAAAGCGGTTCGCCGCGGCGCGCGCTGGCCGGATCTTGGCGCGTGGCCACATGGCGATGATGGCCACGATTGTGCTCAATGATGAAGTGCATGTACAACGAGGTAAGCAGCAATGCACGGGACAAGTCGCGCTCCCAGCGCTTGCTGCGGTGGCCGAGTTCGTGGGCCACATTGATACCATATACCCCGCACAGCAGGCCCATGGTAGCAATGCGCCCCGCTATCTCCCAATGCGTCAACCCCACTTCGCCAATGGTGATGAAGAACAGGATGAGCAGGCCCCATTGAATGGGCACGATGGCATAAACGATCCAGTCGAACAGCGGTTCGTTCAGTGCAGCTTCCTCCTCTTCCTTGCTGAAGCGGCCATGGCTCTGCGGCAAAACCAGGTCCGCGATCGGCACCAGCAGGAACCCATAGAGCGGGAACAGCCAGCACCACGGTCCGTGGCCCAGTAAACCGATCATCCCGAAGGCCGGGCCGACAAGGGTCAACAAGTAGCGGTACGAACGGTTGCGTGCAGCGCGCTGTAGGGCCGGAGAGGGCAGGATGTGCGTTGGTACTGCTTCCATAGCCGTTGCGCTGGTGACGAAAGTAGAACCCTGCTGGGGTGCATTTCAGATGTACAGGCTTGTTTGCAACGCGCCCGCGCTGGACTGGCATCCGCAGCGTAACCGGTTTCTCCTACAGGCCTACATTAGCGGCCCTTTGCCAGAAACCGACGACATGAACAGAGCAAGTTTGGCGCCCATAGCGGCGGCTTTGGCCGTTTCCGCCAGTGCGCAGATGCAGCCCATCGCATTCACGGAATTCGACCTCGACAACGGGTTACATGTGATCCTGCACGAGGACCATAGCACGCCGATCGTCAGCGTCAGCGTCATGTACCACGTAGGCAGTAAGAACGAAACGAGCGACCGTCGCGGCTTCGCGCACTTCTTCGAGCATTTGCTCTTCGAAGGTTCGGCCAATATCGACCGTGGTGAGTTCAGCAAGCACGTTGAGAAGGCTGGTGGAGTGCTCAACGCCAACACCAACGGCGACCGCACCTATTACTACGAAGTGCTGCCCAGCAACCAGTTGGAATTGGGCCTGTGGCTGGAAAGCGAGCGTATGCTGCACGCCAAGGTGGACCAGCTCGGCGTGGATACGCAGCGCGAAGTGGTGAAGGAGGAACGCCGCCAGCGATATGAGAACCAGCCGTATGGCAGCATTCTCATCGAAGTGCTGAAACGGGCCTACACCGTGCATCCTTACCAGTGGCCCACCATCGGCTTCATGGAAGACCTGAACGCAGCGAGCGAAGCGGATTACCGCACCTTCTACAAAACGTACTATGTGCCCAACAACGCAGTGCTGGTCGTCGCGGGTGACATCAAGCAGGATGTGGCCAAGGAGTTGGTGAAGAAGTATTTCGCCGGTATTCCACAAGGCAACGACGTGCCTCCGGTGAAAGTGGAGGAGCCTCCGATGAATGGCGAGGTGCGCGATGTGGTGAAGGACAACATTCAATTGCCCGCAGTAGTTCAAGCCTACCGTATTCCTGCCATCGGCACCGACGATTTCTATGCGGTGGACATGCTGAACCGCATCCTGAGCAATGGAAACTCGTCGCGGTTGCAAACGAAACTGAAGGATGAACAGGAACTGGCCTTGGTCGTCGGCTCGTTCAGTTTGCCGTTCGAGCACCCAGGTTTGGCCATCGCCTTCGCGATCGCCGCTGCCGGGGTTGATCCAGATACGTTGGAGGCGAGCATGAACGCTGAGTTCGCCCGGGTTGGAAAGGAACCGATCACAGCCGCCGAGTTGGCCAAGTTGAAGGCGCAGTTGGAAACCGAATACGTTCAAGCGAACAGCCGCATTACCGGAGTTGCCGAGAATTTGGCCAATGCCTACACGTTCATGGGCGGTACCAAAACCGTGAACGGTGAGTTGGATCGTTATCTCGCCGTCTCCGCCGCCGATATCCAACGGGTGGCCAAGGAGTACTTCGTTCCGCAGAACCGCGTAGTGCTGCACTACGTGCCCAACACCTCACAGAACTGATGGTCCGCAACACTGCACTGCTCATCGCGGCCCTGCTCATTCCAGCAATGACCACCGCACAACTCGATCGCTCCAAGGCACCCAATCCCGGTCCACCCCCGCAAGTGCGTGTGGGCCAACACACCTCGTTCGTCCTCGCAAACGGTATGCGGGTGATCGTGGTGGAGAACCACAAGCTGCCGACGATCAGTGTGCAGATGCGGTTTGACATTGAACCCTTCCTGCAAAGCCCCGCCGTGGGCTATACCGATCTAGTTGGCGAATTGCTGACCAGCGGAACACGTCGCAAGACGAAGGCGCAGATCGACGAGGAGGTGGATGCCATGGGCGCGCAGTTGAGCGCTACGGCCGATGGCCTGTTCGCCAGTGGGCTCAAGAAGAATTTCACGCCGTTGATGAACTTGGTGTGCGACGTGATCAGCAGCGCCAACTTCCCAGCAGCTGAATTCGAGAAGGCCAAGACACGCATGCTCAGCGCCATGCAGAGCCGCAAGGACGATCCCGATGGTATAGCCGACCAGGTCGGTCGGGCGCTGACGTTCAGTAAGGGTCATCCGTATGGTGAAGTGGCCACTTCAAAAACCGTGGAGGCCATTACGCGCAAGCAAATAGTGGCATACTACGACCGGTTTTTCCGGCCTGCAAAGAGCTACTTGGTGTTCGTTGGTGACATTACTGAGCAGGAAGCCCGACAAACAGCCGAGAAGTACTTCGGCAACTGGGCGCCGAACACGGAAGTGGTCCCGGTGCTTGATGTTGACGGAACCGAGACTGTGGATGGGCTGGGCCCCATCCGAACGGCGAAGAAGGTCCCGATTGCACCATCAATGCGTCGGGTAGCGTTGGTTGATCGCCCGGGGGCGGCGCAATCGTTGATCCGTGTGGTGTATCCTGTTCATCTGCACCCTTGGGACCCGATGCAGGTGGATGCCCAAGTGCTGAA
The DNA here is from genome assembly GCA_902825795.1 of uncultured Bacteroidota bacterium. Lineage (GTDB taxonomy): Bacteria > Bacteroidota > Bacteroidia > Flavobacteriales_F > PHOS-HE28 > PHOS-HE28. Next base: position 4,688 of record CADECG010000201.1, read on the forward strand.
CACCATCTTGGGTGGCGGTGTGTTCAACGCACGCCTGATGCAGAACCTCCGCGAGGACAAGGCATACACCTATGGTGCATACAGCAGCCTCGATGCGGACCGCTATGCAGGTAGCTTCAGTGCTGGTGCGAGTGTTCGTACCTCGGTAACTGATAGCGCGGTGAGCGAATTCGTATTCGAGTTGGAGCACATCCGTGAGAATCCGGTCACTGAGGAGGAGTTGTCCCTGGCCAAGAGCTACCTCGCTGGAAGCTTTGGTAGGTCCTTGGAGGATCCGCGCACCATTGCACGATTCGCGCTCAACACTTATTTGTACGGGCTTCCGGCCAACCACTACAATACCTACTTGCAGCGATTGGATACTGTTACGGCAGCAGGCGTGCTGGCGGCGGCAAAACAATTCATGACGCCCGATCACAGCACGATCCTCGTGGTGGGTGACAAGGATGAGGTAGCCAACAAACTTTCCCAATTCAGCTTCGAGGGCTCGGTTACGTACTACGATATGAACGGGGATATCTACCGCGAGACCGTGCAACCTCCTCCGGCCGGTATGACGGCCCAGCAAGTGCTCGATGCATACTTTACTGCGATCGGCGGCAAGAGCAATGTTGTTGGCGTTGGCAACTTGAAAACGGTGATGTCCGCAACTATGCAGGGTATGACCATTACGGCAAC
>CADECG010000202.1 GCA_902825795.1 uncultured Bacteroidota bacterium
CTTCCACCAATGCAAGTGGATGCACAGCGTTGCGTTGCCCTGCTTCCCCGAAGTGCCGGACGAACCCTTGTACACCGACATCGACGCGCCCTTCGACGTGGGCCTCTACCATAGCTGGGCCGCCGACCCTGCCACGCTGCCATCAACGTTGCGCATCACAGCGCGCAGCGAGCAAGGCATCATCATGGCGTTGCGCCACACGCGCTACAACGTCTGCGGCGTGCAGTTCCATCCGGAGAGTATCATGACGCCGGTGGGAGGGAGGGTTGTTGGGAACTGGATGAAGTAGAGAGGTATGCGTCTCGTTGTAGTACCGAACGCAGTGCGAGCAGTGATCTTCGTTTCGATATTACCTGGATCTGCCTTCCTTTGGTGTAAGTCCCATGCGTAGGATACTTCTTCCCACCGTGCTAGTTCTTGCGGCGCTTGGAGTTTTCGCCTGGACCATTCTGACCCTGCCAAAGGCGATCAGCGAATTAAATGCCTCGGCAACGCTACTGTATTTCGATGAGATCGAACTCTCGGATAGTTCATCGGCGATACGCATTCTATGTGAGGATGCGTTCGATGATGGAGTTGCGCGACAGATCGTTGCGAACAAACAGGGGGACACGATGGCTTTCTACCGTAACGATGGCATTGGAGCGATATGTGGCCATCTGCTCCTATTGCGTTCAAAACGCTTGATGCCGATCCTGATGAGCGACGGATTCGGCGATACGAATCCTCGATCATCGCACACGTTCGTGCCAGAGCCTGTTCGCGAAGTTGAATACATCGATCATGCTGTCATTACATCTTCAAACATGCTCCATGTTCACGTTGATGGCGAACGCGGTGGGCCCATCGTGTCCGGCGACTCTTGGGAGCTTGACTTCACCGAGGCCTATCGGATATCACTATCGGGCAACGAGGAATTCGCGGAGTTGGAATTGGCGTTCGACGAACCCCAGTCGGGTCGCTTGAGCCTAGAGCTGGGAACTGCCGGAATTGCACTCACCTTCAAGTGAAGGTCAAAGGATAAGCAATGCTCCGTGCTAATGCCGCTCACTTCATCACCACCTGCGCAACAGTGCGACCGCCGTTCCACAGCGTAAGCGTGTAGAGGCCCGGTGCGGGTTGCACATCCAGCACATTGGTGCCGGACACCACACGCGTGGTGCTTACGACTTGTCCGAGTGCGTTGGTGAGCGTGAGGTAGGCGCCGGGTATAAGTGGCGCGGCAATGTTCACGGTGATCGGTCCGGTCGTTGGGTTGGGCGCAACGGTTAAGGATTGCACCACGGATGTTGTGTTGATCGCTGCGCTCAGGAACGCGAAGGGTGCTGAGGTTTCGGTGCAGTTGTCGGCATCCACCACGAGCACGGTGTAGTCGCCGTTCACAGTTGGGCTGTACGTCTGCGCGGTGGCGTTGGGGATGAACACGCCGTTGAGGAACCACTGGTAGGCCACGCCGGGTGGGCTGCTGAGGTCGGCGCCATTCTGCGTGATCACGGGCATCGCACCTTGCGTGGTGACATCGAACGCGCCACTGTAGTCGAAGTTGCCATCGTCAACGGTAACGGTGATCGTGGCCATACCCGGCACATTGTCCACGAGGTTCGCGAGGCTCACCGCGAAGGTTGTTGCGTTCAGTTGTTGCACGGTGATGTCGGCATCGTCAACAATGCTCTGGTCGCTGCTGGTGCCGCTGGGGTTGCCCACTTGCGCGCCCACATTGGTAACGATCACGTTCACGGCGCCCATGCCATACACACGGCAGAAGGTCTGGTCGGCGGGCAGCGTGAAGGTGGCGTCATCGTCCAAGTTGGTCACCGCGAAATTCTCCGGGCCCATGGCGCTGTACACCGGGTCGGCGGTGAGGATGTTCATGGTGGCCACCACGCTCAGGTCGATGTCACCATCGTCGAGCACATCGTCCAGACCGGTCACGGTAATGGTCTGTGGTTGGTCCCAGTTGGCGGTGGTGAAGGTGATCTGTGCAATGTCGATGCTGGCTTCGGTGGCGTCGCTCGCGGCGAGGTCCACCACCACGTTGGCGATGGGTTGTGTGCCCAAGCGCAGTTGCAGCGTTTGTGTGGTGCCTGTTTCATCCACCACCATGGTGGCGCCGCTGGTGGCCTGCACGCCCGGGAACGACGCGCCGGAATAGGCGCGCGCATTGATGCCCTGCGTATCGCCTTGGAAACCGTTGCCCTCCCACACCACCACGAAACCGCCATCGCTGCGCTTCTCCACGGCGGGGTACACCTGGCGGCCGGGCGTAGTGGTGTTCAGCACCACCACGCCGCTGTTCTGTGCGTTGTAGTTGTGACCGTAGTAGGCGCGCACCTGATAATCGTCGGCATCGTTCAAGCTGAGCCATGTCGGCATCACGATCACGAAATCGCCGTTGTCGAACAGCGTGCATTCGCTGGTGAAGTAGGCGTACGCACAACTGAAGACGCCCAGCTCGTCAATGATGGCCGTGCCGTTGGCATCGAGCAACCACGCTTGGAAAACGCTGGTGCCGTTCACACCCCACTTCGTGCTGATGAGGAGCTCGTCGCTGGCGTTGATGCTCACATCGATGCAGTTGAGCGAGCTGTTCTGCTCGTGTACAATGGTCTCGTTGATCTGCGCCAGGAAGTCGCTGTCGAAGGTTTTGCGGTAGATGCGGTTGGGATAGTTGCCGCGACCATAGATCGCGACCAAGCTGCCATCGCTCTTGAAACGGATGGTGGGGTTGTCGTAATCGTCGTTCGCGTTCTCCGTTACCAGCACCGGCGAGCCGATGAAGCTGTTGGTGCCGAGATCGTAGCCGTGCAGGTACAACGACGAGGTGCCGCTGCCGTAGAGGAAGGCGAGCGTGTTGCCGTTGAGCGCAAGGTCCCACAGGGCATTGCCGGTGAGCGGCACGATGGCGCCCAGCGTGTTGTTCGCCTCCAGCACGCACATGTTCACGTTGTTGCCGTCGTTCCATGCAATGATGAAGCGGCCGTTGGTCCAGGTGTACACCTTCACCATCTCGTTGGTGTTCTGGTTGGCGCCGGTGGCCACCAGCAACTCGCCGCTCAGCGCAACGTGTGCGCTGTTGTAGCGTCGGAAGTAGATGCTGGCCGTGTTGTCGTCCTGCAGCCAGCTCTTCCACACAACGATGTAATCATCGGCGGGGCCCACTGCGACCTGCGGCAGGTATTGCTCGCTGGGCACGTTCTGGTTCACGCGGAACTCGCCTGTGGCGGGTTGCAGTTGCGCTATGGCGGTGGTGGAGAACAGGCCGATGAGCAGGGCAGGGTAGAGGTGACGCATGGGGTGCAGTTGTTGCGCAATGATATCAATGGACGCAAGACAGTTGTTGACCGTGGCCCGCCCCCCAACGCAAAAGCCCCCCGACTTGTCGGAGGGCTTTTGCGTTGGGTATTCGGTGTTCCAGGCACCGAGTAAGGCCGTGATGGTCAGCTGGCCTTGGCGTAACGGGCTGCGATCTCGGCGTTGAGTTCGGTCATTTCTTTCAGGGAGAGTTGGGATAACACTTTCCGGACCTCTGCATCGGTGTTCTTCTTGGAGAGGAAGGTCAATCGATCGATGGAGCCTTTGAGAAGGTCCTTTGGAGACGTGTAATCCATGAGATCATGGGGTTCGCATTGGAGGATGCGACAGAGCCGTTCGATATCGCGGAGATCGACGCGCTTGGCTTTGCCCGAGAGGAGGATGCGGGCAGTGTGGTAGGTAAAACCATTTGCCGTGAGGAACCTCAAAGGACGTGCAATGCCCCTGATAGTGGTGGCGCGGCGAACATCGAGCGTGATCATGTGCAACAATTTGAACGCTCGTACGGCAGATGACAGGTGCGGGTTGCACAATGACAAAGGTGGCTGTGAAGGTTGCACGCATTGCGTTGGCTTTGACAGCCGCAAGCATGCAGTTGGTAAAACGGAGGGCAGGAATTTTAAGTACTGCGGTGTTTTTTGCAAAAGGGAGTGTGCTTTTCACAATGCGCGCTGCGGGAATTGCAGAGGCAAGTGGAAGGATGGCAACTGAGGGAGGAGCAATGGACCCGATGATAGAGACAGATAGATGTGCTAGTGGCGGGCGGCACGCCCTGGACTGAAACGCACTCGGCACAGCCAAGCGCGGGCTCGCGGCGACACGCGAGGCGGTGCGGGAGAGGTTCCTGCCCGCTAGATCAACCACACACTCCCGACTTCCACAGTAACCCGTCCGCAAGCGTGCTACTGTATCCCGAACATAGCCGCAGGCCCGCTTGACGAGCCGCTAGGCGGCGGCGGTTTTCAACCGGCGGTGGTCAATTCTGTTGTGGTAAGGGCGGGCGGCGCACCCTAGGCTGAAACGCACTCGGCACAGCCAAGCGCGGGCTCGCGGCGACACGTGAGGCAGTGCGGGAGCAGTACCAAGAGCCCGACTTACTACGTTAGGTGCCACATGAAGCTGAGAAGTGTTCAACTCGGTTTGGTCCTATTGACAGCCCAAATCGTTCGTGGGCAATGTGGCACGACGTTGAATGTCGCCAAACCATCGGTGATGGCTGTTGCCACCGACTCTATCGTAGTGATGGAAGAGGTTGAGTATTACGTGCTGCTTGGAATACCAAACTCCCCTGACACGTCATTCATTCTCCCTGACAGCATGCGGGAACGCAATTGCATTGCCTTCTACAACAATGGAAACGTGGCGTACACCCGGCTGATTGAGGGCAGGTCTTACCAAGAGACATGGAACCACTGGAACGGGAAAGCCGAGGAGGTTAAGTGGGCCAGAAAGTTGTCGCGCAAAAGATTCGAGCGTGGAGGATCGGAATTGGATGCATCAGGGCTGCGCACCTATCACTGGTTCAAGACCGATACCATGGAATATGCACTCAAGCTGCGATCACTTACCGATACCGCTTCATTCCACTTCACCGACCTAAGGAAAGGTTCATCTCCGTACAGCATACACATTGATGCTGAATGTGGAGAGCGCAGGGAAGTGCGGTTCTATCGATACGATAAGGATCATCTGTTCCATGAGCTGTACCTCGGTTATGCCAAGGTGGCGAACGGCGTCATACCCATCCCGTGGAACTGTGAATCGGAAGCGCATTCCTTGATGTATCAGTCCGGTTATTGAATGGAACGGGCGGGCGGCACGCCCTAGACCGAAGCGCACTCGGCGAAGCCAAGCGCGGGCGATCGGCGACACGCGAGGTGGTGCGGGGGCGGTGCGGGCAGTTAAGATCGTAGCTACACCGCGGGATTTACCGAGGGAGTAACCCAGTCATTCTCTGCGCTCGGTTTCATCCATTCAATGTTCGTCGTCTTGACTTGACTGTAAGCTTCCCCATTGTTGGGCCACTTGATAGTGGAGGTCAACGGGATTTT
>CADECG010000203.1:0-3649 GCA_902825795.1 uncultured Bacteroidota bacterium
AACCTACCTTCAGCCACCACGAAACTGCGGCCATGAACGATTTCAAGCGGATGCACGATGGAAGTCCGGTGCTGTTGATGGAACACGTGCGTGCCGTAGTGGCCAGCGACCCGAATGTGGAGGTGCTCGTGGGTACTGATAGCCATAACCGCACGTCGCACACCCTTTATACCACCACCGTAGTAATTCGCTTCAAACGCAATGGAGCGCAAGTGATCTACCGGCGGGAAAAAGCAAGGAAAGTGACCGACCTATGGACCCGGCTCTGGGGAGAAGTGGAGCGCAGCTTGGCCGTGGCCCATGCACTGCGAAACGAGGGCGGTATTCGTGTAAGCCGCATCGACATGGACCTTAACAGCGATCCGCAGCATGGCAGCCACCGGTTGCATGCCACTGCTGTGGGCTACATCAGGTCGCACGGGTACGAGCCACACACCAAACCCGATCTGCTCATTGCCAGTTGGGCCGCCAACGTGCTGTGCCAGTGAAGGTTGAGGTAGCGGCCTTCCAGGTCCCCCAGCACAACGATATAACGCTCTTCGGTCAAGAGACTGAGGTGTTACGGTGAACATCAATGTTCTCCGGTGTCCGGCAAAAGAGACACGCAGTGCTCTCTAGCATGGATCGGCACAACCCTTCAATCATCGCTCGTAGACCAAGCAGGAAAAAGCCACGATCTGTTGCCGACCCGATGAACACGACTTGAACATCGAGTGCTGCGTGGCATGCCCTTTCCGCTGCATGCCATGCCGAAAGTTCAGCTCCAGCGAACACAAACGTCCAGTTCCGCTGCGAACGCTCGGACGAACCCGGCCTACCCGCCAGTGAAGGTCACCCGCGTTCAATTCTCGTCGGGCAGGTAGCTGTACTTGCTTCCGTACTCCAGCATCTGGCCGATGAAGTCGGTCGGGTATTCCACGTTCACTTCCGTGATGTTGCCTGTAGCATCCATAACCGGTACAAGCACTGGCTGAATGAATCCTGCGTATGGCGCTGTGGTGATCTTCTCAGCGCGCTTCAGCACTTCAGCGTGCAGAGCGGGATCCACCTTCACACCGTAGGTCTCCACCAATGCCTTGCCCGCCTCGTAGTCGCCTTGGCTCTTTATGCGCTGCACCTCCCGCAGTAACTCGCCGAACAGCACGCGCATCTTCTCATAGTCCAGGATATCGAAGTAGGTGGCGCCATCACGGATATTCTTTACGATCGCTCCATTCCTGCTACCGCGTTCAACTACCCATGCACTCACCCAATGACGGTTGCGCATGTGCGCTTCTTCGATATTGTTGCCCAATTTCAGGCGGCGCAATTGCGCGAGCAATCCGTTCCGGATGTAACCATCGTACTCCGCCTTGCCCACGTCCAAGCTCGGCATCACGCCCATCTCCACCAGTTTCGGATCCATCACATAGTACAGCGCCATCAGGTCGGCGCGACCTTCCTCCAACGTACTGGCGTAGTTCTTAAGGGTTGCATCGGTTTCTCCGATGCCCGGCTCCAACTGCCCGCTGGCATGGCCGACCACTTCGTGCAATGCCGTGTGCAGCACACCGGCCAGAACGCCATGTGCAACACTCCGATCGATCTCCTCCTGATCGTTGCAGAACACCTTCAACGAACTGATACCACCGCTTTTGTCATACGCTTCGCTGATGTTACCCAAGCTCACGCTCTTGCTGCCGATGGAGTCCCGGATCCAGTTCGCGTTGGGTAGGTTCACACCAATTGGTGTCGACGGCGCAGCGTCACCGGATTCACCGGCGGTGTTCACGAACTTGTAGGTGATACCCACCACGTCCTTCTTCTTGTGTTCGGCCATCAATGGACTATTGTCCTCGAACCACTGCGCGTTCTCTTGGATCACGCGCATGCTCCTGGTGGCGTCCGGGTCGGTCACTTCAACACAGCTCTCGTAGCTACCGCGTTTGCCCATCGGGTCGTTGTACACTTCCACGAACCCAAGGATGAAATCCACATTGCTCTTGGTGTCATTCACCCAGGCGATGTTGAAGTCGTCCCACGTCTTCAGATCGCCTGTCCGAAAGTACTCCATCAATAAATCGATCGCCTTCTTCTGCTGTTCGTTGCACGCCACTTCGCTGGCCTTGCCCAACCACATGTTCACTTCCTTCAGCGCGCTGCCGTACATCCCGTCCACCTTCCATGTGCGCTCCACCAATTTGCCATCAACACGCGCCAACTGGCTGTTGATGCCGAAGCTCAGGGGCGCATCAGCGTTCGGCGTCTTCATGGCCGAGTAGAAGGCTTCCACCTCTTTCTCCGTGACATCGCTCCCGTAGAAATTCACTGCGCTTGCGAGTTGAAGGTCCTTGTCGGCGTCAAGGCTCACCTTCTTATTGTCGATCGCGGGATCGAACATGGCGGCCAACACTTCGGATGCCAACGCTGCCCCAACCTCTTTCATCGCCCCCTCGAACCATGCCCGTTGAAAGCCCGGAATGAACTTGTCCATGCCGTAGTGGTGGTGGATGCCGTTGCTGAAGAACACCTCCTTCGCATACAGCATGAAGGCCGACCAATCCGTTGTGTTCTTGTCGCCCTTGTACCCCGCAATCACTTTCTCCAGCGCCTTGCGGATCTTCAGGTTGTGCTTGTAGTTCTGGTCCCACATGATATCGCGACCGGCCAGCCCCGCCATGGTGAGGTAGTAGGCCAACTTCTTCTCTTTCAGTGGCAACTTCTCCCAACCATTCACCTTGTACCGCAGGATGCGTTTGTCACTGAATTGCTCCGTTTCCCAAACGAAACTGTCAGCCTCCACCACGTTGCCGGCGATAGTGCTGTCAGCCGGTGCATCGGGTACACCCCAGGCGAAAAGCAACGGAAGGCAGAAGAGAAGGTACTTGGTCGAGCGCATCACAAGGTTTTTTTGATGGGGGTCGAAGATATCCGGAGCGACACGCAAGCACCGGGATCGCATCGGCTTCGTGCAATGGCTTGTGGCGGATCACCAAGGGAGTGACGGACCGGTCGCGCCGTCCGAGTAGCGCTAGGCGCCCACCTTGCCCTTGCGCGACAGCATCATGTTCGCGCGCGCCTCCTCCACCACCCGTTTCAGTTTGTGGTAGGCCACCAACTGCTTGTTGTAGCGCTTCAGGTCCACAAGATCCAATTGCTCCACCTGTTTCAGGTCCATCTTGTCGGCCAGGTCGTGCAGCTTCACCCGCGCGGCGAGGCTGTCCTGCAATACACGGTCGATGTAGGCCTCATAGGTCTCCCCTTGCACCCGGCTGATGTGCCCCAGTGCCTTGGCCACTCGTTCCGAGAAACCGCGCCGCACGATATCCGCTTCGGTGAGGTCGCTTCGCTCCAGAACATCATGCAACGCACCCAACACCTGTTCTTCGAAGTCCTGACCGCGCATCATCACGCGCATTACGTGCAGGATGTATGGCTTCCCGAAACGGTCCACCTGTCCTTTGTGGACTTTCGCAGCCAAGCGGATCGCGCGTTCAAGCAGGTGGTCCATATGTGCTACAAGTGCCGGGGTGCGCCAATGTAGCGCTCGCACGTGGTCCCTGTGTGAAGCACGGAACCCCTGCCGGTATTGCTACCAACAGGGGCCCGTGACTCTTCAAAGTAGTTGACCTGGAACTACTTGGACGGGGCGTTGAACGCGCCCCCCGGA
>CADECG010000203.1:3659-5132 GCA_902825795.1 uncultured Bacteroidota bacterium
CCTTGGTAGGGCGGCGTTCCGAATGCTCGACCGCTGCTACTACCGTATCAATGGCAGCTTGAATGTGCGCGCCTCACCTGCTATGGCCACTCGGAGGAAATAAACGCCTGCGGCCATACCGTTCATATTGAAGCGCTCGCTTCCGGAGGCTCCGTTCACCTCGCGGTCCATCACCGACCGGCCGTGAGCATCCAGAATGTCCACTTGGAGACCATTGGTATTCGCAAGGCTCCATTGGAATACGAAGCCTTCGGCCTCAGCATAGGCGCGAACAGCACCATCGGTCAACTGAACCACCGCAGTGCTGCTGCTGATCACAATATCCATCGAGTAACCTGCACTGCATGCTCCATCCTGCACCGACAACACCACTGTGTAATTGCCTGGCATCGTGTAGATATGCTCGCCATCGCCGTCGGCGCTCGTGCTGCCATCACCGAAGTCCCAAGAATATTGAGCGCCGTAGGTACTCGTGTTGAAGAAGTACAGCGTGTCGCCCATATAGGCCAGAACGCTGCTCGGCAGGAACGAAGCCACCGGTCCGGTACCGGCGTTCACCACCAACCCGGCAATGCTGTGGTTGCAGCCGTTACCATCGGTGATCGTTACATCGTAGCTACCGGCCTCAACATCGCTCAAGTCCTCGTCAATGCTGCCATTGCTCCAGGCGTATGTGTAAGGGGCGGTGCCCCCCATCGGCGTAAGGTCGATAGCACCATCGGTTGCAATGACGCAACCGGAGGAAGTCATGGTGGTTGCTGCATTCAATACAGCTGGCTCGTCAATGCCGAACGATTCAGTGAGCGTGCCACAGCCTGTGTTGCTCACTTGTACCATGTAATCTCCAGCGGCAAGCCCGGTCATTACACCCACTCCGGCAACTTGGTTCTGCACCAACAGAACGTTCCCGAGTTCATCCATCCAGGTGATATCCACAGGTGTTGCACTGGTGTTGACCACCGTGGCTTGTCCATCCGCCATGCCAGCGCATGACGCTGCTCCGTAGTAGCGCGGCAATGCGGCGGTTGCATGGATCATGAAGCGTGCAGGCTCCGCAACGTCCGTGCTGTTGATGTTGAAGCTGTATTCCGCTCCTTCGGTCAAGGTGGTGCTGATACCTGTGAGCAGGTCTTCGAGCACAAGGCACGAAGCGCCCATGATACCGACCGCATCATACACCTTCAAAGTGTATGTGCCGCTCACTCCGACCTGAGCGCAAACGGGGATCGTTGCATCGGCAGCCAGTTCACCCCAAGCATTCAACGTGAGGTTCTGCCCATCAGTGCTCTCGCTCCAGATGGCCGGAGCTTCGGGATGCCCGAACACGAACTTCTCGATATCGTGCTCATCACCATACACCGGTGACCCGGAACCGAAGTGCACTACGGTCTCATCGAAGAACGTATTGATACCACTGGCGATCTCCACGCGGAACATCGGCTGAGGAGCGCTCTGTTCGAACAACCCACCCGA
>CADECG010000204.1 GCA_902825795.1 uncultured Bacteroidota bacterium
GGCTGTGGAAAAATCATACAACACGGTATAGATCCCGGTTACGGGATCGAATTGCCAAAGGGTGCCCAAACCATTTGCCCCACCATATTCCGTGGTCCCGTAATACTTGCCGCTATTTCCACGGAGCACATCCCCTTTCGGATTGGAGCCTTCATACCTGAACAAGTCGATATTCTTTGTGAATACACCTGCTTCGGTCATGGTGTAAATAGTGCCCACGCCGTAGTCCCCGCCCGAGGAAGTCATTCCATGAAGGGTGGTTTGGGCGAGAACTGAATGACAGAAGAAGGCGGTGAAAAGCCAAGCGGCCAGAAATATGGTGGAGCGCATGTGGAATAGGTTGCCGTTAAAAGGAGGCTGAATGTATGGAGATGTGGCCTATAGTGTGAGAGGACTTCGACCATCAAGCAGGCAAGCCTAACAAGTCACCGGTACATTTGGCCGAATACGATGAAACGGCTCGTTGAACCTGCGGAGTTGGCCAAGGCCAGCCATATGCGCCCCGGCGACCCGCGCATTGCGGTTTTCAGCGAAGTGAGCGGCATCAACAAACTGCAACGTTTGTACGCAGTGATGGAGCCTGCTCATGGTGCGGAATTCATCAGTGATCTCTTCCGGCACCTTGACCTTCGGATAGAGGTTACGGAGGAAGACTTGGCCCTTGTTCCGAAAGAAGGAGGCGTGGTATTCGTGGCCAACCATCCCTACGGAGCCATCGATGGCATGGCGTTGATCCAGGTGCTCGATCCGCTGCGGCCCGACCTTCAGGTGATGGCCAACTTCATGCTGAAGCAGTTCGCACCATTGAAGGATCGGTTCATCGGTGTGAATCCCTTCGAGGAATTGAAGAGCCGAAGCAGTTTCCAAGGCATGCGCCAAGCCATGGAGCATGTTGGCAAAGGTGGCGCCTTGGGTATTTTCCCGGCAGGCGAGGTGAGCAGCTGGCAAACGGACCTGAAGGCAGTTGCTGATCAGCGCTGGAAGCCGCCTGTGTTGAAATTGATCCGCAACGCGCAAGTGCCGGTGGTGCCCATTTGGTTCGATGGGAGCAACAGCCGCTTGTTCCACGCTTTGGGCATGATACACCCTACGCTGCGCACCATCGTGCTGCCGGGTGAGATGATGCGGATGCGCGGCCGCCATGTGCGCATGCGCATCGGAAAACCGATCCTGCCGATCGAATTGGACGAACTCCCCAATATCGAATCGCTGGGGCGATACTTGCGAGCGAAAACCTACTCGCTGGGAAGTGGTGTGCAAGTGAAGCGCGAACAGTTCCGGCCACTTTTCTTTCCTCGCCGGGCCAAGGAGATCACTGCTCCCGAACCCACCGATCGATTGATCCAAGAGGTGCAGAGCATCGCGGATCTGAAGCTGAGTGGTCAAGCAGAGTTCGATCTGTACTTGGCACCGGCAGACCGGATACCGCATGTGCTCCGCGAGATCGGGCGACAACGCGAATTGACCTTCCGTGCGGTCGGTGAAGGCACCAACAAGCGCATCGATCTGGACGAATTCGATCTGTACTACGACCACTTGTTCCTTTGGGACCGTGAGAAGCAATTGCTCGTAGGTGCTTACCGGGTTGGTGACGGTGCCCGCATCATGCCGCACTATGGCAAACGCGGGCTCTATACCAGCACATTGTTCCGAATGGGGCGGCCCATGGACAAGGTGCTTGCGCAGAGTTTCGAGCTCGGTCGGTCTTTCGTTACGCAGGAGTACCAGAAGCATAGGTTGCCGCTGTTCCTGTTGTGGCGCGGACTGCTCATCCATATCCTTTCCAACCCCGGTCACCGGTACCTCATCGGGCCGGTGAGTATCAGCAGCAATTACAGTCGCTTCAGCCGTGCACTGATCATGGCATACGTGCGCCAACACCATTACGACCATGGATTGGCTGCGCACGTGGAACCGCGTAACCGTTTCAAAGTGGCGCAGGAACGAGCGGATAGCGAAGTTCTCGTTGAGCATGGTGCGGCCGATCTGAAGAAGCTGGACAAACTGATAGCCGACATTGAGCCGAAGGAGAGCAGCATCCCAGTGCTCCTTAAGAAGTACTTGCTGCTCAATGCCCGCATCATCGGATTCAACAGCGACCCCCGCTTCAACGACGCGTTGGATGGGCTGATGCTTTTGGACTTGACGAAGGTGCCACAGAAAACCTTGGAGGACCTGAAGAAAGGCATGGCCGAAGCCGGTGACAAGAAGACCGGCAAATGAATCCGACCACGGTGGTTTTGGGCGCCAGCCCGAAGGAGGATCGCTACAGCAACAGAGCTGTGCGGAAATTGGTGGCGCACGGCCATTCCGTGATCGCTGTGGGCCTGCGTTCAGGGAATATTGATGGCACGACCATAGTTCCTGATGTGCCATTGGACCGGGTTGTTGATACGGTGACCATGTACTTGAACGCGGAGAATCAGCGCACTTGGGAGGAGCGCATATTGGCGCTGAAGCCGCGGCGTATCATCTTCAACCCTGGTGCAGAGAACGAGCGACTGGCAGATGCTGCGGCACGGGCAGGGATCTCTGTGCAGGAAGCTTGCACATTGGTGCTCTTGTCCACAGGCCAGTACTAAGCGGTGACGCGACCTCAACTTTGGACAAATGCCGGTCATCACTACACTTCTTCAGGCCGGATCTCCGAGCGCTATTGGTTCCGGTTGGTCCTGGTGGGTCATCGCGTTGGTTCTTGCGATCGTATCCGGCGTCTCGTTCGCGCTCGTAGCGCGTTGGTTCTGGCGACGCGATAACAAGATCCTGTTGCTACTGCGTCGGCAAACGGCCTTGGACAAGGAGCGAAGGCGGATCGCCAGTGACGTCCACGATGATCTCGGTGCGGAGATCAGTTTGGTACTGGGCATGGCGCGGAGCGCCGGAAGTCGGGCGCAGAATGACGATGAGCGTCAGCGGATGAATTCCATCGCTACCGGGCTTGGCGGCGTGATAGATAAGATCGACGAGATCATCTGGACGCTTGATCCGAAGCGCGACAACTTGGTGGCCACCATGGATTATATCGAGCGATGGCTAACCACCTTCGCCGATGGTCATGGATTGGTGTTCAGGAGCGAGATCGTCAACCCCAAGAAGCGGGTGTACCTCACTGCGGATCTGCGGCGTGGGCTCCTGCTGATGATCAAGGAAGTGGCACGCAATATCGCTGAGCACGCTCATGCGCAGCATGTGAAACTCACAAGCGCAGTGGCCTATGGTCACTTGTACGTTACCGTTAGCGATGATGGCCGTGGCATTGACAATGAGCTTGTCCCTGATGGTGCACGGCACGGATTGAAAGGTCTGCACGCCCGTGCAGCAAAACTGGAAGGGACGGTTCTGCATGAGGCGAACGAACCAAGGGGGACCAAAGTGCGGATCGATCTTCCGCTTCCGGGTCACCATAAGTGATGAAGCACGGAACCTTCGGATGACCGATCTTGGGACCATGAACGGCCCGGCTCCGGTGGAGATCAAGATCTTGATGATCGATGATCATGCGGACTACCGCAATGGCGTGGGTTTGCTGTTGAATACCGTGAAGGGCTTCAAATGCACTGCGGTGGCCAGCGCGGAGGAGGCCATGAGCTTGCCATTGACGGACAAGCCGGACGTGGTGTTGATGGACATACGGCTGCCTGGCGCTGACGGCATTGAATGCACCCGCCATTTGAAGAAGCGGTGGCCAACCACGCACGTGATCATGTGCACCGTGCACGAGGATGATGACAAGATCTTCAAAGCCTTGCGCAGTGGGGCAGTAGGTTACTTGCTCAAGCGAAGCACTGTGGAAGAGATCCGTGAGGCCATTGATCAGGTGTTGCGTGGAGGATCGCCTATGAGTCCAGCCATTGCGCGTCGCGTGGTGGGCAGCTTCGAAGTGCGCAGCCCCGATCCAGCGGATGCGCTCACTGCCCGTGAACAGGACGTACTTGATTGGATGGTGACCGGCTTGCGCGACAAGGAGATCGCCGATAAGCTGGGCGTGTCGGTGAACACCGTTCGCACCCATGTGCGCAACATCTACGAGAAGTTGCAGGTGCAAGGTCGGGTGGAGGCTATCACGCGTGGACAACGCGGATAGCTTCGCGGCATGGATCAGGAATATCGGATCGGACAAGTCCCGCTGGATATGATCATTCAGCTTGCGGGCACTCCTGTGTACGTGTACGACAGTGCGACCATGGCGAGGCAGGTAGCCCGATTGCGCAACGCATTCGCGGACGTTCCCTTACGCATCATGTACGCGTGCAAGGCGAACGCGAACATCAATGTGCTGAAGTGGATGCGGAAGCAGGGCACGGGCCTGGACACGGTTAGCATCCACGAGGTTGAACTCGGTCTTCGGGCGGGTTATCAGCCCGAGGAGATCCTCTTCACGCCCAACATGGTGGCCTTCGAAGAATACAAGCGGGCGGTGGAATTAGGGGTTCATATCAACATCGACAGCATCGCGGTACTGGAGCATTTCGGCCACGATTTTGGAGGCACCGTGCCGGTGTGCATCCGCGTGAACCCGCACATAATGGCCGGCGGCAACGAGCGCATCAGCACCGGGCACATCGACAGCAAGTTCGGCATCAGCATCCACCAGTTGCGGCATGTGCAACGGATCGTTGCGTCTCATGGCATGCACATCAATGGGTTGCACATGCACACGGGTAGCGATATCCTCGACACGGAAGTGTTCCTGCAGGCGGCGGAGTTGTTGCTCGAAACGGCTGAACAGTTCCCGGAGCTGACCTTTCTCGATCTCGGCAGCGGATTCAAAGTGCCGTACAAAGCTGATGATATCGCTACGGATATCGAGGATCTCGGAGAACGTTTGTCCGCACGCCTTAAGGCATTCAGTGCTTTGCGCGCTAAGCCTGTTGAATTGTGGTTCGAACCGGGCAAGTTCCTGGTGAGCGAAAGCGGCGTGTTGTTGGTTACTGTGAGCCAAGTGAAGCAGACCACGGCCACAGTCTTCGTTGGTGTGGATAGTGGCCTTAATCACTTGATCCGTCCAATGTTGTACGGCAGCTATCACCACATTCTCAATGCGAGCAGTCCGAACGGTAAGCCGCGC
>CADECG010000205.1 GCA_902825795.1 uncultured Bacteroidota bacterium
GTTTCGTGAAACCCGATGAGAGCGGCAGCAGTCTCGGTATCAGCAAGGTGAAAACCGCCGAAGAGCTCGGCCCCGCGTTGGCCAAGGCGTTTGGCGAGTGCAGCGCCGTTATGGCCGAGGGCTGTGTAGTGGGCCGCGAGCTTACCTGCGGCGTTATCCGCTTGAACGGCCACGTGCAGGCGCTGCCCATCTGCGAGGTGCGCCACACCCACGAGTTCTTCGACTACGAGGCGAAGTACCACTCAAAAGACACCGAGGAACTGGTGCCCGCTCCCCTGCCCGATGATGTGACCCGCACCGTGCAGCAACGCAGCGAGGCCATCTACCGCGCCCTCAACTGCCACGGCATGGTGCGCGTGGACCACATCTGGACAGGTCAGGAGGTGTACACCATTGAAGTGAACACAACACCCGGGTTCAGCGGCGCAAGCATCTACCCGAAGATGTTGGAGGTGGCTGGGATAGGTGTAGCGAACGCAGTGAACAGTTTGATAGCAGGAATACTTAAGTCGTGAGTCGTGAGTCGTGAGTCGTGAGTGAAGAGCGGGGAGTCGCGGCTAGTGCGGGGTTTTCTTGTCGATGTAGGATCTGATCAAGCGCGCTACTTCATCTTGAAGGCCGAGCATGCGTTCGACTTCGGTATCGGAGAAGTAACCACGGCGTTGGGCGAGCAGGAGCATGGAAGCAACTTCGTTGCAAGATCCTTTTGCTATCCAGAGGTATTTGATCTGGTGCGGCGCAGTTGGCATTTCGAACCCTTCGGCCAAGTTGTTACAGATCGATAGCGCGGCGCGGAACAGCTGATCCTTGAACCCGAAATTCCTGCTCCCGGCAAGGGCGATATCGACCGCTTCATTCAGGTCCATCGCTTTCTGCCACGCCATCGAAGTCCGGAATCCAAGAGCGGTCATTTGTATAAAGGTTGGTCCAACACAAGAATAACCGCAACCCGCACACCCCCACTTACTTGTTTGTCAGAGTAGCCTCACGCCTCTTTCCCCTGTCGGAAGCAGACTCAAGACTCACGACTCACGACTCGCGACTCACAACTCGCTTGTTTGTCGGAAGCAGACTCAAGACTCGCGACTCGCGACTCACGACTCCGAAATGAAACGAGCAAACCGCCACACCGCCTGCGCCCGATGGCTGATCGCATTCTTCTTCTCGATCGGTAATTCCGCAAAGGTGAGATCGCTCATGTGCGGCAGGAAGATGGGGTCGTAACCAAAGCCGCCGGTGCCGCGCAGCTCGTGCGTGATGGTGCCCCGCACTTCGCCTTCGAATTGATGTTCGTTGCCCTCGCTGTCGATGTATGCGATCACCGTTCTGAAGCGCGCTCGCCGGTCGGACTTGTCGCGGAGTTCCGCGAGCAACTTCTTCATGTTATCGGCAGCGCTGCGCTGGGGGCCAGCATACCGCGCACTGAACACACCCGGCGCACCCGCGAGCGCATCCACTTCCAGTCCGGTATCGTCGGCCATGCACGCAAGGCCCGTGCGTTCGCGCACGTAGCGCGCTTTCTGGAGCGCGTTCGCCTCCAGCGTATCGCCTGTCTCGGGTACGTCCTCCGTGATGCCCACATCCACCAATGTGCGCAGCACCAAGTGCTTCGGCAGCAACAGCCGCAACTCCTCCAGCTTACCGGCATTCGCCGTGCAAACCACCAACGTTTTGTTCTCCATTCCCTGTTGATGCGCCGGTTTCCAACACCGCCGAACGCCTGACCAAGAAACTACATTCGCCCCGCTCCTCCGCTATTGCACCGAGCGCACGTAGTACCCCTTTCCACTTGGCCCTTTCCACTTTCCCCTTGTAGATGCGGATCACTGTCGACGCCAAGCATTGGAAGGTGCTCCCGGATCTGCGCGAGCTGTTCGCCCACCGCGACCTCTTCCTTACGCTGGCCATCAGGGACCTGAAAGTGCGCTACGCGCAAACCGTGCTCGGATTGGCTTGGGCCGTGGTGCAACCACTGGCAACGCTCATCATCATGTCGCTCATCTTCGGTCGTGCCGTGCAGGTGGAAACGGGCAACGTGCCGTACCCGCTCTTCGCCATCGTAGGCATCAGCGCATGGAGCTATTTCGCATTCGTACTGAAGGAAAGCGGCGGCAGCATCATCGGCGCGCAGGAGATCGTGCGTAAGATCTATTTCCCACGGCTCATCATTCCATTGAGCAAAGCGGCCGTGGGCTTGATGGACCTGTTGGTCGCATTGCTGATGATGATAGCGCTGTTCGTGTGGTACGGCGTATCGCCAAGCGCTCACTTGATCTTCGCTCCGTTGTATCTGGTGCTCATCATCGTTGTTGCGTTGGGCACCGGCATCTGGATCAGTGCGCTTTCCATCCGCTTCCGCGATCTGCAACACGTGGTACCGTTCATGATCCAGTTCGGCCTGTTCATCACGCCCATCGCCTACCCTGCCAGTAAGATCACGGCTTCGGTGCCGCATTGGGTGCAGGTGATGTACTTCCTGAACCCCATGGCCGGCGTGGTGGAAGGCTGGCGTTGGAGCATACTGGGGCTGGGCGATCCCGGCGGTTTGTGCATCCTCAGCCTCGTCAGCGGTGCGTTCCTGTTCGTTACCAGTTTCATCTACTTCCGCTCGATGGAGCGCGTGGTGGCCGACCTCGTTTAGCGCATGAGCAACCGCATGGTAACGGTGGAAGGTCTGGGCAAACGCTACAAGTTGGGCGGACCCACCGGCTTCGACCCGCGGGCGCGCATGTCCGAGAACCTGAAACGGATCACCGGTGGGAAGCGCGAGGATTTCTGGGCCGTGCGCGATGTGTCGTTCACCCTTGATCGCGGCGAAGCCGTGGGGATCATCGGTCGCAACGGCGCAGGCAAAAGCACGTTGTTGAAGATGCTCAGCCGTATCACCGTGCCCACCGAAGGACGTTTCACGATCGATGGTCATGTGAGTTCGTTGCTCGAAGTGGGCACCGGCTTCCACCCGGAGCTGAGCGGCCGCGAGAACATCTTCCTCAACGGCACCATACTCGGCATGCGCCGCGCTGAGGTGCGCCGCAAGTACGATGAGATCGTTGACTTCAGTGGCGTGCAGAAGTTCATCGACACGCCCGTGAAGCACTATAGCAGCGGACAAAAGGTGCGTCTCGCTTTCGCCGTGGCCGCGCACTTGGAGCCCGAAGTGATGATCATTGACGAGGTGCTTGCCGTGGGCGATGTGGAATTCCAACGCAAGTGTTTGGGCAAGATGAAGGACGTGGCCAACAGTGGCCGCACCATCCTGTTCGTGAGCCACAACATGAGCGCGATCAACAGCTTGTGCTCGCGCTGCGTGCTGCTGGATGCTGGTCGCGTGGAGGCCATGGGCGAACCCGGTGCCATCACCAGCCAATACCTCAACAAGAACAACGATGAACTCACGGGCGAGAAGGACCTGAGTTCCTCACCCATCAGCAGCGATGGCGCGGGGCGCATTACCCACCTACGCTGGACGAACACCAACGGCAAGGTGATCGACCACGCGCAAGTGACACAAGCCTTCGACCTCGAGGTGGACTTCGAGATCGCCGAGCGCGGATACAAACCGCAGCCTGTTGCGCTCGTGTACAACAGCAAAGGCGAGCAGGCATTCATGACGTTCCCCGGTGAAGGCAACCACCCCACTGAGCCGGGACGCTACCGCGCCAGCCTGCACTTCCCGGCCAACCTCTTCAACGAGGACACTTACTACGTGAGCTTCTGGTTCTGCACGTGGCTGCCACACAAGGTGCATCTGGTGCTCGAGAACGCCATCAGCATACAAGTGCTCGACGACCTGGAGTCACCCACCCGCGCACCGAGCTACGCCACGGTGACAGGCATGCTGCGCCCGAAATTCCAGTGGGACATCGCACAACTCTGACGCATGGCTGCCGAAGGCTGGAAGGACCAACTCAGCAAACCCATTCTGGTGGTGGGCTTGGGCAGCATGGGCAAGCGCCGCATCCGCAACCTCGTTGCGCTCGGCGCTTCCAACATCCACGGATTCGACCTACGGGAGGACCGCCGCGCTGAGACTTCCACCGCCTCAGGCATTCCGGTGCATGCCGACTTCAATGCCGCTGTAGCCGCCACTACACCCGCCATCCTCATCATCTCCGTGCCGCCCGATGTCCACCACGTGTACATGAAGGAAGCGATCGCTCGC
The DNA here is from genome assembly GCA_902825795.1 of uncultured Bacteroidota bacterium. Taxonomy (GTDB): domain Bacteria; phylum Bacteroidota; class Bacteroidia; order Flavobacteriales_F; family PHOS-HE28; genus PHOS-HE28. The sequence continues at coordinate 4,163 of CADECG010000205.1, forward strand.
GGCATTCCCTTCTTCGTGGAAGCGAGCGTAACCGATGAAGGACTGGATGACATCATCTCTGCTGCCCGCAGCAAGAACATATTCGCTGCTCCGAGCGCTACCATGTACTACCACCCTGCCATGCGCACCGTGTTCGAGCGTGTGCGCAGCGGCAGCCTCGGTAGCGTGAGCAATGTGATCTACCACTCCGGCAGCTACTTGCCCGATTGGCATCCGTACGAGAAGGTGAGCGACTTCTACGCCAGCAAGAAAGAAACTGGCGGTGCGCGCGAGATCGTGCCCTTCGATCTGACTTGGCTCACTATGCTGTTCGGATTCCCGCAGCGGGTGTGCGGCATGCACCGCAAGACCATCGACATACCCGGCGCACCACTCATAGACGATACCTACAACGCCATCCTCGACCACGGCACCTTCTCCATGGTGCTCACGATCGATGTGGTCACGCGCCAACCCATACGCCGCCTGCTGATCAACGGCAGCGAACGACAGCTCATGTGGGATTGGGACGATCAATTCGTACGTGTCTTCCACCACGACCGGCAGGAGTGGGAAACAATAACCCACGAAATGCCGGCGGCCGCGGCCGGATACAACAAGAGCATCACCGAGGGCATGTACATCGAGGAGATGCGCGCGTTCCTGAACGGCATAACCGAGCCATCGCGCTACGTGAACACCTTGGAGAACGATCATCGGGTATTGAAACTGCTCTACACCCTTGAGCGATCGTGGGAACAGGGCCGATGGTTGACGGCATGACCGGGCTGCTGATCACCGCCCGCATGGGATCGGCACGGTTGCCTGCGAAACACTTGTTGTTGGCCGGAGGCAAGCCCATGATCACATGGTTGTGCGCGCGTATGGCACACGAGTTCCGGAAGGAGATGGCAACCGGCA
>CADECG010000206.1 GCA_902825795.1 uncultured Bacteroidota bacterium
CACCATCTGTGCTCTTCACTTCGAACACGCCATCTCCCAATTCGAGAACGCTGACATCGTGTGTGCCCCCACCGCAGTCGAACACAACAACTTTCTGGTCCTTGTGTTTCTTGTCCAGTCCGTAGGCGAGCGCCGCGGCTGTTGGTTCGTTGATGATGCGGCGCACCTTCAATCCGGCGATCTCGCCGGCTTCCTTGGTGGCTTGGCGTTGGGCGTCGTTGAAGTAGGCTGGCACGGTGATCACCGCTTCGGTTACCGTGGTGCCCAAGTAGTCCTCGGCGGTCTTCTTCATTTTCTGAAGGACCATGGCACTGATCTCTTGGGGGGTGTAGAACCGGTTGCCGATCTTCACCTTGGGCATGTTGCCATCGCGCACCACTTCATACGGCACACGTGCGATCTCTTTCGCGTCCTCCTCATAGGTGTTACCCATGAACCGCTTGATGGAATAGATGGTGTTGCGCGGGTTGGTGATGGCCTGGCGCTTAGCCGGGTCGCCCACCTTGCGTTCGCCACCTTCAATAAAGGCCACGATACTTGGGGTGGTGCGCTTTCCCTCACTGTTCGCGATGACAACTGGCTCGTTGCCTTCCATTACGGCCACGCAACTGTTCGTGGTTCCCAGGTCAATGCCTATGATCTTGCTCATTGTAGTTCGATGTTAATCACTTACGGCCGCGGTGGCCGGACTCGTTGTTCTGTTTCGGGACTTTTTGGTCGTCGGCCGCCGTTGTCAACGTTCATGCCGCCGCCGGATATGCGTGCAGAACTGTCAGACGGCGTCCATAGTCGCAGTCAGCAAGCGAAAAACACCTGCCAGAAGGTCAGGAGGCTTTAGGGGCAAGCGTAAGGGGTGCCGTCACTCACGCTATATGGCGAACAGAAGCCACGTCCCCCAGTGAACTGCCCAAAGGCTAGTTCGTCCAAGCTCTCATCCTTGAGCAGCCGATACTCTTCGCTTGGAACGATGGTGCTGATATTTCCAGGTGCCCGTTCAAAGTAGCGGCTAACGAAGATCCCGTAACCGTTCGTGACGTTGGTAAAATCAGGTCGATCCTCAACGATGCCTGTAACGGGCGCGCCCAACAGCAGGAAGGTGTGGAAGTCATCGTTCGCGACGGCCCAATGGAAGGTGATCCCTAGGAACTCCCGGCGGTCCAATCCGGGATCGGCTTCTGGTACGAGTTCGCCAATGGTTCTGTAGAAATCCTCTCCGACCATTACCACCGAAAGTTCCGACCCATTATTACCCTCCGCTACGACGCTCCCAAGGAATCTTGTGAAGCTGATCGTGTCGCTTACCCCGCCGCGCACCTCGATGTAGGAGAAGGTGTAGTATGCTTCGTAGCGTCGGCCGTCGGAATCCTTGTACCACTTCAATTCATAGTTCTGATAGCCAAAGGAACTCACGAAGTTCGGCCGGAAGGAAGTAGGAGCAGAAAGGTTGCTGCTGAGGGCAAAATCATTGACTATCTCAGTTCTGGCACTGATCGCCACCCCTTTTGCCACAGCTTCGAACCGGTACTGGTGGTCTTGGTTCAACGTGGCGTTGAAGTAATAGACCTTCTGGTCGGGGTAGTGGAAAGTCCCGGGCAATCGGTCCTCAACCGTGGTATCCCTCAACATGAATACTTGAACAAGGTTGTTGCCATCCCATTGCTCTACTCGCGCGCTATCCAATTGTTCTCCGCTATACTCGTTGCTGTCCGGTATGGCAGCATAAACGAGCGCGTTGCCTTCGCCCTGGAACGCCCGATTGATCTTAACAAAGTGCGTGGTTTCCGCAGTGAGCCCGTCGGGCTTGGTAATGCTCAACGTGGCATACACGATCGGGATCTCCTTGTACGGTGCGTTCACGTCGATCTCGGTGCTGCAGTTCCATGCCAGCAAGGCCAGCAAACTCGCAAAAAGGGCAGTTCTGTTCATTGTTGTGGTCGAGCTATCCGCAGCATGCGGAGGTGGCCAAAAGTAACTGAGTATGCACAGGGTATCCTGCCGTACGCTGAAGGCTTCCTGCCGTTCCTGTATTCCCATGCACTTGCGCTGCGCGCTCGCCTTTCCTAGGCGGATAGCTTTGGCCGCCTCTGAGCGATCTACTAGAAAGCACCCGCCAATGAGCAAGACGAAGGAAGCCAAGCGTGTAACTACCCACGTCTTGCAGGAAATGAAGGCCAGGGGCCAGCGTATATCCATGATCACGGCCTATGATTACTCGCTTGCACGATTGGTTGATGGTGCAGGCATTGACGTGATCCTTGTCGGCGATAGTGCCAGTAACGTTATGGCGGGGCACGAGACCACGTTGCCGATTACGCTTGACCAGATGATCTACCACGCTTGTGGCGTGGTGCGTGGCTGCGAGCGGGCGTTGATCGTTGTCGACCTCCCCTTCGGCACGTATCAAGGGAACACGAAACTTGCGTTGAGCAGTGCCATACGGATCATGAAGGAGAGTGGCGCACATGCCGTGAAACTCGAAGGCGGCAGGGAGGTGGCAGGTTCTGTTGAGAGGATACTCTCAGCTGGTATCCCGGTCATGGGCCACTTGGGGCTGACACCACAGAGCATCTACAAATTCGGCACGTATGTAGTGCGGGCGAAGGAGGAAGCGGAAGCCGGTCGTTTGCGTGAAGACGCCAAACTCTTGGAGGAAGCCGGTTGTTTCGCAATTGTGCTGGAGAAGATCCCAGCGGCGCTTGCAGCTGAGGTCGCCCGAAGTGTGAACATACCGGTCATCGGTATCGGCGCCGGGGCAGGGGTGGACGGACAGGTCTTGGTGCTGCATGACATGCTCGGTATCAACAAGGAATTCAATCCGCGGTTCTTGCGTCGTTATGCGGATCTGCACCACATCATAACGGATGCTGTCGGCAATTACATCAGTGATGTACGATCGGGGGATTTTCCGAATACGGAGGAGCAATATTGACAAACGTGGAGGTGCTATGGGGCGATGCCCACTTCGTTGTGATACAGAAGCCCGCAGGCTTGCCTGTGCAAGCGGATAAAACCGGCGACCCTTCCGTACTGGATGTGATCGCCGCGCAATGGCATTCGGAAGGAAGTGCTCAATTGCCCGGACTACCCCATCGCTTGGACCGACCTGTGACGGGTGCACTGTTGCTAACGCGTACGGCTGAAGCACTCGCTGCGATCAATATGCTCTTCGCCCGCCATGCGGTCCGGAAAACGTATTGGGCCATTGTTTCCGGTACGCCTGCTGCCAGTGGCGTCTGGAAGCATCGTTTAGTCCATGACCATAGGACACACAAAGCCTACTCGGCTCGTCCGGAGCAAGAAGCAACGGATGCGGAATTAAACTTCGAATGCCTGGCCCAAGGAGATCGCTATGCCTTGCTCAAGTTGGAGCCCAAAGGCGGTGCCTTTCACCAACTGCGGGCACAATGTGCGGCTGCCGGACATCCCATTAAGGGCGATGTGAAATATGGCGCGCGCCGGGGTGAGGCGGATCGGTCGATCGCATTGCATGCACGGTCGCTTGAGTTCATGCATCCTTTCAGTGGCGTACGGCAGTTCATCGAAGCACCAGCACCGGCCACATCGCTCTGGAATGCCTTTCTCGGCAAGGCGGGTCTAACACCCACTGCTGCACCGTAAGGCAGGACCATTGGATCCCGTCACCGATCGGTTCTGCTGATACATTCGATTCGCCCGAAACCATTCCGGCTTCCTCACTTATGCGCGTCTTTATTACGCCACTTGTTGTTGCCTTCATTGCCAGTGCTCAAGCGCAAGTGTTGATCAGCGATTCCCTGATCAACTCCATGACCGTTGCGGAACTGCAGGCGCAGGGTGTGGGGGATGCAGACTTCGACATCAATGTGTACAAAGTGCGGTACAACACCGTTGATCCGCAGGGCTTTCCAGCGATCGCCAGCGGGGCCTTGGTCGTGCCGCAGGGTACATGCTACTTCCCATTGGCTTGCTACCACCACGGTACCATCGTGGAGCGTGAGGCTGTTCCGAGCAGGCTCAGTTCAGAGATCATCGTTGGGTATTTCCTCGGTGGGTCAGGATACGTCAGTGTATTGCCTGACTACTTGGGTTTGGGCGACTCCCCGATCCTACATCCGTACATGCATGCAGCCACGGAGTCACGCGCCGCGCTGGACATGATGCGTGCCGCACGCGAATTCTGCGCGGCGAACAGCATTGAATTGAACGGACAGGTTTTTCTGGCCGGTTACTCGCAAGGCGGACATGCAAGTATGGCTACGCACAAAACCATCCAAGAACAGTTCGGCCTCGAATTCAATGTAACGGCGAATGCGCCGTGCAGTGGACCTTACCAGTTGAGCGGCGTGCAAGCACAGGCCATGATCGACACGATACCGTATCCGGCGCCGTATTATTTGCCATACATCGTTTACAGTTACGCAAGCATCTACCCCGATCTCGCTGCCATACTGCCGGACGTGTTCCAGCCACCATACGATCTTCTCCTTCCACCGTTGTTCGATGGAACGCACAGCGCAGGTGATATTGATGCGGTGATGCCGGTGGTACCGAGCCAGGCTTTGCAACCCGCCATGCTGCAGGCTTTCAGCACCGACCCGCAGCATCCCTTCAGGCTGGCGTTGCAGGAGAATGACAATTTCGATTGGGCGCCGCAAGCCCCTATTTGGATGTTCTATTGTGAAGGCGACGGACACGTGTTCTACGAGAATTCGATCGCAGCATTGCAAGCCATGAACGCGAACAATGCACCGAACGTTCTTGCCAGCAGCATGGGCGTTACGAACGACCACGGTGCTTGCGCGTTACCTGCGCTCATGGCAGCGAAGTCTTGGTTCGATGGCCTGAAAGGGGATTGCAGCTGGGATGGTGTCAATGAGTTGGCAGCAATGCACTGGAGCGTTCGTCCTAATCCCTCCTCAACTGCATGGACCATTGAATGCGCCAACGCATTGGATCGAGTGGA
>CADECG010000207.1 GCA_902825795.1 uncultured Bacteroidota bacterium
GCCCACCGGGCGGCGGGAACCACGGCCGAGGTACCTGGCTTGTAATGCTATGGGCGCCTTGCGGATCATTTGTTACAGTGGTGGACCAGTGCATCCATCCACAGCGCAAATCAATGGTGCGGCTTAGGCTGATGAAATACCCACTAAGGGTGAATTTGAAGGGGGGCTTCGAGCTGCGGGCCTCGAGCCGCGAGCTTTTCAGTGCTTGCCGTTGGCATTTGTACTGTTCACCGGTCGCCATTCGCTTTTGGCTCTTCAGTGCGTTCCATTGGTTATTGAGTATTGGTTATTGAACATTGGTCATTGAAGGGCTTCGAGCTGCGGGCCTCGAGCCGCGAGCTTTTCAGTGCTGGTCTTTGGCATTTGTACTATTCGCCATTCACCAGTCGCCATTCGCTATTGGCTCTTTAGTGCATTCCGTTGGTTATTGCGTATTGGATATTGACCATTGGATATTGACGGGCCACGAGGCATGATGACGCGGTTGTGCGTTTGGGCGATCGCAGCAGGATGTATAACGCCGCCGCTGTCCGTTGGGACGATCACAGCAGGAGGCATGATGACGGCGTTGTCCGTTGGGACGATCACAGCGGGAGGCATGATGACGGCGTTGTCCGTTGGGACGATCACAGCAGGATGTATGACGCCGCCGTTGTCCGTTGGGACGATCACAGCAGGAGGCATGATGACGGCGCTGTCCGTTGGGGCGATCACAGCAGGAGGCATGATGACGCCGTTGTCCGTTGGGACGATCACAGCAGGAGGCATGATGCTGCCGTTGTCCGTTGGGACGATCATAGCAGGAGGCATGATGACACCGTTGTCCGTTGGGGCGATCACAGCGTGAGGCATGATGGCGCCGTTGTCCCAACGCACAACGGCGCCATCACTGCAGGTGAGGCCACGAACTGCAATCCCAACGCCCACGTTGCATCGGGCAGCGGCTCCGAACGGGCTAGCGCTGGTGGCGGTTGTTATCGCGGACCGGTCGTGCCATAGGTCCGGCCAGCGGGCAATGCTTGCGATGCATTCATCGTTTCGGATAATTTGGCTAGGCGATAATGCACCGCCCGGATCAGCCCCGCTCACCAGCACACCAACACATGTCCACCGGAATTCACACCGTTGTCCGTGGCACCAAGCGCCTATCGGCTGCCGCGCTGGTGTCCAAGGGCCGCAACCATGTGCGCATGATCAGCGGCAACCCCGCCTACCCGGAGCTGCAGGTGTTCATGGCACCGCTCGCAGCGGAGTGCGATACACTGGACGCCGTGAGCATGTACCATGCGTTCAACAAAGGGCGCATTGAACTGGAGGGACGCAACAAGGGCATGGCGGTCGTGTGCCGCCTCATCGACCAACTGGCCGGGGCGGTCACCACCCATGCGAACAACGACCTGATCTACATCATTGGCACCGGGTTCGATGTGAAGCAGAAGGGTGGTACCAGCAAGCCGCTGCCAGCACCCGCCAACATGCGCGCCACGCGCACCGCCTATCCCGGCGTCATCAAACTGCAGTGGGGCGGCGTGCCCAACAGGATCATCTACATCATTGAGTACGCCACCAGCGATCCCGGCTTGCCTGACAGCTGGCAACGGCTCGATTCCACCACGCTGGTCTCCTATGATGCCGTTAACCTGCAAAGCGACATCCACTACTTCTTCCGCGTAAGGGCCGTGGGCGTGGCGGGCGTCAGTCCGGTGAGCGACTTGGCCACCGCGAAAGCGGCGTAGGGGAGGGATGCGCACCGGGGCGCCACGGCACACCCGATCAGTTGTTCCAGCGTTCGATCGATCCCGCTTGTGAGCGGTGGCTGTGCGCCTTCACTTGGCCCATCAAAGCACAACGCCATGCGTCGTTCCTCCTTCACTCTGCTGCTTGCAACACTTGGCACAACCGCTCCCGTGTTCGCACAGCATGCGAACGTGTGGTACTTCGGTCACAAAGCCGGGCTCGACTTCAACAGTGGTACACCGGTGCCCTTGCTCGATGGGCAGATGATCGCCTTCGAGGGGTGCGCCACGATGTGCGATGACAACGGCGACCTGCTTTTCTACACCAACGGCGGACCGGTATTCCCACCGCCGTACGACGTTGGTGCCGTGTGGACCAACACCCACGCTGTGATGCCCAATGGCGACCTGAACGCCGGCGGCGGATGCCAAAGTGCCTCGCAAGGTTCCCTGATCGTACAGGATCCCGGGAACGTCGACCACTACTACGTGTTCACGTTGGACTGTATCGAGAACCAGTTCGTTGGTGGGTTGCGGTACTTCGAAGTGGATATGAACCTGAACGGTGGCCTTGGCGATGTGAGCGCAGCCAGCGTGCCGCTGCTGGCCGATGCCAACGAATCGATGCTCGGCATACGCCACGCCAACGGCACCGATGTATGGATCCTTGTACACGGGGAACCACCCAGCAACCTCTACTACTCCTTTCTGGTTACGGCTGCGGGCATCAGCGCGCAGGATACCGTGAGCATAGGTCCCGCGATCAGCGGCGGTGGTGGGCAGCTGGCCACCAACCTCAGCGGCACCAAGGTGCACTATAGTGGCATCACGCATTCCGCCTTGTTCAATTTCGATCCCGCTACGGGTGTCCTATCGAACCACGTGGATCTGCTGCACAACGGGATCGTCGGTTGTGCATTCGCTCCCGGCGGGCAATACCTCTACACCTCGGAACAGCAGAACCTCCGGCGGGTATTCCAGTACGACCTGCTGGCGCCCGACGTACAAGCCAGTGAGGTGGTGATCGGTGCGGGCATTTCGTTCCAAGCCGGTATGCAATTGGGCCCCGACGGCAAGATCTACATGGCCCGCGGCCACCACGAATACTTGGGCGTGATCAACAACCCCGACTCGGCGGGCACTGCCGCGGACTATCAGGAAGAGGGTTTGTACCTGGGCGGACGGGAGAGCCGCTACGCGCTGCCCAACTTCGTCAACGACCTGCTGCAACCGTACGCGCTGGGCATCGGCGAAGGAACCACCGCACCGGCGGTGGAATGCATCGTGATCGGCGATGAACTGAGGATCATCGGCAGTGCGGAAAGAGGGCAGGGTACATTCACCATTGTGCGCAGCGATGGCGCACTGATGCACCAAGGGCCGATCACCGGAAGCACCACCACGGTGCCCATCGCGCACTTCGCCGCCGGTATGTATGTGGTGCGCTTGGCCGATGCCGCCGATCGCATCCGCGTGGGCCGCTTCGTCATCGGCGGGTAAAGGAATTCGAGGAGTGCACCGAGCGGCCGAACGGCGTGCGCTGAGAAAAGGACGCGCAGCCAACGAGCACAGGGATGGAGGGCCATCCTCATTGGTCTCCTTCACCGGCCCCGCCTACATAAGCGCATGGGCTTACCTAGCGCACACGCCTACGCAAAGCGGGGCCGGGTGAAGAAGCGACGGTGAATGTAAAAGCTTGTTGCTGGCAATGGTGGGGCGTGAGCACTGCCCGGGTAATGTCGCCAGCTACTTTGCCACCACATGAGCAGCCCAGCCATAGAGAAATACTACACAGCTGTCCAGAACATCAAGGAACGGTATGTAAGCAATACCTACCGCTTCGTGGACTATAGGGAGAAGGTGATAGACTTGTTGAAGCGGGTGACGAGGGTGAGCGTGGGCACGATGGAGAAAGTGGTGCGATAGGGGGCAGCGTTGCCCAATCAAACCTTGCCCTGCAACACCTCGAATGTGCGCACGTCAGTTGGCGCTCGGCTCTGTAGTGCTGGTTTGCGGGCGTTGCACTTCCGTCGCGCATTCTGCACACCACGCGCCGCCCTAGAAGCCCGGGTTCACTTCGGCACCACCACCAACTTCTTCACCACGGCACCACCGGGCGTGGCCACCCGCACCATGTAGTGGCCGGGCGCAAGGCCATCGATGTCCATGCGGTGTTCGGTACCAGCGGCCACACGCACGGGGGCCAGTGGCACGGCGGCGCCGCTCGCGTCGGTAATGGAAACCTGTGCGGCAGCGGCGGAGTTGTTGCGCACCGCAACATGGGTGGTGGCCGGATTGGGGTAAAGCTCGACGGCCGCCTGAAGAGCCGCTTGTGCAACCGCCAGCGGGCTGGAGCAGATGAACACCGAGCAGAACGCACCACCGGCCGATCCGAGCGGCATGCTATCGGTAACCATCAGTTCCGTGATGGGGCCAGGTACGGTGGTGCCAGCCCAGCCGCTGCTGCCCAGCTCGTTGGCGCCCACATCGCCTTGGGAGGTCAGCTCGCCAAGGAAATCGAGACAGCTGTTCGGGGTGGTGCTGGCCGCCGGTATGGCGTAGTGCGCACCGTTCACGAACACGCGCATGATCTCTTCGTACGCTCCGGTTTCCTTGTGCAACGCACTGAAATCGAGCGTAACGGAATCCACCGGCGGGTTGAAGGTGAAGAGCCAACCACCCGGGCCATCCACATCGCCACAGAGGGAGGGACCCGAGGTGCCACCGCAGTCGGCGAAGTAGTAGTGGAACGCGATCGGCGCAACAGTTACCGATGTGCCCGCCACCACCGCGGTGCCGACGTTGTGCGAAATGTGGTCGAAGCACTGTGCGTGAGCATGCGTCGTTCCGAGAATACCAAAGGCGAGAAAGAAGGCAGCGGTCCGGGACATGGCGATGTGTATCGTGGGCCAAAACTAAGGGCGGCCCGAAGACCTTTCCTCATTGGGCCGCCGTGGTCGGCACCTCAGTAGACGCTTGGCGGTACAGAGTGTCCATCGCTCGCGCGCCTGAGGCGGTATAGGCAGGTGGGAGCACTGCACAGCTAACGCACTGCACCCGGCCCCTTCACCGCCCGGCACGTTAGCGGACCGCAGGCACAAAGTGATAGACTTGCTGAAGCGGGTGACCACGGTGAGTGGGAGAGACGCAGAACGTCGTGGATGATATGACCAAGTTGCTGGAGACGTTGCACGCG
>CADECG010000208.1 GCA_902825795.1 uncultured Bacteroidota bacterium
CCATCATGATGCCCGCCTCGCTCGGCAACCCTGGCCCCGGCGAGAGCACGATACGATCGTAACGCGCGGCATCGTCGACCGTGATCGCATCGTTGCGCACCACATCAACGGCTGCGCAGTGCGGCTCCAGCAAGTGGTGCAGGTTCCACGTGAAGCTGTCGTAGTTGTCGAGGAGGAGGAGGCGCACGGGAGTGCAAAGGTGCGAGGGGATCAGAAGATCAGACAATTGGGGATCTCAACGCAGAGAAGCAGAGTCGCAGGGTTCGCAGAGGATCTTATCGTAAGGAGGAGGCGCCGGGGATCCCGCTACGCGGGATCGTCTCTGCGTCCCTGCCATCGTCGAAGGTCAATTCCGCTCTGCGGTCTTCGCGTCTCTGCTTCTCTGCGTTGAGGCATTCACGTGCAACTTCCACCCAACTTTCCATCACCAATGGGTTGGAACGTGACCGACCACGGATAGCTTGTCGGCGAGCAAACGACAAAAAAACCGTCAACCAACAACCAATGGACAATTCAACCAATGCCATCAACTGGTTCGAGATCAGCGTGAGCGACCTGAGCCGCGCCCAGAAATTCTACGAGACCGTTTTCAAGATCACCATGGAAGCGATGGACATGCCCGGCATGCAGATGCGCAGCTTCCCCGGCGACAGCATGAACGGCAAAGTGGCCGGCGCGCTGGTGAAGAGCGACATGCACAAACCCAGCGCCACGGGTTCTGTGATCTACCTCAACGGCAACCCCGACCTGAGCGATGCCTTGGGCCGCGTGGAGAAAGCGGGCGGCAAGATCATCATGCCCAAGACGGAGATCAGCCCCGAGATCGGTCACATGGCGTTCTTCTCCGACACCGAGGGGAACACTGTTGCGATGCACTCGCAGGGATAGGAAGAGTCGAGTCGCGAGTCGTGAGTCGTGAGTATTGAGTATTGAGCGCGAGTGGTGAGTGGGCTTAGTGGCCCGCTTGCTGCTCGCTGCTTGCTTGCTTCATCCTTCCGATCCACCCCAAGTGCGTGTGGTGGAAGTTGTCGCCGAACTTGAGGCCATAGCCGAAGATGCGGTCCATGCTGGCGTGGCCGTACAGGATCGCTGCAACATAGAACAAGTCAGTGAAATCGTATGGTAAGGGACCAGACCAGTGTTTGTAAAGAGAACTTAAGAACTGGCCAAGGAAAAACACTCCGAGCGCCAGCCCTTTGTGATGAAGGAAGTTGTAGGTGAATGCACCAGCCTTAGGGCTGATCAAGTATCCGAGCATCCCGATATCCGGACCAATGGCCAGAAGTAGGTAGGCCCACCAAGCAACGTCCATCAGGTACAGGAAGAACACGCAGAACAGGAACTGCGCCGCCTCCTCCAGCAGTAGTAGATTCTTCATTGTCTGATCCTCTAATTGTCTGATTTTCTGATCAACTACCACTCTATCCCCACCGGGCAATGGTCGCTCCCCATCACATCGTTGAGGATGAAGGCGTCCTTCACCTTGCTCTCGAAGCCTTTGCTCACCAGCACGTAATCGATACGCCAGCCCACGTTCTTCTCCCGCGCGCCGAAGCGCTGGCTCCACCAGCTGTACTTCACCACATCGGCGTACTTGTGCCGGAACGTGTCGATGAAGCCCGAGCCGAGCAGCGCTGTTATGCCGTCGATCTCGCTCTGCATGTAGCCTGCGGTCTTGTTGTAGTTGGGCTTGGGCCGCGCGATGTCGATGGGCTGGTGCGCCACGTTGAGGTCACCGGTGAAGATGACCGGCAACTTGCCAGCGGCCAGTTTCACCAAGTGCGCGCGCAATGCAGCGTCCCATGTGCCGCGATAGTCCAACCGCTTCAGGTCCTGCCCGCTGTTGGGCACGTAGGTGTTCACCACGACGAAGTCCTTGAACGTAGCGGTGATCACGCGGCCCTCTTTGTCGTGGTCCGCGACGCCGATACCGTACTCCACTTTCGAAGGCTTCTCCTTGCTGAGGATGGCGGTGCCGCTGTAGCCCGGCTTCTCGGCGCTGTGCGCGTGCAGGTGGTAACCAGTGACCTCTTTCAGTGCTTCGGCGACTTGCTCTGGCGTGGCCTTCGTTTCCTGGAAGCACACGATGTCTGCGCCCATGAGCTTGATGGATGCGGCGAGTCCTTTGCCCACCGAGGCACGGATCCCGTTGACGTTGAATGAGACGAGTTTCATGTGAATTGTTGAAGTGCGCCGAATGTAGTTGTGTGAGGTTCGTGAGAGGGGGGTTCACGCGGAGGCGCGGAGAACGCGGAGGGCCTCATGCCAAGCGCAGCGCGTCCTCCGCCCTTGCTTTCCCCGCGTTCTCCGAGCCTCCGCGTGATGAATGTCCGTCTACGAGTCCACCCGCTCACCCCACCGCACGTAAAAAGGCCCCGGCTGCTTGCGCTGCCAGGGCCGAGAGACCTGCGGAATGAATGGTTGCGCTAATCAGCGCGCTTCACATTGATCGCGTTCAAGCCCTTTGGGCTCTCTTCCACGTCGTACGACACCTTGTCGCCTTCGCGGATCTGATCAACGATGCCGGTCTTGTGTGCGAACACATCCTTGCCGCCCTCATCGGGCACGATGAAACCAAATCCCTTGGTCTCATTGAAAAACTTAACGGTACCTGTTGGCATTGAAAAAGTTGTTTGAGCGCGCAATGTAGGACAATTGCCACCGAACAAGCGCTTTGCGCTGCACCGCGACAGGTCCCGGCGGGCCTTCCCGCCCAAGGCAGCACTGTGGATAACACGCCGCGTCAGGCAACATGTACGCAACATGCACCCCCCTAATTTGCGTTCATCCACCTGCGTTTGAACCATCCGTTCCAACTCTTGTCGCAGCACCGATCCACCGGTAACCGCACCCGCACATGCCATTGACCCCCTACACCGGACCGTTCGGCAGGCCCGAACTGCTCCACCTTTTGCGCCGCACCTTGTTCGGCGTAGCGCCCGCGGACCTTGCCCACTTCAACGGCATGACGCTGCAACAGGTAGTGGACGAACTCCTGACCTATAGCACGGTGGTGCCACCACCGGTGAAGGCGTACAGTGTGGACGATGGCAACGGCAACATGGACCCTGCCCTCATCGACGTACCTGTTACCTACGGCACCACATGGGTGAACACCCCACGCGACCCGAACGAGGTTTTCCCCGACCCGGCTACTTCACGCATGATCAGCTTCGTGGAATGGTGGAGCGGATTGATGGTGCAGCAGGACCGCAACCTGCGTGAGAAGATGGTGCTCTTCTGGCACAACACCTTGGTAACGCAGATCTCCGTCGCCTTTCTGCCCGAGGCCAACTACCAATACTGCAAGATCCTGCGCGATCAGTCGAAGGGGAACTTCCGTCAGATGATGTACGACATGACCATCAACCCGGCCATGCTCTACTACCTGAACGGCTACTTGAACAACTCGTTCGCGCCCGATGAGAACTACTCCCGCGAGCTGATGGAACTCTTCACGCTCGGCGAAGGCAGCGGGTACTCCGAGGCCGATGTGCAGCAAGCCGCGCGCGTGCTCACCGGATGGACCATCGCCGTGGAGCAAGGTGGCAACCCCATCGTGCCGAGCACCATCTACTACAACTTCCTGCACGATACGGGCAACAAGCAGTTCAGCGCCTTCTTCAACAATACCGTCATCACCGGTGATGCCAGCCCGAACGGCGGCGTTGCCGAACTGAACGCATTGCTCGATATGATCTTCCTGCAGGAGGCAGTGAGCAAGCACATCTGCCGCGAGCTCTACCGCTTCTTCGTGCACAGCGATATCGATGCGATCATCGAAACCGATGTGATCGAGCCGCTGGCGCAGATCTTCCGCGACAACAGCGCCGATCCGGAGCAGATCCGCATCGTGATGAACGCGCTGCTCACCAGCGATCGCTTCTTCAGCACCGAGGTGCGCGGCTGCATGGTGAAGAGCCCGATCGACTACACCTACGGCATGGTGCGCCAGCTCGGCATGCCCTTCCCCACCGGTGGCCAGTTGGAGGCACAATACAGCACGTGGTTCGATGTGCGCAACATCGCTGCGTACGCCGGGCAATCGCTCGCCGATCCGCCCAACGTTGCTGGATGGCCGGCCTACTACCAGTTCCCGCAGTACGACACCATGTGGATGGACGCGGCCAACTACGCGCTGCGCAAACTCATCAGCGATATCATCTGCTACGTGGGCCTCACCACACCGGCCAATACCTACGAGCCGCAGAGCGCCAACCTCAGCTTCAAGATCGATTTCGCCGCTTTCGTTGCGCAGTTCCAGAACCCGCTCGATCCGAATACGCTGATCGATGAAGCCGCGGAACTGCTCTTCGCCACGCCGCTATCGCAGGTGGTGAAGGACCAACTGAAGACCAACTTCCTGCTATTCGGACAGGCGAGCGACATCTACTGGATGCAGGGTTGGGCCGCGTACAGCGCCGACCCGAACACCACGGACCCATACGGCATGCTCGTGCCCGTGATCCTGCTGAGCCTGTTCCTCGACATGCAGAGCGCTGCCGAATACCACCTCCACTAAGCCCACACGATCATGAAACGCAGAACATTCCTAAGAAGCGCTGGCGCAGTGACCGTGGGCGGCATGGCCGTGCGCGGCTTCAGCAATCCGCTGATGTCGGCACTGGCGAAGAGCGCGGCCGAAGACCGCGTGCTGGTGGTGATCCAACTGTTCGGTGGCAACGACGGCCTCAACACCGTTATCCCCATCGACCAGTACAGCTTGCTGTCGCAATTCCGCAGCAACGTGCTGATCGACCAGGCCGATGTGCTGGTGCTGAGCGGCACCAACGGCGCCACCGGTCTGCACCCTGCGATGACAGGCATGCAGGACCTCTGGAACGATGGCAAGCTGAACATCGTGCAGGGCGTG
>CADECG010000209.1 GCA_902825795.1 uncultured Bacteroidota bacterium
ATGTTGGGCATGTGTGTGCTTTGGCTGTTCTATGAATTGCGCATTGGGCGCACCCTGCTGTGGCGCATGAAGGGATTCGAGTTCTGGCGCGTGAGGGGTGGTACCATGACGATCAAGGACAGCATATTCGGGTACGGCAAAGCGCGCGACTATTTCGCGGATAACATCAAGGATCTCGGCAAACTCAATGTCGATCGGAGCGACTGGCGTATGCAGTTCACCGATAGCTTTTGGACCATGGCCGGGGAGCGGCTCGGCTTCATGCACTTGGAAAGGCATGTGGCGTTCGGCAAGGGTCTCTCCGATGACGAGGCCACCGCGTTGCTGAAGATCCTCAAGGACCGCTTCGCGCAGGAGCGGAAGAACGCTCAGTAGGGTTCGATCCTGAACGCGTTCCCGCTCAACCGCATGGTGCGAACACCATCGATCATCGACTCCAAGGTCATGCGTTCGGCGGCGGGCGTGGCGAGCACGTCGTCCAGCGGGCGCACCACCCCTGCGGGGACTTTCGCAGCGTGCAGAGCCGCCAACAACTCCTGGCTGTTGCGTTCGGAAATGGAGCGCGCGAGCAACTGCGCCAGCACATTCCTGTTCAGCACCCGTTTGGCATTGGTGGTGAAGTGCTGATCGCTTCGCAGGTCCGTGTCGAGCACTGTATTCAGCGCCTTGAACTGGGCATCCGTTCCAACCGCCAGTACCATCCGAACACCATCGGCACACGTGAACAGTTCGCCGTATGGAGCGATGTTCGGATGTAACGTCCCCAAGGGTTTTGCGACTTGTCCCGTCATCAGGGCATTGCTCGCTTGATTGATAAGCGCTGTAAGGGCGGCTTCCTCCAGCGACACTTCCACAAAGGCGCCCTTGCCTGTTGACGCACGCTGCAACAATGCCAGCAGCAATCCTTCCTTCAGTTGGTGTGCGGCCAACACGTCGATCATGGCGATGGGCAGTTTGGCCAAGTGGTCGGCATCCGTGCCGGTCATGCTCAAGTAGCCCGTCTCGGCTTGTAGCACCACATCGTATGCCGTGCGCGCATCATCGTCAGCAAAACCCTTGACGTGCCCGTGAACGAGCTTGGGGTTCAATACCCTCAGCCGGTCGCGCCCTAAGCCCAGTTTTTCCGCATCGGCTGCCAAATGATTGGTGATCAGCACATCGGCTTTCATGACCAGTGCATCCAACTCCTTTCGCCCTTCTTCACTGGCCAGATCCACCATGCGGTGCTCCTTACCCCAGTTCACGCTGCTGAAATAGGCGCTGGCCTTCGCGTGCGGGTCTTCCTTCGGCAACTTCCATTTGCGCGTGGAGTCGCCGCCAGCCTTGGCGTTCTCCAATTTCACCACGCGCGCACCCAGTTCCGCGAAGAACATGCCCACGGACGGGCCCGCAAGCACACCAGCCGTTTCGACAACGAGGAGATCTTTCAGCACACGGCCAAGTTAGCCGTCAGCCTTGACGAACCGCTTGGTCGTTCGGCTCGCATTGTCCTGTAGGACAATGACGTACACCCCAGCTGGCAACGCACTCACATCCAACGTCAAGCTGCTATTTCCAGCAGTCCAACTGGAAACGGAGAGGAGGGAGCCGGTCGTTGAGAAGACCTGCACTGAGGCACTCTTTCCGCTCGTCCGCGACAGACTGAGGACGCCAGTGGTAGGATTCGGAAAGAGCTCAAATCCGTCTACGGAAGTCTGCTGACTGGATAGTCCTGTAACAACCCCGTACGAGCCCGTGCAATTGATGTCTTGCTGAGCATACCAGTCTTGCACTTGCGCAACACGTTGTTTCAAAAGCGTTACGCTGGTGAGGTTATCACCAAGCGTGTCCTGAGCGAACACGAACGCGAGGTCGAGACAGATGGTGTCGCCGGGCAAAAGAGTGAAGGGGCCGACAGCACCAACACTGCGGCACCCGCTTGGTGTGTTTCCTGCGCTTACTTCTGACCACTCCATCGGTGCAGAAGGATCGCCCGGAGTTTCGAATAGCGTCGTGTCGTTTTGAGGGCTGATCACATAACTACCATCCTCCCGCCTTCCCATCATCACCATTTCCTCCCATCCTGTGATAGTATTTGGGGTCTGGATGTCTCCGACGAAAGAGGAAAGTGCGTGATTCAAGTGCACAATACCCACAGCCGGAGGATGATCCAGATAGCCACCGTTCGAGGTCAGGTCATCGTAGGCGTCACCGTTATATCCGAAGTAGGTTGATAATGCTGTATCGCATCCAGCGAAGTTGTCGCTCATATCGCCGAGATACCAATAGGTTGAAAGGCCTATGCGCAGAGAGTCCCATTGCAATGAGGCGCGTTCGATGATCTTGATATTAGAGAAGATCGTGTTATGGAGTTCCGGCAACCAAGGACTGTCGAACGCATAGTTCAGGATGTGAATGTCAACGGGCATAGGCAGCAACGAACTGGCGATGGGCGGTTGATCACTGTGCATGATGGCATAGACGGCCGCATCACCTCTGATGCTTGGAGACTCTCCTAATTGAGGTTCGTAGATCTCATTGTTGTTCGCATCATTGAAGGGAGCCAGGTGCCAAGGTTCCCCGTTCAACGTATCGCCATGTGCAGGCCATGTGGCGAATAGATATGGCACCTGATACCCCACATCATTCCAATGTTGTTCGTGCGCGGCGATCATTCCATGGCTTACCTCCCATACTTGATGGTACTTGCGACCGAATTCATCGTCCATGGTGCTTGCGATCGGACCGCTGGGATAGGGGTCCTGGTTTCCTTGCGCTGCACGCGAACCATGAAGTTGTCCGTTAAGGCGTGCCGTGATCATCGGAAAGGAGTTCCACAGTACAATATTCCCTGAACCCAGGGGTGCTTCAAATCCGGGTTCGCCAATTGGCTCAGCACCGAATAAAATGGGTGTCGGTGTCTGATTCACCGACACATTGTTGATACCAAGCGAGCCGACATCCGTTCCAGCAATGAGCTCCCCGAAGCGCCTCACCTCCCGATAGGACGAATAAGGGAAAGAACCCGCAAAAAAGAACTGTCCATTCTCTTCGAGCGCACTTTCAACGTGTGCGATCGGTATCCTTTGGGCACCGCTTAGGCCGATCCTGTACAGCGCGATCCAATCCGAGATGAGCAGGTCACCATTGTCCGCAGTTGAGAGCATGCGCACGGAATTCAGGTCAAGCGAAAGACCGGTATTGAGCAACTGACTACCGTCAAATTTCGCGATGTACGGTAGGGCGAGCTGGTTCACGGCGTCGGCACTGAATTGCCCACCGATGTATAGGCCATCGCTATGGCTACATAGGCTGCGGCAGATATCGTTGAGCCCCGTTCCAACAGGTGACCAACTCAGGCCGTCAAAAACGGCTATTCGGTTCAGAACAATGGCTGAATCTCCGGAGAATGTGAACTGTCCGCAAGCATACAATTGGCCGCTATGCGAACACAGGTCCAGTAACGTTGAATTGAATCCAGCTCCCACGCTGAGCCACTCGCTCCCGGACCACATAGCGATATGGTTGAGCGGCATGGCTCCGGAGAGATCGAAGTCACCACCTGCGTAGAGCACCCCGTCATGCACAGCGAGGGCCCGAACGGCTCCCCCCGTAAGGCTCGCACCCATGGGCCACCAATTCGTACCGTCCCAGCGAAGGATCTTCCCCAGGGCATTTTCCCGACCGCCTGCGACAAGGTCCCCGTTGAATACCACCATGTCGTAGACATTGTCGATGGCATTGAATCCGGTGCCGATCAGGCTGGCCTGAGATCCATCCACCCGAACAATAGGTGCTGATAGAAGGGTATTTGCCCTGATCGAGGTCCCGCCGAGTATGACGGAGCCTTGGTATTCGCACATTGCACGCACCGTTCCGGATATACTATCCAATACAGCTACTGGTCTTTGCGTCACTGCCTTCCCGGATACCAGCAGCGCACAGGCAGCTAAGCACGTTCCTGCGATCGTTGACCACTTGTGCATGGGATGAAAGTAGTCTTGTGCAGTGAGATGTGCAGTTGCCGAGATCACCGCATTCGCGGAGGCCTCTCATCATTTGTGCTCAGGACTGGATTGACGGCGCTCCGCTCCGCCGGACCAGGTTTGGCCATGAAGCGGACCAAGCCGATACTGCTACGCGGCCTCTGGGGCTTTTTCGTGTCCTTCCTCGCTCGAACTCCGTTCGGCTCGGGCGGTCACGAAAAAGCCCCGCCGCTTCGCGGCAGGGCTTGATCATCAAGTGCCCAGGACTGGACTCGAACCAGCACACCGGTTAAGGCACTACCCCCTCAAAGTAGCGTGTCTACCAATTTCACCACCTGGGCATTCGTTCCGCTTTCAGCGGGAAGGGCGGCAAATATAGAGTCGCGCAACAATGCCCGGACCGTAGATCTCATGCCCTCCTGAAATGGTCGGTCAGGTGCGGATGTGTGGCCTTCTCGCGTTGGATGATCTCCGTGCGCGTTTTGGCCAACCGGAGAGCAAGGGCGGTTTCTTCGCCATCCATTTCAGGATGGTCGTTGGCAGCCTCTTCCTGCGTGGCCAACAGGGCGTGGAAGTAGTCCATAAGCCATGCGTTCTTGCTGCTCTGGGCGTTCATCCGTGCGGTGAGGTTCCGGCTCTGTTGGGTATCGTTCGTTTCCATCGTGTTGGCCATTGGCGACGGCACAAACCTATTTGCTCGGATAGGCCTCTGAAATACCAACATGAGGGTAATTTTCAGGGCGGTTGCTCACCGGCACAATGCGCTGCCCCCCGTTCCATCGGCTTCGCTTGGGATAGGCTTGTCGCCCCCGATGAATGGAAAAAGCCCCAGCTTGCGCTGAGGCTTTTGTGATCCCGCTGGGGCTCGAACCCAGGACCCCGACATTAAAAGTGTCGTGCTCT
>CADECG010000210.1:0-1964 GCA_902825795.1 uncultured Bacteroidota bacterium
GACCTTACCAACGATTTCAACGCGGGCGTGGTGAACGTGAACGCGATCGGTGTCTACTCGGTAGGTCCCTTCCCGAGCGGCACCACGGTTACTGTTACCATGGAGGCGACCAACGCACTTTGCGATGTGGTTCTCGGCTCGCAGACCTTCACCTGCCCACCAGCGAACGACTTGTGTGCGAACGCTATCGCTGTTGCATGTAACAGCGTAACGGCCGGTACTACGTTGAACGCCAACCTTGACCTTGTGCCTACCTGCACCGAAACGCTGAATACCGCCGGTGGTGTATGGTACACCTTCGTTGGTACGGGTGGCAACACAACGGTTTCGTTGTGCGGCAGCACCTACGATACCAAAGTGGGCGTGTTCACCACGGCCGATTGTGTGACCCTTACCTGCATCGAAGGCAACGACGATGACAACGGTGCGAACGGCATCAACGTCTGCACCAACGACCTGCACAGCTCTTTGGAGTTCGTGAGCACCTTGGGCCAGACCTACCATGTGCTGGTTACCGGATTCAGCACGAACACCGGCAACTTCATCTTGGAGATCACCTGCGGTGGTGACGGTGCTTGCAACGACAACGGTGTTGTGGTGGACATCCACACGGACAACTTCGGCAGCGAAACCAGCTGGGAGATCGTTCCGGTGGGTAACACCATCCCAGTGTGCAGCGGTAGCGGTTACGCCGACAACGATATGATCAGCATCGACTGCTGCTTGATCGACGGTTGCTACACCCTTGCGTTCTTCGACAGCTTCAACGATGGTATGTGCTGCGTGAACGGTACCGGCGGCTACATGCTGAGCACCGATGCCGGCAAGCGCATCATCGACAACACGGACGACGGGCAGTTCACCGGCGTAAGCTCGGTGTCCAACGGCTTCTGCTTGCCGATCGGCGCTACCCAGCTCACTGTTGCATCCTGCGACAAGGAGGACTACCTGATCAACGATGTGGTGGTATCGGGTATCGACCCGAACGTTAGCCTCGAGTACGGTGTAACGGATGCTACCAGCGGTTACCAGTTCTGGTTGTTCAATCCGGATGGCGGTTACAGCCGTCGCCTGTTCCGCAGCCATGCTAGCGGTACCTGCGTGGGTACGCCTGCTGGCCCAACGCGCGCAGCACACATGAAGTTCAGCTGCCTCAACAGCGTTCTCCCGAACGTTCCGTTGGACGTCAAGCTGAACATGCGTGTACGTCCCCGTGTTGCTGGTCAATACGGCGAATTCGGTCCGGCCTGCCGCGTAATGGTGCTGAGCGCACCGTTGGCTTGCCCCACCACGCAGTTGGATAACAATGCGCTGCATGCAGGTACTACCCTGAGCTGCAACGTGACCGGTAAAACGGTTGGTGCGTCCGGCTATCCCGGTAAGCTCTACCCGAACATCGTTGCCGGTGCCAACAAGTACCAGTACGAGTTCGTGTACGCACCTGAGTTGTACACACGCACGATCGCAACGGCAACGGGCAGCTACGCGCTTACCCTCAACAACTGGGTGTCCAATCCATTGCTGTGCGGTACCGTTACGTACGATGTACGTGTTCGTGTGAGCTTCGACGGTGGTGCTAACTGGTGCCCATACGGTCCGGTGTGCACGGTGGAGATCACCAACAACCCGCCGAACAACTGCACCACCACCTTCCAAGGCGGCGGCGGCAACCTCAACAGCATTGCTGCTGACAACGAGGGCATGAGCATGTGGCCGAACCCAACGCGTAACGGCAACGTGACGCTTGAGTTGAACGGCTTGGACAGCGAGGCCATGGTGGCCACGATGGACATGTTCGATCTCTTCGGCAAGAAGGTGATGAGCAACACCCTGACCACCGATGGTGCGCAGGAGTTGAACACCGTCTTCAACACCAACGATCTCGCCGCCGGTATGTACACGGTGAACGTGATCAGCGGTAGCCGCACCTTCACCAGCCGTTTGGTGATCGAGTAAGCAACTGT
>CADECG010000210.1:2064-4800 GCA_902825795.1 uncultured Bacteroidota bacterium
TGATCAGCGGTAGCCGCACCTTCACCAGCCGTTTGGTGATCGAGTAAGCAACTGTTGCCTCACCGCGAGGCACTGAGGAGGGCCCTCCGACGCAAGTCGGGGGGCTTTCTGTTTTACCTCACCACCACCTTTCGACGAATGGTTTTCAACAGTCCCCTGTTCGTCACTACAGACGGATACATTTCGCTGCTTCGGTCCTGTACCCGGTGTCCGCACCGGATTTTCTCTTCTTGAGTGCTCCTGATACAATGCTCCATTGGCGTTGTTCTCCGCCATAAGCGGGGTCAGCGCTTGTATTTGCCAACCCTGACCCTAACCCTAACCCAATTCCGATGCTGCATTCGCTACTCTCTGACCTGCGTGGCCGACAGACACGCGCTTCCCGCACCATGCGGGCCTGTCTTTTTATGGCGTTGACCCTTGCGGTGAATGCGGGGTGGGCGCAGGTGAATATGACTACCACGGGGTCGTATGCGCAGGACTTCAATACGCTTTCCAATTCTAACGGCGCGCTTCCGGCATGGGCCGATAACAGCACATTGGCCAATTGGTATTGGCAGATGTCAGGGACCAACCCCGGCACCTATCGCGTCGACAACGGAAACTCAACCACTGGTTCTCGAATGGATTACGGAACCATTGCTTCTTCCGACCGGGCTATGGGTTCGTTGGGATCGGGGACACCAGCGCATCTCGCTTGGGGAGTGCAATTGCAGAACACTTCAGGAACGACGATCACGGATCTGAAGGTCTCCTTCACTGGTGAACAATGGAGGGCAGCGAATGCGACCGCTCACACGGCGACGTTTTACTACAAGATCTCACCTACTTCGATCACAGCTCTCAACCCGAACGTTAATGCCACATGGGTTGCGGTTACTGCCCTGAACTTCTCAAGTCCCACAAACACCACGGCAGGCGCAATCGATGGAAATGCGGTCGCCAATCGCACCACGTTCACGAACATCTCGATCCCCTCCTTGTCACTCGCGGCCAACGAGTACATCATGCTCAAATGGGACGACATCGATAACACTGGAAGCGACCACGGCCTCTCCGTGGATGATGTCACGATCTCATGGACCGTCACAGGAGCCACTCCCACCGTCGGTTTCTCCACCACCACAAGTAACACCTCCGAAGGTCTGCTCGCTAGCGTAGCAGTGAGCATGAACATCGCGCCAGCGGCGGATGTCACCGTTACCATCAGCGACCTCGGTACCGGTTCGGCCAGCAGCGGCAGCGACTACACTGCGCTTTCGCCCGCACCAACGCTCACCTTCCTTACCAGCGATAGCTACCCGAAGGTGCTCAACGTGAGCATTCCCATCCTGGACGAATTGGATCCGGAGAATGCCGAGACCATCGACTTGGGCCTTGCTGTCACGACCGGCACCGCCACGTTGGGCACCGCCGCACACACCGTGACCATAGCCGCCAGCGACCTGCCCACCGTGGGCTTTGCCACCTCCACGAGCAGCGTTACGGAAGGGGCCACGGCCACCGTTGATGTGAGCATGAACACGGCACCGGCCACCGACCTCACCGTGCAAGTAACCCGCACCGGCGGCACAGCCAACAGCGGCACCGACTTCACCACCTTCCCCGCCACCGACCTCACCTTCTTGGCAGCAGGCAGCTACCCGCAAACGCAAAGCGTTTCGGTGATCACCACCGACGATGGGGATTTCGAATCGGCTGAAACGGTGATCCTTGGTGTGGCCATCACCGGTGGAAGCGCCACTCTCGGGACCGCTTCCCACACCCTCACCATTGACGACAATGAACTGGCCACATTGGTGATCAACGAAGTGGATTACGACAATGTGGGAACGGATAACGCGGAGTACTTGGAGTTGTACAATTACGGTGCGAGTGCGATCAATCTGAATGGGTTTAAAGTCGAATTGGTCAATGGAGCAACGAACCTGATCTACCAGACGATCAACCTCCCCAACACATCGCTGGCTGCAGGTGGCTACTATGTGATAGGCAATAGTGCTGGCATACCGAATATCAACTTGGTGGTTACGCCGACTTCCAATTTGCTCCAAAACGGCGACCCGGATGCGATCGGCTTGCGATCACCCGGTAACACAATGGTGGATGCCATCAGCTACAAAGGCTCCGTTGCCGCTCCATATGTCGAAGGCACCGGCACAGTAACAGGAGACGACAACACCACCGCTGGCAAGGTCATTGCGCGCGTGCCCAACGGCACCGACAGCAACAACAACAACGTGGACTGGTTGGTATGGTGCGCCACGCCCGGGGCGCTCAACAACCCCGATACTGACGGCGACGGTACGGCGGATTGTGTTGATGGCTGCCCGAACGATCCGAACAAGATCAGTCCCGGCATTTGCGGTTGCGGTGCCAGCGATGTGGATAGCGACGCCGACGGCATTGCCGATTGCATCGATGTGTGTCCGTTCTCGGTGAACGTGACAGCCAACCTGAACCTGACCACGTGCAACTGTGAACTCGGCTACTACGCGGGCTACACCACCATGGGCGCCAACCAAGTACTCACATCCTGCACCCTGTGCCCACCTGGCTCCTATTGCCCCGATGGCATTTCCTCATCGCTGTGCAGCGCGGGTTACTTCAGCAGCAGCTTTGGGCAGATCTCCTGCGATGCATGTTCTGCAGGAAAGTTCAGTGATGTACCCGGTGCCACATCCTGCCAGGACTGCCCAGCGGGTAGCTTCAGCGATGTGATCGCTTCCACCATCT
>CADECG010000211.1 GCA_902825795.1 uncultured Bacteroidota bacterium
ATGCTCCCCAGTGATGATGCTGATGATACCGACAGTGAGGAAGAATGCCATGGGGTCGTTGCTGCCGCTTTCCAGTTCCAGCAGTGGGCGCAGATTGGCCTTCAACCGCAAGTTGCGTGAACGCAGGATGGTGAACACCGCCGCAGCATCGGTGGAAGAGACGATCGCGCCCAAGAGCAAGCCCTCTATCAGTGTCAACTCTGTAAAAAGCGGTACCGCGAAGCCAACGATCAACGCCGTCACCAGCACACCCCCCGTGGCCAAGGCAAGTCCCTTGCCCAAGACCGGTCGCACGCTCTCGCGCTTGGTATCCAGCCCTCCTGAGAAGAGAATGAAGACCAGCGCGATGATTCCCATCGTCTGCGCGAACTCCGCGTTGTCGAAGTAGATGAAGCCGAGCCCATCGCTTCCGGCGATCATGCCCACGGCGATGAAAAGGATCAGCGTGGGCACGCCCAACCGGCCGCTGGTCTTGCTGGCAACAATGCTCGCGAACAGCAGGAGCGCACCGATCAATAGCATGTGCTCCACGTTCATCTCCATGGTGGACAAGATACCGCCGCCTCCGGACCATAGTTTCGGCGCGCAAATGGATCTGTTACTTCTTCACGGCGCACTAGGAAGCAAGCGCCAGATGATGCCACTGCAACAGCGTGTTGGTGGCGTGGTCATCGACTTCACTGGCCATGGTGAACGGGCGATACCTTCAACTGGCTTGACGTTCACGCAATTCGTTGAGGACATCGATCGCGCGTATGCGACCAACGGTTTCTCTAAGGCACACTTGTTCGGTTACAGCATGGGTGGCTACGCGGCGTTGTTGTACGCTGCGCAATACCCGGAGCGCGTGTTGAGCGTTACCACACTTGGTAGCAAGCTCGTTTGGACGGAGGAAGGTTTGCAGAAGGAATTGCGGATGCTGGATCCGGAGAAGATGGAAGCAAAGGTGCCCTCGTTCGCCAAGGCGCTCGGTGAAGTGCATGGCGCTGATCGCTGGCAGGCATTGGTGGTCGCGATCGCTAAGAGCATGAGCGAACTGGCGGCTGCGCCGTTGCTCACGAGCGAAGTGCTGAGCCGCATCCAGTGTCCGGTGTTGCTGTGCGTTGGCGAAGCCGATAGCACTGCGGTACCCGAGGATACGCGATCATTCGCGACGGGGCTGAGGCACGCTGACGTAGTCGTTCTGCCGGACACCAAGCATCCTTTCGAATCGGTTGATCTCGGTGCGCTGGTGCCGCAGCTAACGCGGTTCTGGAAAAGCGCAGAGCGCTGAATGGCTCAACGACCGAGCACGATGTAGTAGTTGCGGGTTTCGGGAACAACTGCGTTCACATCCTCGCGTAGCACGCGATAGGGTACTTGTTTCTTCGCCTTGCGGCTCCAGCGTTTCGCTGTGATGGTCACCTGCTTCGTCGCTTCCTGATAGATCTCGCCCGTGGTGTACGCTCCTATGTGCAATGTGTCGCCGGGAGCCATGGTGTAGTTGCCGCCTTGCATCGCTGGTGAAGGGTGCTTCGCGATAGCTTCCATGCGGCAGATGTATTTGCTCTCGTTCACCACGAATACGTTCGTGACGAACAAACGCTGTTCTTCCACCACTTCCTGTTTTGGTGGGTCCGGCACCACGGGAACGGTGGTGATGCGAACATCCGGTCCGGGAATGAGGCCATCGTTGTCATGTCCTTGTTCCGTGAATCCGGTCTGCACCCCGTTCTCATCGAATGTGGCAGTGCTGCGG
This sequence comes from uncultured Bacteroidota bacterium, assembly GCA_902825795.1. Classification (GTDB taxonomy): domain Bacteria; phylum Bacteroidota; class Bacteroidia; order Flavobacteriales_F; family PHOS-HE28; genus PHOS-HE28. The sequence goes on from CADECG010000211.1 coordinate 1,739, forward strand.
TACCACTGGATGCCACCATCGGGCGCATCGCTCACGTCGATCTTGCTCACCGCGCCGTTGGGATGGTAGCTGAAGTGCGCGCTTGCATGTCCCCCGATCTTTCGCGTCTGGTAACGGAAGATCTCTTTGCCCTTCCCATCGTAAGCCCAGCTGCGGCCCCAACGATCGTCCTTGTCCATCCACACCTTGGTGCTCACCTTGCCGGTGTTGAAGTAGTGCAGCACAACGCGACCGCTGTCCGTGTTGAGGATCTTCTCGCGGCCTTGGGCGTGGAGCAATGTAAACGAGGCGAAGAGGGTGAGGGAGGCGAGGAAGCGCATAGTGCTCGAAGTTGCCAAACTTCGGGCCAGCCAAATTCCTTGTTCCGGTCGTTCTTGCCATTTTCACCCCCGTGAGCAAGAACAAGATCAAGAAGATCCTCGTCGCCAATCGTGGCGAGATCGCATTGCGCGTGATGCGCTCCGCCCGGGAAATGGGCATCAGCACCGTGGCTGTGTATTCCGAAGCTGATCGCAACGCCCCCTTCGTGCGCTTCGCGGATGAGGCGGTGTGCATCGGGCCGCCACCCAGCAAGGAGAGCTACTTGGTGATCGAGAAGTTGGTTAAGGTCTGTAAGGATCTGAAGGTGGATGCCGTGCATCCGGGCTACGGCTTCCTCAGCGAGAACGGTGACTTCTGCAAGGCGTTGGAAAATGCGGGCGTGATCTTCATTGGCCCCACACCAAAGGCCATGCACGTAATGGGCGACAAGCTTGCCGCCAAGGAAGCGGTGAAGAACCACGGCGTACCGCTGGTTCCTGGAACCGAAGGAGCAGTGAGCGGTTTGGAGGAAGCGATGAAAGTGGCGAAGACCATCACGTTCCCCATCCTGATCAAAGCGGCTGCGGGTGGTGGTGGTAAGGGCATGCGCATCGTTGAGCAGGAGAGCGACTTGAAGGAAGGCTTGGAGCGCGCGATCAGTGAAGCGCAGAACGCCTTTGGCGATGGCAGCGTGTTCATCGAGAAGTACGTTGCCGGGCCTCGGCACATCGAAGTGCAGATCATGGCCGACCAGCATGGCAATACGTTGTACCTCTTCGAGCGCGAATGCAGTGTGCAGCGCCGTCACCAGAAAGTGGTGGAGGAAGCGCCGAGCGCGGTGCTTACACCCGAGTTGCGCGCGCACATGGGCGAAGCCGCCGTGGCCGTGGCGAGGAGCGTGGATTACACAGGAGCCGGGACGGTCGAGTTCCTGTTGGACGAATCGTTGAATTTCTACTTCATGGAGATGAACACTCGTCTTCAGGTGGAGCACCCTGTAACGGAGATGATCACCGGCCTCGACCTTGTGAAGCTCCAGATCCGCGTTGCGGAAGGGGAGAAGTTGCCCATGAAGCAGGAAGATCTGAAGATCAACGGCCATGCGATAGAAGTGCGCGTCTACGCAGAGGACCCAGCGAACAATTTCCTGCCGGATATCGGTACGCTCACCACATATCGTCCGCCGCAAGGGCCTGGCGTGCGGGTGGATGATGGCTTCGAGGAGGGCATGACGATCCCCATCCACTACGACCCGATGATCGCCAAGCTCATCACGCACGGCGCAACACGCGAGGAGGCCATCAACCGGATGGAACGGGCCATTGACGACTACGCGATCGCCGGGGTGGAAACAACGTTGCCGTTCTGTCGCTTCACGATGGGCCACAAGGCGTTCCGGAGTGGGAAATACGACACGCACTTCGTTCGGGACCATTTTACCCCAGAGGTTCTGCTGGGAACTGAGCCATCAGAGCTGAGCGCTTCAGCGCTTGTTGCAGCGCAGATCTTCCAGGAGGGCGAAAGCCGTATGCCGAGCCAGACTTCCGCAAGCGCGTTGCCGAGCGCGTGGAAATTGAACCGGCGCTGAGCCGTTGCAGGAACGAAACGCACTGGACTTGCGTTGTAGCTTGCATCGGTCAGAGGAGCAGATGAAGTCGAGCAGGACGTTCCATTGGGTTGTTGCCATGTGCATGGCCTCCTTTGGCATTGCCCAAACCCCGGTGGAAGGCCTCGAGCAACGCTTTCAGATAGAAGGGCAGGACACCGTTCTGACCGGGAAGCTGCCCACGGCGTTCGTTACCGGGAAATGGAACCCCAAGTCGAAACGCGAGCAACAGAAGTACGACCGGCTCACACGCAATGTCGTGAAGGTGTACCCCTACGCCAAGATCAGCGCTGGGTTGTTGCGCGAGTATGCGCACGAGGTGTCCGCGATCGAGAAGGAATCGGACCAGGACCTCTACTACAAACTCGCCGAGGCCGAGTTGCGCGCCGAATTCGAGGAGGAAGTGAAACATCTAACGGTCAGCCAAGGCAAAGTGCTGATCAAGTTGATCGACCGTGAAACGGGTACCACCGGGTACGAGATCATCAAGAAACTGAGAGGATCGTTCCAGGCAGCCGTTTGGCAAAGCTTGGCCCGTCTGTTCGGCAGCGACCTGAAATACGAGTACGATTCTGCGGGCACCGATGCACAGATCGAGGTGATCGTAGCCCGTATTGAAGCGGGGCGGCTTGCCGTTGCCGAGCGGAAGCCACGCACGGCCAAGGCCACGGCGAAGCTCGAGAAGCGCAAAGCACGGTTGTACAAGAAATACGGTCTGCCTGCTCCGGTAGCGAGCGCACAGCCTTGAGGGGTTGGTCAGAGGTGCTTCCCCATCACGTGATCGTCCATCACATAGCCCTGTCCGATATCGATCACTTCATCGCGCAGGATCCTGAAACCCATGTACGTGTAGAACGCGACGGCCACATTCCGCTTGTTCACATTCAGTTCCACCGCCGTATCCCCCGAAGCAGAGGCTGCCGTTAGCACGTGTTCGAGCAACAGCTTGCCCGCCCCGGTGCCTTGGGCCTCCGGTAGCACATACAGTTTGTTCAGGTGCGTGGTCTCCGTTCCGCGATGATGCGGAGTAAAACCGGCGAAGCCCCGAAAGGCGTTCCGGTCCTCGAGAAGCACGAACTGCTGTCCCTTCTTCGTCATCACTTCCTCCAGGACGGCTTCGCTGTAAA
>CADECG010000212.1 GCA_902825795.1 uncultured Bacteroidota bacterium
TTCGACGGCAACGGGCAGAACGACCTGCTCTATGGTGGAGGAAGCGGTGTGTCCTTCGCCAAGGCCAATGCCAATGGCACCGCGTTCACGGCAGTGAACTACCCGCAGTACGTCTTCAGCCAGCGCACCAACTTCGTTGACATGAACAACGATGGCCATTTGGATGCCTTCGTGTGTCACGACATCGACGCCAACGTGTACTATTTGAACAACGGAGCTGGAGTTCTGACCTACAACCAAGGTGGATTGGGTGATTGGGGCGGCAACTACGGCAGCATCTGGATCGATTACGACAACGACCACGACATGGACATGTTCATTGCCAAGTGTGGCAGCGATCCCGTCGATCAGCTGCACCGCAACAACGGCAACGGAACCTTCACCCAAGTGGCCCCGGCGCTGAACCTTGCCGACCAAGGCCAAAGCTGGAGCGCCGCTTGGGGCGATTACGATAATGATGGTGACATGGATGTCATGTCAGGCGATGGGGCAGGTATTGCCGGCCACCGCCTGATGCGCAATGACGGAAACATCTTCGTGGACGTTTCAACCGGGTCGGGGTTCGATCTGCAAGCGGGGTCGGGCATTGAGTACACCACCCACGATTTCAATAACGATGGCTGGCTCGATGTGCTTTTCCCCAATAGCAAGGTGATGGTGAACAATGGCAATATGACCTTCACCTCCGTTACCGCGAACGTTGCGCAAGGGGCCGTGGGCGACCTGAACAACGACGGCTACTTGGACGTGCAGGGCTGGTCGGGTATCCACATGAACAATGGGGGCACGAACCACTACCTGCGTGTGAACACCGTGGGAACGGTGAGCAACCGGAACGGCATAGGCGCCCGCGTGGTGTGCACAAGCTCGTTGGGAACGCAGATCCGCGATGTGAAGAGCGGCGATGCCTTCTCGACCATGAGCAGTTTGATGACGCACTTCGGCCTCGGGGTGGATACGGCCGTTGATGAGATCGTGGTCTATTGGCCGAGCGGAGTGGTGAACACCGTTGCGAATCCGGCCATCGATGGTGTCCTCACGGTTGTGGAAGACCCACTGACGAGCATTGCGGATGTTGACGCTGAACAAACGGTGGGTATTTGGCCCGTGCCGGCTACTGACATCATCACGATGGCTGCCAATGTGGAATGGGCGAACAGTGCTGTGCGTGTGCTGGACATTGCTGGCAAGGAAGTGTTGACGAGCGCGCTGACCAGCAATCAGCTCGACGTGTCGCAGCTCAGCAGTGGTGCCTACACGCTTATGGTCAGTACCAAGGACCTGCGGTTCATCGGCAAATTCACCAAGCAGTGATCCCGACCACGGGATCACTCATATTCGCGAACGAACTTCTGGCAACACCGAACCGATCAACATGAAACGATACTTACCACTGCTGGCTTGCGGCGCGATAGCCTTTGGGGCAGCAGCCCAGAACACCTGCCTTACGGCGTTGCCGATCAACGCAGGTACGCACACATTGGCATCGTTCATCGGCACACAGATCCCCATCCCTGTTTGTGCGAGCGGGGGCACGGGGGCTACCCACGGGCAGTGGTATAGCTATACCCCGAGCGACGACTACTTGTTGACCGTTTCAACGGACCTCTCGCAGAACGCTGGTATCGATACGCGCTTCCATGTTTATACCGGGGTGTGCGGCGGGCTGGTTTGCATCGGGGGCGACGACGACGACGGTTCCGGCAACCTGAGCTTGGACTACATCAGCGTGCAACAAGGCCTCACCTACATCATTGCGTTCGATGATCGGTTCGACACGAGCGGATTCGATTTCCAGTTGGTGGAGAACCCGCCTGTGAACGGACCGGTCGGATTCACTACCCAGTCGATCGCGGTCACGGGAACCGCCATGTGCGTTGTGGACATGAACAACGATCAACTGGACGATATTGTCGCCACCAGTACGAGCAACATCCAAGTGCATTACCAGCAGGCGGGCGGCACCTTCTCCATGGTGAACATCCCCACACCGCCGGCTGACTTCCCAGCCTCATGGAGCATTGCTGCGGGCGACCTCGATGCGAACGGGCAGGTCGATTTCGTGTACGGCAACGGATCGGGGGTTACGATCATGAAGGCCGATGCCTTGGGAACATCGTTCACTGAGATCAGCGGACCGGAATATGTCTTCAGCCAGCGCACCAACATGGTGGACATCAACAACGATGGTCACCTCGATGCCTTCGTTTGCCACGACGTGGATCCGAACGTTTACTACATCAACGACGGCTTCGGCAACTTCACCTTCAACCAAGGCGGAATGGGCGATACGCCACAGGGCGGTAACTACGGAAGCATCTTCATCGACTACGACAACGATCATGATGTCGACCTGTTCATCGCCAAGTGCGGTGCCGATCCCATCAACCAGATGCACCGTAACGACGGCAATGGTGTCTACACAAGCGTAGGCCCGGCCATCAACCTGTCGCACAACACACAAACGTGGAGCTGTGCTTGGGGCGATTACGACAACGACGGTGATATGGACGTATTGATCGGTGCCAGCAGCTTCACCAACGGTGGCCACCGGCTCATGCGCAACGATGGCGGCATCTTCACGGAAGTCACGGCCGGTTCGGGCTGGGATGTGTTCGCGCTGAGCCAGATCGAGCACACGGCCCACGATTTCAATAACGATGGCTGGGTGGATGTACTTGCCGCCGGCAGCACTATCATGGTGAACAACGGCGATATGACGTTCACGCCAATTGTGGCCGGGTTCGGCAACGGTGCTGTTGGTGACCTTAACGACGATGGTTACTTGGACCTCCAAGCCGGTACGAACATCTCCATGAACGTGGGAGGCACCAATAACTATCTGCGCGTGAATACGGTGGGTACCGTGAGCAATCAGAACGGTATCGGTGCGCGCGTGGAGATCACCTCCGCCAGCGGCACGCAGATCCGCGACGTGAAGAGCGGCGACGGCTTCAAGTACATGAGCAGCTTGATGACCCACTTCGGCTTGGGCAATGATGCCACAGTGGATGTTCTCACCGTGTATTGGCCAAGTGGTATCGTGAACACGGAGTTGGGCATCCCGGTAAATGGGGTGTACACCATTGTGGAGAACGCCATTACGAGCGTTGCCCCTGTGCCTACGAACCTGCAGCTGTCGGTGCAGCCGATCCCGGCCACGGACCAACTGCAGTTCGTTACGAACGCGAGCGTCATGAACGCTCCGGTGGAAGTCTTCGACCTGGCCGGTCGCCGTGTGATCGGCACAACCCTCACTAGCGATCGCCTCGACGTGAGCGACCTCACAAGCGGGGTGTACGTGCTGCGCCTCCAACTGAAGGGACGCACCGAGCAATTGCGGTTCACGAAGGAGTGATCCAACTGAGCAACGCGAAGCAAAAGCCCCACGACTTGTCGTGGGGCTTTTGCTTACAAGAGCACCGAAAGGGTCAACGACCGGTCATGATCCGCTCCACATACTTGCCGAGCACATCGAACTCGATGTTCACCGCAGATCCGCTCTTCAAGCTCTTGAAGGTGGTGTGCTCGAAGGTGTATGGTATGATGGCCACGCTGAACCGGTTGTCCGTGAGTTCGGCAACGGTGAGCGAAACGCCGTTGAGGCAAACGCTGCCCTTGTGAACCAAGAGGTGCCGCTGTTCAGGAAGCTGAAAGGTGAACCACCAGCTCCCGCTGCGTTCATCCACGCCCAAGCATACGGTGGTGGTATCCACATGACCCTGCACCATGTGGCCGTCCAAGCGGTCACCGATGCGCAGGCAACGTTCCAAGTTCACGCCATCGCCTGGCCGTAGCGCACCCAAGTTGCTCCGGAGCAATGTTTCTTCAATGGCGGTAACACGATAGGAACCGTCGTCCACTTGCACCACGGTCAAACACACGCCGTTATGCGACACGCTTTGGTCGACCCCCAGTTGCGGAGTCATGCGTGCACCGATTACGAGATCGACATTCCCGCCGTTGCGGCGCACCTCGTGCACCGTCCCCACTTCCTCCACTATCCCGGTGAACATCAGTTGCCGTTGACCGCGCCCGCGCCGCCCAGCACATGCACGTAGCCATTGATCTGCTCCGGTACGATACCGGTAAGGCGTTGGTAGAACACCGTGCAGGTAATGAAGTACACACCATCCGGAACAGGCTCTTTCTTCTCAGCATGCAGGCCGTCCCACTTCACGGCGGGGTCCTCCGTGGCGAACACCACTTGGCCCCAGCGGTTGAAGATCTGTAGATCAATGCGCTCAACGCCGCGCCATGGGAAGGGCACAAAGAGGTCGTTCTGGCCATCGTTGTTCGGGCTGAACACATTGGGCAGGGCGTAGTAGGGGCAGTTGTCTCCGCAAACGATGTTCGAGAAGGCGCTCTCGTTGCCAATGCTGTCGGTGGCGGTGATCGCGTAGCAGCCCGCGACGCTTCCATCGATCACGTGCTCGAACACCGTGTCCGTACACCCGGTGATCGTGGCGATGAGCAGCAGTTCGCCGTCCTGCGTTGGGCTGAAGTAGATGCTGTACGTGTTGCAGTCGTCCGAATTGGAGCAGCTGTTGATCGGGTTGTTCCACGACAGCGTGTTCAGTGGCACATCGCAGTCGTTGTCGAGCGCCAGCGTAGGCGGGCAGGGAGGGGTCAGGTCCACCGGTATCCCACAAGCCTCTTGGCTGAAGTTGATGAGCACGTCCTGGAAATCGGGCAAGCTGTAAGCCCCGGTGCTC
>CADECG010000213.1 GCA_902825795.1 uncultured Bacteroidota bacterium
GCTGACACCTATTCCTTGCGGCGAGAAAACTGTTCCTCCATTGAACGTCACGTCATAGGATCCGGCGATCGTTGGGAAGTCAGGTGAACCGGTGGTGCCCAGAATGAAAACCTCATCGTTGTCATTGACGATCAAGCTATGCGGAAGGTCATCACCCTGCCCACCGATCATCGTGCTCCAAACGATGAAGGTCCCTGTGGTGTCGTACTTCGTTATGGCGATATCGGTCCCCGGGATGGCGCCTTGCCCATCCCCGCCCATCCATGTGGTCTGATACGCCCCGACCGTGGTAGGATATCCACTGCCGAAGGAAGAGCTACCACTGTACAGGAATCCATCGTTGTCGTAGGTCGCGGTATATCCGAAGTTGTCGCTGAAACTACCGCTGTACGTTGAAAAGGAGAGGGTGGGGTCAATGACGAGGATCTCATCCTTGTTGTATTCTCCCATGCTGATGCTGACAATGTTATTCTCCAAGCGATAGGTACAACGCACATATCGTTGCGTGATCACCGATCCACTGCCGATCCAAAGCCCGGCCACCGGGATCGCCTCCACCAACTCGCCCAGCGAAGTCTTCACGATCAGGTTGGCTCCCTGTAGTTCAAGACCATCAGCACCCTCATAAGTGAAGGCAATGCGCGATGCATCTGCACCAGCTGCCACGATGAAGTCGTACTTCAACCCATGGGCATCGCTTTTCACGTCCACATCGATGCCTGGCCAAACGTCCTTCATCAGCATGCCGGTGAAACCACGGATACCACGGGCCCATTTGCTCTTGTCGTTGCCCAAGAAGTAGGAGGTGTGACCACTTCTCAGGCCCGTGCCTTCAACGCTCTTCGCACCGTCCGTACCCAGGAACCGCAGCCGTACTGCGTGATGCCGGATAACGGGACTCGCATTGTCGTCCGCGTGGCCAGCATGCGCGCCGTGCAAGCGGTGCACGGCCTCGGCGTCATATAGATCGATCAGTATCCCGTCGCGTTCGCACCAAACTGTCGCTCCGGGTGCTTCGGCCCGGAAAGTCACAGCGGCTGGCCATTGGCCTTTGTTCTCATTGTAACGGAGCGTCGTGGCTTGTTGCGAATACGCGGTAAGTGCGCCCAGGATCACAAGGGCTGAAAGGACCGAACGCGAGGGGTATCGAACGCCAAGGAGCATGGGCCGGTGAAGTTATCCAAGGCCCAGACGTGTAGAGCACCCTTATTCGTTGTTCCGAACGGATGGTAAGGCCATGGGCCCGGCCACGGATCGCCGTTTTCCGGCGGCTGCTCGCTACTTGCCCATTGCCTGCGCAGCGCTGTCGAGAGCCAAGCGGAATTCCACACGGCGGTTGAGGCTGCGGTGCGTTTCGTCACTGTTGCTGGCCAGCGGCTTGTTCTCACCATGTCCTACCGCGACCAAACGATCGGCATCGATACCACGAGCGAGGAACCAATCGGTAATTGACTGCGCCCGACGCTGGGAGAGGTTCAGATTGAAATCGCCCTTGCCAACATCATCGGTGTGTGCTTCGATCACCAGTTTCAATTGGGAGTGCTTCCGCACCAGCTTCAGTACGGATGCGAGTTGCTCCTCGAAGATCGGATCGAACGTGTGCTTTCCGGTTGCGAAGAGCACCGTACTGACGCGCAATACGCTGTTGTTCAAGTCCTGCGCATCCATGCTTGCCAGTTGGCTCATGTCGAGCACCTTCTCCATTTCCACGGCCATCACCATGGCATCCATGTACTTCAGTTCCTTCACCTTTTTGAATACTTCGTACAATTCGGCTAGATCCTTGGCATCTCCAACACTATAGGTGTATGTGCTCGTCGCCGGATCATAACGTTCGATGACGGGATAGAATTTCCTGATCTCGGCGAAGCGCGGGTCGTCCAGGTCGAGCCGTTCCCGGCTTCGGAACAATTCCACGCTGAACCGGACGTCCTGGCCTTCGCGCACGGATAGGTCGAATGCATCAGTGGGCAGTTCTTGGAAGGCGAATTCGCGGGATTCGCCATTGGCGGCCATGTACTCCACATTCACGGGGGCATCGGCCATGTCTTTGAAGCGATCGATCACCGTGATGTTCCGGGAAATGCAGCGGTTACTCACGATGCCCGACTTGTCCGGGCGGCTGAGCACGTCGAGACGAACGGTGTAGGATCCAGGCTGATCAAAACTGTGCAGCACGGCTTGGCCCTCGCCCGCGATGCCATCGCCGAAGTCCCACTTCCAATCCGCAATGCGCATTTCAGGCAAATAGGTCTGCCGGGCATCGAAGTGTACTTCGCGCCCGGTGCGTGCGGTATCGCCGATGGTGATGTACGGCTGATGCACATCATCGATCACCAGGTCATAGTGCGCTTCGCGGAAGTACACTTCGCTGGTGAGCGTATCGATAATGTTGAGGGTGACGCTGTAGTTGCCCGGGCCTTTGTAGCAATGCCTGGCTTTCAGGTCATCCACCTTGGTGCCATCGCCCAGATCCCACTGGTAGCGGAGCGGTTGTTTTCCGATGCGCATACTGCCCTCTTCGCGGAACACATAGCAGTAGTTATTGTCCTCTTGCTGGGTACAGTCCCTGAAGAGCGGGATGCGGCGATCGAACCGGTAGATCCGGTCATCCCCGTCGCGGTTGCTGCTGAAGTAACCTGAAAGGCCACCGGGGTAGCACGTGAAACCGAGGTCATTGCCGCTGGAGTTGATGGGCGTGGGCAGGGCACTTGGTGCTTGCCACGCATTGTCATCCGTTTTGCACGACCAAATATCCAAACCACCTGAACCGCCCTCGCGGTCGGTAACGAAGAACAATGCCCCGTCTTCCTCGAGGAAGGGGAAGAGCTCGTTGCTCCCACTGTTGATCGTAGGCCCCAGATTCACTGGTCGGCCCCAAACTCCACCATTCATTTCGCACAAGTACAGGTCAGTTCCCCCTTGGCCACCGGGCATGTCGCTGGCGAAGAGTAGCTGTGTTCCATCAACGGAGAAGGCGGCATGCATGACGTTGTACGCATCATCATTGTAGTCGAACGGTTCGGCCTTGCTCCAACCACCGTCCTTGCGGCTGCTGAAGAACAGTCCGAGGTTTTCGTCGCCTTCTTCGCCGGACAGATCCTTGGCACGCTTCAGATTGCGCGTGAAGCACATGGTCCGGCCATTGTCCATGAATGCCGCAGGACCGTCGTTCACCTCGGTATTGATCGCCTCGCCATATGGAAAGGGCTTACCGGGCACACCGCTTCGGATGCGCATCCTGTAAATGTCGCACAGTGGATCCCCCGTTTCCTCGCTAGTATAGCCGACGATCTGATCGCGTTCGCGCAGGCTGCAGAAGACCAAACTGCTGTCGACGATGACAGGCGCGAAATCGCTACCAGCCTGTTTGATGTCCAACGGGCGCACCGTGTACACGTCGCCCTGTGCCGCCAGCCCGAGGGCAGCGATCAAGGAGATGGCTAAGGTGAGGTGGCGCATTGTTGTTCCCCGCAGAGCGGGTCGGTGATCAGAAGTATCGTGGGTCGCGGATCTTGATCCGGTAGCCGAATTCGTATTGTACCATTACCTCATGTGTACCACTGTGGTACGGGGTGATGTCGGAGATGCCCAGATCGTAGGAATAGCCGAAGCGCAATTGGGGCTTCGGAAGCACTTCCAGCATACCCACAATGGCATCGCCACTGCGGTAGCTTGCTCCCAGCCACACCTTGTCGCCGAAAATGAGATTCACGCTGAGGTCGCCTTGCACGGCAGCGCTCATTTGATAGCGTAGCATGGCGCTCGGCTTCAGCTTCATCTTCTTATTGAGGTCGAAGACATAGCCGCCGGTGATCATGGGCTGGTATTGGCGCACGTCGTTGGTTACTGTGTAGGAGTTGCGGGCGGGGTTGTAACGGTGGCTGATGAAAAAGGGTACGCTGGCCCCCATGAAGAACTTCTTCCTGTAGTAGAAAGCACCCGCGCTGAAGTTGGGTTTCACTGAACTGCGCGTATCCTGACCGAAAGAGGCATCGTCCGACCGGGTTGTGCGTACATCCGTCCATTGGGCCTTGAGCAGGGTAATACCGCCGCCCAAACCGAAACTGAGTTTGCCCTTCCTGAATTTGATGCGATAGGCGTAGTTGAGGAAAACGCCCGTTTCGCGGCTTACGCCGATCTGATCGTTGTACAAGAGGACACCGAGTCCCATCTTCCGACGGTTCAGCGGAGCGTGCACGCTGAGCACCTGCGTCTTGGGTGCCCCTTCGAATCCTACCCACTGGTTACGCCAGGTAAGGTTCGCTGCCAAGGCATCGCGGCTGCCAGCATAGGCGGGATTAATGAGCAAGCCATTGAAGAGGTACTGGCTCGTAAGAGGCGTGTGCTGTGCATTGGTGCTAGCCAACACAACAGTGCACAGGATCGTCAGGGTCCACTTCACCATCTTCAGCGCTTTATGATCAAGTACCCGTTGTACGTTCTGCCCTCGGCTATGTTCAACACCATGAAGTAGGTTTCGTCCGGGAGCGCCTTTCCTTCCCAATCGTTCGCATAGCGTTCCTGCTCGTAGACCTTGCGGCCCCAACGATCGAACACGATCAGGCTGTTACCCGGGTACTCTTCAATGCCGGGTATTTCGAGAACGTCGTTAGTGCCATCGCCGT
>CADECG010000214.1 GCA_902825795.1 uncultured Bacteroidota bacterium
AACCTGCTCGTTGACGATGGCACCAAATTCAGCGCACCCATCGAGAGCTTGCGGAGCAAGGTTTGGGTGTTGACCTTCACGTTCGAGGGGTAAGAAGCCGCGATCCGGCAGGCATAGGCGGATACCACAGCAGTAATTCGTTCTTTGTTGCCCATGCGCAAGACCGTCGATATCGCCTTGCCGCCTGCAGCAGCCGCCGATCCCGAGCAAGTGCGCGAAGCCGCGGCAAGTACTGCGGGCCTAACACTGCAGCAAGCACCGCATGCCCGCATCACCAAACGATCGGTGGACGCGCGCGGCAGGCAAGTGCTGTTACGCCTGCGGGTGGAGGTGGGCGATGAAACGATCGTCGATGACGAAGGGAGGCCGTTCGAATTGCAGGATGTCTCGAACCAACGCGCTGTCATCATCATTGGCTGTGGGCCTGCTGGTCTGTTCGCGGCATTGGGTTGTATCCGCCATGGGCTGAAGCCCATCCTCTTGGAACGCGGCAAGGACGTGCATGCCAGGCGGCGCGACCTCGCAGCATTGAACAAGGAGTTCATTGTCGATCCGGACAGCAACTACTGCTTTGGCGAAGGTGGTGCCGGCACCTACAGCGATGGCAAGCTCTACACGCGCAGCAGCAAACGCGGCGATGTGCAGGGCGTATTGCGTACGCTGGTCGCGTTCGGTGCGTCGCCCGATATTCTCGTTGATGCGCATCCGCATATCGGCACGAACAAGTTGCCGGGCATCATCACCGCCATGCGCGAAGCGATCATCGCAGCTGGTGGAGAAGTGCGGTTCAACGCGCGGGTTTTGGACTTCATCATTACCGAGCAACGCATGAACGGAGTGCGGTGCGCAGATGGCACCGAGGTCCTCTCGGATCGTGTTGTACTTGCCACCGGCCACAGCGCTCGCGACATCTTCACGCTGTTCCACAATAAGGGCATCCGCATCGAAGCGAAGCCTTTTGCATTGGGCGTCCGCATCGAGCACCCGCAGCACATCATCGATCGCATACAGTACCACTGCGATGTGCGCGACCCTCTCCTACCCCCAGCGAGCTACAGCTTGGTGCAACAGGTGCAGGAACTCGGCGTGTACAGTTTCTGCATGTGCCCGGGGGGCATTATCGCCCCGTGTGCCACGGCACCTGAAGAAGTGGTGACCAACGGCTGGAGCCCGAGCAAGCGCAACAATCCGTTCGCCAACAGTGGGATCGTTACGGGAGTCGTGCCCAGTGTCAAATACCTCACCCCCGGCCCCTCACCTAGGGAGAGGGGAGAAATGCCTGCTGCCCTGGAAGGCATGGAATACCAGCGTGGAGTGGAGCATGCGGCGTGGATCGCAGGTGGGCGAACACAGCGAGCGCCCGCACAGCGCATGGATGATTTCATACAAGGCAAGAACTCCGCTGACCTGCCCGGCTGTAGCTATCCGCCCGGAATTGTTCCGTGGCGGGTGGACCAGTTGTTACCCAAGGACGTAAGCCATCGGCTGCGAGAAGCGATGAAGCTCTTCGGTGGCACCATGCGCGGCTACCGCACCAACGAAGCCGTTGTGGTGGCTGTGGAAAGTCGCACCAGTTCACCGGTACGTATTCCGCGCGATGCAGTGACACTTCAACATGTCGAGATCGCCGGACTTTACCCCTGCGGCGAAGGCGCAGGGTATGCGGGTGGCATCGTAAGCGCGGCCATGGACGGCTGGAAGGTGGCCGAGGTGTTGTGAACCAGTAGGTGCGCGAGATCTCGCGCACCTACTGGTTGCGCCGCGCGAACTCCATGCATAGCGCGGCAGCGGCCATGGCCACGTTCAGCGATTCCGCGCCACCGAACTGAGGTATGGCAATGCGCTCCGCGTTCAGCGCAAGTATCTCGGGCGACAAGCCGTGAGACTCGCTACCGAGCACCAGCACCGCTGGGCGCTTGAGCGATGCGTTGAACACATTGGTGCCCTTGCCTTCCGCGAGGTAGATCACTACGCCCTGCATTTGCCATAGCGCAAGCCTTTCCGACAGATCATCGTAACGCACCTCCACGCGCAGGATGGATCCCATGGACGCCTGCACGCATTTCGGATTGTAGACTTCCACCGTGCCGTTGCCGCACAGCACGCGCTTCACCCCGAAACGATCGGCGATGCGCAACAGGGTGCCCAGATTCCCGGGATCGCCCACGCGGTCCAAGGCCAGCACGAGTTCACCTTCAACAGCTGGCTCCGTGCTGGCCGTGGTGGGTTGATGCACCACGGCGATCACGTCATTGCCACTTTCGAAGGTGCCCAAGCGGTCCATTTCGTGCTCCGGCAGAACATGCACCGGTAGCTGCCTTGCCTTTGCCAACGGCGCCAACGCACCCGCAGCCGCTGCGCTCGCAAAAACGGCCTGCGGCTTGAAGGGCGAGGCCAATAACTCGGCGACCATTTTATGGCCCTGCACCAGGAACAACCCCGTCGCCTCGCGCTCTTTCTTTCCGTGCAACGCACGCACTTGCTTCAACTCGGCCAGTGTGCTCAATGGGGCGGGATATATTTGGCCGTGTCCCGATACAGCCGGGCAGGCGGCCCGAATGTAGCCTGCACCATGCGCGCGTTGCGCTGCGTTCCAGCGCATTGGGGTTTCCTCGCTTTGATCGTCCTCGGCTTGGTGGCTTGCGATCCCGCCAAGCGTGTGCCCATGGACCGGCATCTGCTCACCAACAACAAAGTGGAGGTGAAGGGCGATGTGGACAAGAGCGAACTGGAGAATATCATCAAGCAGAAGCCGAACAAACGGATCCTCGGCCTGCGCTTCCACCTGGGCGTTTACAACTTGGTGGATACGGTGAAGATGAAGCGCGGTATCGCCGAAAAGATCACGCGCCTCGACTCCACCAATGCACGGCGCAAAGCCGAGGGAAGATCGGCCAAACCGTATCGCAAGACCTGGCGGGAATGGTTGCGCGAAACAGTGGGCGAACCACCGGTGATCCTCGATACGAACCTCACCGCGCGCAGCGTCGCGCAAATGCGCCTGTACATGCGCAAGGAAGGATACTTCCATGCGGTGGTGACCGATACAACATTGTTGCACCGCCCCAGCGGAAAGCCGTTCAGGCACCGCAAAGCCAAAGTGCGGTACACGGTGGTGCCCGGTGCGCCGTACACCGTTTGCGAGTACGATGTGGTGGTCGATGATCCGCGCATAAGGGCGTACATCGCTGAGGAGAGCGACAAGAGCGTGATCGAATTCGGCATGCGCATGGATGCCGACGTACTCGATCAGGAGCGCAAGCGCATCACTACGCTGCTCAATGAACTGGGCTACCTCTACTTCACCCGCGACATGTTGCACTTCGATGCGGATACTGCCGTCGGATCGCTGCAAGCCGATCTGGTGCTGCGTGCCGAATTGCCGATGAAGAAGAACAGCCATGCGCTGACCGGCACACGCGAGGGCACCGTGCATTGGTTGGATGACGTCACCGTGGATCTTTCCGGTCGGTATCGCCAGGGCATGGTGGCGCCGGACACGCTCCGCTACGAAGACTATTCGATCCTGTACCGCGGTAAACCCTACATACGGCCCAAGGCCCTTGCGCGCCACATCTTCCTGCGACCCGAGGACCGGTACAAGCAGAGCAACGAGGACAACACCTACAGGCGCCTCACCAGCTTACGGGTGTTCGACCGTGTCGACATCAAGTACGATACGACCGGCACCGTGGGGCCCGATCAAGTGGATGCGTTGATCACGCTATTGCCCACCAGATCGCAGAGCTTCTCGATCGAAGGGGCCGGTACCAACCGCGGTGGCTTCCTCGGCACCAGCATCAGCTTGGGGTACAAACACCGCAACGTGGCGCGATCGTTGGGGCAACTCACCACCTCGTTCACCCTCGGCTTGGAGGCGCAACAAAGTGTGTCGGGCCAAGAGGCGAATACCGACCCATCGAGCAACTCGGTCGGACGTGGGGTGCTCTTCAATACCGTGGAGTTCGGCCCTGAAGTGAACTACAAACTACCGCGACCGATCCTGGCTGCCCGTTTCTACGGCGCCAGCGCCAACGCCCGCACAACGTTCACGGCGTTGTACAACTACCAGCGTCGTCCTGACTACACGCGGGCATTGGCCAAGCTGTCGTTGGGACAGGAGTGGTATCCGAAACCGCGTGTGCTGTTCGGGGTGTACACGGAACTCAACGGCATCACGATCCCGGTGCGCTCCCAGGCCTTCGAGGATTATTTGGAACAAGCCAACGACCCGGTGCTTACGAACAGCTACACCGATCACTTGGTGTTCACGCTGCCGCGGATCAGCAGAACGTGGAATACCCAAGGCACCGGCAACCCGCGCAATGTGTTCTTCGATCGGGCCAATGTGGAACTGGCCGGGTGGGGGGTGCGCATGATCCAGGAACTCGCTGATGCGCCCATGACCACCGATACGCTGGGCCAATCGTTCTATACGTTGTTCAATGTGCGCTACGCCGAATTCGCGAAATTCGAGAACGACTTCCGCTACTACTACACCATACACGATAAGGGCAGCATGGCGTTCCGCGTGGCCGGGGGCATCGGCGTTCCGTTCGGGAACTTGGATGTGCTGCCGTTCGAGACCAGCTTCTTCGTGGGCGGCGCCAACGGCCTCCC
>CADECG010000215.1 GCA_902825795.1 uncultured Bacteroidota bacterium
GATGGCGAACTGATCCGGGTTGCGCACCGTGTACACGTTGTACAAACTGTTGTTAGGAATGTGTGCCTTCAAGGCCCCGTTGTCCAGATAAGTGAGGTCGCGAGTGGCGGTCGCGTTGGTCGGCCAACCACCCCAGCCGGTCACGTTCGTATTGAACGTGCCGTTCACCACCAATTCACTGCTCAGCTCGGCGGTCACTCCGTATGCATTCAGTCGTTGAGCGCTTCTCGTGCTGCCGATATCCTCACCCAGTTCCTGTTGCAGCTGCTCCACAGTGTAGTAGGTATGCGTACCGGCGAACGTGTTGTGCACCCAAATGCTCGCCTCATTCCAGGGATTGAAATAGCGGTTATTCGAGAAGGTTCCGAAATCAACCGGCGTGTTCGCGTACACGTTCAATTGCAGCACGCACCACTGTTCCTTCTTCAAGCAGTACATGGTGTTGCCCGAATACACATCATTGAAGGCGGGGACGTGGAATGGTGGGACCGCACCGGCGCCATTGTAATTGCTGGCATCACCAATGCTCATCTGGATCTCGTTGTTGAACAACACATTGTCCTTCACTTGGTTGCCAGTGCTCAGCATGGTATGGTCCACGTGGATGCCACTGCCAGCGCAATTGCCCACGATGTTCCGTTGCACAGTGGTGTTCTGGATGTCGCTGTCGCCGAAATAAATACCGTGACAGATCTTCTTGTACGCCGGGAAATCCGGGGCACTGCTCTCGATGTTCCCTACCATACCGTCGACGATGTTGTCCTGTATGATCAGGCCGTTGCAGTTGTCGAACGCGATCCCTCCGCCATCGTTCAATGACGCCATCGCCCCCATGATCACGTTCTTTTCGACAAGGCCCTGGCCTTCGTAGGCAATGCCGATATAGCCGATGTTGGTCAGTCGGTTGTTCCTGACAATGCTGTTGGTCCCATTGGCCCGTAGCCCGATATACCCCCAAGTGCTTTCCCCGTTACCAGGGATCAACGCGATATCCTGAAAGGTGTTGTTGCTGACCAGGTTGTTGTTCCCGATAACGAACATGCCTGTGGCTTGCGTACGCAGTATCGTGTTGTTGTTGTACTGGCTATCGTGGCAATAGGCCTGCACCGCTTTGTACAGATCGGAGAACGTACAGCCGGAAACGGTGTTGTTGTATCCACCGTCCTCGCTCACACCAGCGTAGTTCTGATGCTCAAAGGCCAAGCTCTGGATGTCGACATGATGGATGTTGGCATGGATCGTGATCCCCTTCTCGCGGATCTGGGCACGCACTGACAGCCCATTGGGGTTGGCATTGTTCGGTGCCCAGAGATAGAGTTGGTCATTATCGGGGTTGTAGTACCACTCCCCAGCCATGTCGAGTTCGCTGAGTTTGTTGCACAAGTAGTAGCCCCAATCGTACTGGGCCAAGTTGCTGTAAACAGTTCCGAACGTGATCGTGCTACCGGTGTGCCCTGTAATGGTTGGGCAATCGTAGCTCCAGTTGCTGCTACGGATCACCAAACGCCCGCCGGTCCAATATCCACTGGCCTGAGTAATGGAGGCATCCGTCAAACTGGTCATCGTGCCATTGTCGTTGGTGAGCCAACCGGTATTGGGCCAGCGCGCCAGTTTTTGGAGAACACCACCCACGAACAGTTGCTTCACATCCTCCGCCACCGCTGCCTTCCAGATATTCCCACTATGGACCGTCCAAGTGGTAACAGCCTTGCTACCGCTGATGATAGGGGCATTGCCAGTGCCATACGCTCCAACAACGATGTGCTGTGTAGCCGTGCCACTTAATGGTATTTCCAAATTTCCCTCGTAGGTGCCCCCGCGCTTGAACAGGATCTGATCACCTGGCTGTAGCGTAAAAATGCTCTGCATCATGCGGGCGATCGTCTTCCAAGGCGCCGCGCTGCTGGTGCCAGTATTCGTGTCACTGCCATCATGGGCGATGTGGAAGCTGGTTGCTTGGGCAGTGAGGACTGCGGCAGCCAACAGTGATAGGGCGATCAGTCGCTTCATGGGAGGTCCGTTTCCGGTGCCGCGAAAATCGCCGACCGGTGCGTGCTTAACGTGGACCACCAAGCGCGTGATCCAACATTTCGACGGGCGGCTCGCCACACCCGACGGGATCGAGGCACAGCCGACAAGTCAGCGAATGCACATTACGCACTTGAAAACCAGATGCGACCCCGGCAGGAATCGAACCTGCGACCGGCTACTTAGAAGGTAGCTGCTCTATCCACTGAGCTACGGGGCCGAGCGGCAAAGATGCACGGAACGAAAAACGCCACCCGAAGGTGGCGTCGTTCATCATTTGTCGGGGCGGTGTGATTCGAACACACGACCCCCTGCTCCCAAAGCAGGTACGCTAACCGGACTGCGCTACGCCCCGAACATGAAAAAGGTCACGACTGTCGGGACCTTGCGGAGAGGGGGGGATTCGAACCCCCGGTACCCCTTAACGAAGTACGGCAGTTTAGCAAACTGCTGGTTTCAGCCACTCACCCACCTCTCCGTTTGAAAGAACATCCCGCCAAAAGCGGGCGGCAAATATAGACGCATAGGCTTACGACGAACCCTACTTTCGCGCCGCGATAAAATAGTCGCTCCATCACATGCCCCGCGAAGTCGTCATTGTATCCGCAGCCCGCACCCCTATTGGAAGTTTTGGCGGCGCCCTGGCCGATGTACCAGCAACCCAGCTCGGCGCAACCGCCGTAAAGGCAGCGGTTCAACGCGCCGGGATAGACCCCGCATTGGTCACGGAAGCCTACATGGGCAGTGTGTTGCAAGCGAACTTGGGGCAAGCGCCAGCGCGTCAAGCCATCAAATTCGCCGGGCTACCCGATGCGGTCCAGTGCACCACGGTGAACAAGGTGTGCGCAAGTGGCATGAAAGCCACGATGATCGCGACCCAGAGCATCCTCCTGGGCGATGCTGATGTGGTCGTGGCCGGTGGTATGGAAAGCATGAGCGGCACACCCTATTACGTGGAAAAGGCCCGCTACGGACAGCGATACGGCAATGGGGTGTTGATCGATGGGATCGTCAAGGACGGCCTTACCGACGTGTACCACCAGAACGCAATGGGCGTCAGCGCAGAATTGTGCGCGGCCAAGTACGGTATCACGCGAGAGCAGCAGGATGCCTTCGCCATCGAGAGCTACAAGCGCAGTGCGGCTGCTTGGGCCGCAGGAAAGTTCAAGGACGAAGTGGTGCCGGTGACCGTTAAGACCCGTAAGGGTGATGTGACCGTTGCCGAAGACGAAGAATTCAAAGCCGTGAGCTTCGACAAGATCCCGGGACTGAAGCCGGTGTTCCAACAAGGCGGCACTGTTACCGCTGCGAATGCCAGCACCATCAATGACGGTGCTGCGGCGATGGTGCTCATGAGCGCTGAAAAGGCCGCCAGTTTGGGCGTGAAGCCTTTGGCAAAAGTGCTTGCCTATGCCGATGCTGAGCAGGCACCTGAGTGGTTCACCACCTCCCCTGCCCTCGCCATACCGCGCGCAGTGGAGAAAGCAGGTTTGAAGATGAGCGACATCAGTTTCTTTGAGATCAATGAAGCCTTCAGTGTGGTGAGCCTCGCCAACATCCAGTTGCTGAAACTGGACCCGGCCAAGGTGAACGTGAACGGTGGAGCTGTTTCTCTGGGCCATCCGCTGGGTTGCAGCGGTGCGCGAATCATTGTGACCCTCATCAATGTGTTGAAGCAGAACGGTGCCAAGTACGGTGTGGCCGGTATCTGCAACGGCGGTGGTGGCGCAAGCGCGATCGTGATCGAAGCACTGTAAGATCGACGTTCACGTCGCCCGATACGCTCACCGAACTGGATCAACCATGGACATCGTTGTTTGCCCACTGAGCATCGTGCCGGTGCGCAAGGAGCCAAGCGACCGGGCCGAAATGGTGACGCAATGGCTCTTTGGTGAAACAGCCGAAGTGCTGGAGCGCCAAGAGAAATGGAGCCGGTTGAAGTTCCACCTCGATGGTTACGAGGGCTGGGTGGATAACAAACAACACGCTGCTTCTGCTCATGCGCTACTCGAACAAGCCAAGCGGAGCATTGAACCCACTGCAACAGTGGACTTGGGCGAGACGAAACTCATCCTGCCCATGGGTGCCGTGGTGGAGTTCCCGGACCGAACCGATGGTGTCATCGCCCTGCACGGGGCTCCAAAAGCAACAGGAAAGAGCACTGTTGATCTCGAAGGCCCGATCACACTTCGCGCCATGCTGATGACACGGCCCTTTATCGGCGCACCGTACTTGTGGGGTGGTCGCACACCTTGGGGGGTTGACTGCAGCGGGTTCACCCAGATGGTATACCTGTTGGCGGGCCTGAAACTTCCACGCGATGCGTACCAACAAGCGGAGGTGGGCACCACCATCGAACTCCTGGATCTTGCGCAGCCCGGCGACTTGGCCTTCTTCGACAATGATGAAGGCCGCATCGTTCATGTAGGATTCATCCTTCCGGGACCTGATGGCACCCGTTTCATCGTTCATGCCAGT
>CADECG010000216.1 GCA_902825795.1 uncultured Bacteroidota bacterium
GTAGGGGATACAAGTCTTGTTGAGTTACTGCAGTTCGACAATGCCACCGGCGTAGTATCAGCCATTTGCACTTTACCCGGCCTGCAGTACGCGCAAGGCGTGGAATTCTCGCCGGGTGGCAGTAAATTATATGTCACCGACACGTACAACACCCCATGGAGCATCCAACAAGAACTCTGGCAGTACGATCTTAGTTCACTCGATTGCGCGGCTATCCGAAATAGTAAAACCCTTATCCGGCGGGATAGTTCGCTCTATGGTAACCTAACACCGTTCCAAGTATTGGCGCAAGGTCCGGACGGCAAGATTTATTATCGCCACTTCTCGAAGTACAACTATTTGGGAGTGGTGAACGACCCCGACGAAAATGGGGTAGCGTGCAATTATGTCAAGGACGGCTACCTCACTCTGAATGATACATTGTGGAGCATCACGAACCAATGCAAACGTTATCACGACAGCGAGATGCCTTGGACATTGGGCGTGCGCGACGAACCCGCTTTGCAGCGAGCGCAAGTGTGGCCCGTGCCCATGGACAATGAGGGGTGGCTAAGACTTTCGCCGGGCGCAGTGTTTGATGTGCTGGAATGGTCCGATGGGTTGGGCCGCACCGTGCGCCGCACCAACTCGGCACCAGTGAACGGCATAGCGCTAAAGCCCGATGGACTCGCACCGGGTATATACACACTGCGCGCATTGCGCCAAGGTGCACCGGTAGCATTGGGTACGGTCGTGTTGGAGTAAGCTCATTTCAGCAATGGCCCATTGCCCGTGCTCGTTCGCACGCGCTCGCCCGGGATGTGCGTCTGCGACGCACGCTTCACCGCTCCAACCGCATGAACGTGAACGCATACGCATGCCGGTCATCGGCCGCGTGTTCCTCACGCCACACTTCCGTCCAAGTGCTCGCATCGATCTCCGGGAAGTGCGTATCGCCTTCGATGTGCGCATGCACACGGGTTATGTAGAGGCGATCCACCAGTTGCAAGTGCAGGGCTTCCTTGTAGATCTCGCCACCACCGATGATGAAGGTTTCCGTTTCGCCCTCGTGCCTGGCCAGGGCCAGCGCTTCGGCAATGCTGGTCACCACCACGGCGCCGGGGGCGTTGTAGCGGGCATCGCGTGTTACCACGATGTTCGGGCGGCCCTTCAGCGGACGGTATTTCAGTGGAATGGTTTCCCAGTTCTTGCGGCCCGTGATCACATGGTGGCCCATGGTGGTGCGCTGGAAGAACTTCATGTCATCGGGCAGGCTCCACGGCAGATCGCCCTTGCGGCCGATGATGCCGTTCTCACTTACCGCCGCGATCGCCGAGACGATCATACGCTCACAGCGGCTTTGATGTGCGGATGCGGATCGTAGTTCTTCAGTGCGAAGTGCTCGCCGCGGAACGCGAAGAGGTCCGTCACCGATGGGTCGATCTCCATGGTGGGCAGCGGACGGCAGTCGCGTGTGAGTTGCAAGCGCGCTTGCTCCAAGTGATCGTTGTACAGGTGTACATCGCCGAAGGTGTGCACGAATTCGCCAGGCTTCAGTCCGCACACTTGTGCCATCATCATCGTTAGCAACGCATAACTCGCAATGTTGAAAGGCACACCGAGGAAGGTGTCGGCGCTGCGCTGGTAGAGTTGGCAGCTGAGTTTACCATCGGCCACGAAGAATTGGAAGAGACAGTGGCACGGCGGCAGCGCCATGTTCGGCACGTCGGCCGGGTTCCACGCGCTCACGATCAAGCGCCGGCTGTCCGGGTTCTTCTTGATCATGTTCACCACATCGGTGATCTGGTCGATGGTGCGGCCATCGGGCGTGGCCCAACTGCGCCACTGCTTGCCGTACACCGGCCCGAGGTTGCCGTCGGCATCGGCCCACTCGTCCCAAATGCGTACGCCGTTCTCCTTCAGGTAGGCGATGTTGGTATCGCCTTGCAGGAACCACAGCAGCTCGTGTATGATGCTCTTGGTGTGCAGCTTCTTGGTGGTGAGCAGCGGGAAACCTTCTGCTAGGTCGAAGCGCATCTGGTAGCCGAAACAACTGATGGTGCCCGTGCCGGTGCGGTCGCTTTTGCGCACGCCGTTGTCCAGGATGTGCCGGAGGAGATCGTGGTACTGTTTCACGCCGCGAAACTACCCAAGGCCCGGCACGCTCTGGTCGTCGGTCTCGTCGGGTGTGTGGCGCCAGCCCTTCCACTCGGGCAGGGTATCGAGCAAGCGCTTTTTCATGCGCTCGTAGTAGCTGCGCTTGTCGATGGTCTGGCTGATGAGGTAGGCCACCATGGCGGCGTACATCAGTTGCAGGATGATGCTGTGGCGGTCGGTCATTTCCAGCACCAGTATGGCGCAGGTGAAGGGCGATCGCGAGGTGCCCGTGAGGAAGGCCGTCATGCCGCACAGCACCAGCACATTGAATTCGCCGCGACTGGGCTCGAACCACTGCGCGATCCACCCGCCAATGGCCGCACCGCTGGCCAGGCTGGGACCGAAGATGCCGCCCGCGCCGCCCGCCGAACCGGTGAACAATGGCCCCAACAACCGCGCGACCACGTCTTTCCAACTCGGGTCGGGCTGCTCCTCTGCGAACAAGTAGCCTTCCATGAAGTGGCCGCCGCTGCCCAACGCGCGCTCACCCAAGAAGTACACGCATGTCGCGAACGCCAGTGCGCACCCCAAGGCCATGGCGAATTGCGCCGCCCGCTTGCGCAGGCTTCTCCGGAATTTGTCGGTGGCCAACAGCAACTTGCACAGCAGCGCGCCCAGCAAGCCGCACGGCAGCGAGATCAATAACACCTTGTACATGAAGGAGGCGCCCACCGGCCCCAGCTTGGGGTAGAGCAGTTCGCCGCCGAAGTAGGAGCCCAGCAGCCATTGGGCCGTCATGCCGGCAATGATCACGCTGCTGAACACGGCCGTGCGGAACTGCGCCATGTGGGTCTTGGTGAGTTCCTCGATCACGAACACGATACCACCCAACGGCGTGTTGAAGGCCGCGCTGAGGCCCGCTGCGCCGCCGGTGATGATCATCATACGCCGCTGGATCTTCGGCCAGAAGGAGGGCAGGTATTGGTGTACGGCCCGGTACACGCTGCCAGCGATCTGCAACGTGGGACCTTCGCGGCCCACCGCGCCACCACCCAGCACCATGGCCAAGCTCCCTGCGATCTTCACTAGGATGATCCTCGGATTGAGGAAGCGCCAACTGCGGTCGCGCGAGGTTTCGTCGGCTACTTCAACCGCAGCAGTGAGTTGCGGAATGCCGCTACCACCGGCGTACGGGGCGAAGGTGCTCACCAACCACCAGCTGAGCAGGAACCCGAGTGGTGCGGTTAGGAAGATGTACTCCACGCCGAAACCGAGCAACCAGACCTGCGCGCTTTCAGCCCATTTGAACAGGATGGTATAGCCCACGGCGATGAACACGGTGATCACGGCCGCCACTTGGTAGGGCAGCGCCAGCATGGTGATCTGCTTCAATCGCTTGGGCAGCAGTTTGCTCAGCCACACCAATAGCTTGGTTATGGCACGACCGGCCCGTCTGGCCATGTCGCGCTCCACCTTGGTTGTGCGTTCGCCCTTCACGGCGCAAGGCTACCGCCACGGCGCGCGCGGTAAGGCCTGCCGTGCGGACTTGTGCGAACAGGGGGGTTCTAACAACGAGGGGTAAGGGCATTAGCCCAAAGATCGTCGCGCTCCCGTCATTGCGAGCCCTTTCATAGGGGCGAAGCAATCCATGCTAGCTACAGTATGCGCAGATCGATAGGGTAGTCGCATAGCCGATCCTTGTATGGATTGCTTCGTCGCCGAGCCTCCTCGCAATGACGTACGCGCTCCCGTCATCGCGAGTCCGCCGTACGGCGGACTTGCGATCCATGCAATGACGCTCGGTCGGTTCTCACATCAATATCCCCGCGATCGTGGCGCTCATGTAGCTCGCCAACGTTCCACAGAAAAGCGCCTTCAAACCCAGCTTGGCCAAGTCGCCACGGCGCTCGGGCGCCAGCGCACCAATGCCGCCGATCTGCATACCCACACTGCTGAAGTTGGCGAAGCCGCAAATGGCGAAGCTCACGATCAGGAGCCCCTTTTCAGTGGCCATGGGAAGCACGCCATCCGTTAGGCTTTTGAAGGCTACGAATTCGTTGATGGTGAGCTTCTGGCCGAGCAGCGTCGCAACGTTCTGCACGTCCTCGCCGGGCACGCCCATGGCCCATGCGAAGGGCGTGAAGATCTTGCCGAAGATCCAGTTGAGACTGAGGTGGAAGTTCGGGTCGAAGAGGTGTCCGGCCCAACCCAGCACGCCGTCGATGAGCGCGATCAAAGCGATAAAACCGATGAGCATGGCCACCACGTTCATGGCGATCTTGAAGCCATCGCCAGCACCGTGCCCGATGGCGTCGATCACGTTGATGTAATTGCTCTTCACCTCCAGCTTCACGTTGCCCATGGTCTGGCTTTGTTCCGTCTCTGGCCAAACGATCTTGCTGATCACCAACGCACCGGGCGCG
>CADECG010000217.1 GCA_902825795.1 uncultured Bacteroidota bacterium
CAAGCATGATTCCATCCGTGCTCTTCACGCCATTGAATCGCCAGCCGAGGTTGACCCATTCCGCCATGGGGCCCAAGACCTCAACCACTTCTGGTGCGGTGATGGGCGCCTCGGGCTCGAACGTGAATGCCGGCACCGGCTTGGTCTTCCAGCCGCCGAAGTATTTGTCCACCATGGCGATCGTGGCATCATAGTCCAGATCGCCAGCGAGCACCACGGCCATGTTGTTGGGCACGTAGTAGGTATCGAAGTACTCATGGATCTTTACCATGCTCGGGTTTTTCAGGTGCTCGCCTGTACCGATGGTGGTCTGCGTTCCGTAGGGGTGCTTCTTGTAGAGGTGTTCCGCCATGGCAGCAAAGGCCTTGCGTTGATCATTGTCCTGCCCGCGGTTGAATTCCTCGAAAACGGTTTCCAGTTCGGTATGAAAGAGCCGCAACACCAGTTCCTGGAAGCGCACGCTTTCGATCATCATCCACTTCTCCAGTGCATTGCTCGGGATATCATTCACGTACACCGTGCGCTCCGTGCTGGTGAATGCGTTGGTGCCGCTGGCCCCCAGCGAAGACACCATCTTGTCGTACTCGTTGGGCACGGCGTATTTGGCCGCTTCATAGCTCAGGCTGTCGATGCGTTCGTACAAGGCCTCGCGCTTTGCTTCATCGGTCGTGTTACGCCTCCGTTCGTAGGTGTCGCTGATCTGCTTCAGGAGGGCGCTCTCTTTGGCCCAATCGAGCGTAGCAATGGAATGCGTGCCCTTGAAGAGCATGTGCTCCAAGTAGTGCGCGAGACCGGTCGCCGTGGAAGGATCGTTCTTGCTACCGGCCCGTGTGGCGATGTTCGTCTGCACCCGTGGCTTGTCCTTGTTCTGGCTCAAATAGACCTTGAGACCGTTGGCCAACGTGTAGATGCGCACTTGCATCGGGTCGTTCGGAACGCTCGTGTACTCGTACTTCTTCTGGGCGGAGGCGGGCGCAAGTGCTGAAGCAACGAGCATGGCTGTGGCGATGGTTCGGGTGTGCATGGGACGGGAGTAGGATGTGAAGATGTGGGAAATGTGGAGATGTGAACGGATCGGCCGAGACACCTTCACATCATCTCACCTGCACATCAGTAGCAACGAATGGTCCTTCCGCTGGAAGTGATCGTAGAGCAAGGCTGTCCGGAAGGGGCCGCTGGCGTTACCATGCAACATGCACTCGACAGGCAGGCTGCGGCTTGCCAAGGCCGACCACGTGAACCACGCGCCTTGAGCGTTCGCGGTGTAATACTCGCCGGTAAGGTGCTTGTAGGCGGCAATGGCGGCGTTCGGGAACAATGCACGCACGCGGTCATATGCGCGGTCTTCGATGGCGTCGCCATTGTATCCGAGGATCAACAGATCAACGTCTTCGGCCTTATGCTGGGAACCGCTGAGCATTTCATTGAGCCTCCGTTCAACGCTCGCACCATTCGGGTCGAAAAACAGATCCGCGGACAAGACTTCCACCGAAGATGCACCACGCGGTTCACTGTCCAGAACGAAGAACGCGCTTCCCTCCCCTGCCAACGCTCCGCGGTCAGTGCTGTGCAGAACATCAAGGTTCCGCGCGGCTCCTTGCTTCCAAAGGCCGCTCAACTTCTGGGTGGTGATGAAGTCGGGCGTGATCACATCCACCGCTCCCACCAATGCGTTCCGCGTGCCTTCCTTCACGTGCAGCATGCCATCCATTAGCGCACTGGTGAAGGACAGGCCGCGGTGCAAATAGGTGTAGTTGTACACGTTGCTGCCGGCCGCCAAGGCGATCTGCCCAGCAACACTGTTGTGCGTGCTGCCGATGAATGCGGTCGGATCAGGCACTTGCTCATCGTGCTCGATCATGTTAGTGAGAAAGCGCTCAGTGCTGTGCTTGCAACCATCTCCTGTACCCACGATGATGGCGCCGGGAGCTTTGATGCCTGCGCGTTCCATGGCATTCATGCCACCCATGATGCCGAGGCGAACGATGCGCGTCATACGCCGCGACTTCATTGGCGCGATGTAGCGCGACAAGTCGGGCATGATGGCGCTGAGCGGATGCGTGTCATATGCAACAACACGCTCGGGTGTTTCCCGGTCGAAGACGGGTTGCGCACCGATCGCGGAAGCCCCGATGATGTATGTCTTGCTCATCGTGGGGCGCTGATCACGAGTGACGTGTTGTTCCCCCCGAAGCCGAACGAACTGCTCAGGACATGGCGGATACGCTGGCCCTGTGTTGTCTTCAGCACGGGCACGATCGGAACTTCCACCAGCGGGTGCTCGAAACGCAGATTCGCGAAGAGAGCGCCGTGTTCAATGGCCAGCAGCGCATAGATCGCTTCCACAACCCCGGCCGCTGCCAACGTGTGGCCCGTGAATGTTTTGGTACTGCTGAACGGCGGCAAACGATCTCCGAACAGGCGGATCAATGCGCGACTTTCACTCAAGTCGTTGTTCAATGTACCGGTGCCGTGAACGTTGATGTAGTCGATGTCCTCCGGCTTCAGTCCGGCAGTGAGCAAGGCTTGGCTCATGGCGAGGAAGGCCCCTTCGCCTTCAGGGCTGCTCGCTGTCGCATGGAAAGCGTCGTTGGTGTTCGCATAGCCGCTGACTTGTCCGATGCTTATCGCGTTGCGCGCTCGTGCACGTGCATCACTTTCCAAGACGACATATGCCGCTGCTTCGCCGAGGTTCAAGCCGGCCCGCGACCGATCCATGGGTCGGCACAAGGCGTGATCGAGGATCATCAGGCTGTTGAAGCCGTTCACCGTGTACCGAGAGAGCGCATCGGATCCGCCGGCGATCACCACATCGAGCTTTCCCGCACGGATCAAGCGGGCGCCCAGCATGATCGCATTGGCGCTGCTGCTGCACGCGGTGCTGATGGTGGTGACGAACCCAGTGATGCCCAACTCCTCTGCGATCCGCTCGGTGTGTTCGCCAGGATCGTGCGTGGCCACCCATTGCTGCGCGTCCGGCCCGGGCGGTTCGGTGAAGAACTGACCGTACATGCCTTCGCTGCTGTCCATGCCGCCAGCGGTGGAAGCGGAAATGAAGCCGATGCGTGGTCCGTTAGGGTCGAGTCCCGAGTGCCTGATCGCCTCCTGAACGGCTTTCATACTGAGCAATGCCGTACGGGTCCAGCCATATGGCTTATCGATACCCGAGAGCGCAGCCAATTGCGTGTTGTTGCGCTTTACCTCGGCTGCGGGCAGCGATGCGGAATGGCGCGTATTGAGCCGTGTTATCAGTCCGAGGCCTGTGCGTTCGTTCAGCAGCGCGTCAAGGTTCGCTGGCACGTCGTCGCCGAGCGCCGAAATGATGCCGATACCGGTGATATGGACTGGAGGTAGCACGGATCCTTTGCTCAACGCCGGGTCATGGCGCGCTCGGCCAAGATCGCGATGCCGATGCAAACTGTCGCGAAGAGAAGTAAGGGCACCAGCAGCGGGATCAGCTCGCCCAAGTTGCCATGCCGCAGGAGCACACTGTTGAACGCCTCCAAACTCCAATTGAGCGGCGAGAGGCGGCCGATCGCTTTCATGGCATCGGGCATGATGTAGAGCGGCACCCAAATACCGCCGACCGCACTGAGGATGACCACGGCCGTGCTGCCGAAAACGGCACTGCGCTGCTGCGTGCTACTCATGGCGCCAACCGCCACACCGAAAGCCGTTGCTGCCGTGCCAACTACAACGGCTACGAGCAGCAGGTACCCGATGCTGACACCTTGCAGGTCCAGCGCTGACAGACCCAGCAGTGGCAGCACGAAGACACCGATCAACAGGAGCAGCACGGCTTGCGAAACGCACACGAGCAGGTAGGTGAGGATGCGCCCCGCAATGCGCTCCCCTGCCCCACCGGGCATGGTCAGCAACCGCGTCATGATACCGGAGTTCCGCTCCTTCACCATGTTGCCTGCTAGAAGCACGACGATGAAGAACATGGCGAAGATGGTCCACGCGGGTACGTTATGCTGGGTGCTGTTCCCAGCCACTCGATCACCGCTGAGTTCAGCGCCGGCCAACTGCTGATGCGTCCGCAGAATGGGCTCTTCAACTTTCAATTGCGGCGCTTCCGTTCCGGTGAGCGCAGCTATCTGTGCGCCCATGTCGTTCAGCAGGCGGTCGCTGGTGATCTCCGCAAGCACCTTGGCCAGATGACTGTTCACCAACCCACGGAAGGCTTGCTTCACTGTGGGGTCGATAATGACCTGCACCACCGAGCTATCTAAGGATGCAATTGATGGCTTCGCACTATCGGCAGGTGAGAACACCTTGGCGATCGTCGCGGCCGAGGCAGCTTCCAAAACTTCCGACGCTTCATCCGGAACGATAACCGCCACTTGGTACTCGCCTCGGCGAACGGCATCGCGGAGCGCAGCAGCATCCATGGTCGCATCGCTGCTTGCATCTTGCACCGAGAACGGACCGGCGTTCATCAGCCCGTCGCGCACGCGCGCTCCAACGCCTTTCCCATCGAGGTCCTTGAACA
>CADECG010000218.1 GCA_902825795.1 uncultured Bacteroidota bacterium
CACGTGCTCAACTTCGGCAGCACCCTGGGCGAGGGCCTCTACCTCGTGCAGGTGACCGCAGGGGCCGATGTGTTCACCCAGCGATTGGTGGTGCATTGAGCAATTGCTCTCCCGCTCGAAAAGGGCCGTCTCGAAAGAGGCGGCCCTTTTCCGTTGGGGGAACTGGCCAAATACACACGGGAACGGCCCAACAAAGAGACACGCTCTAATTTGGGACCATGCGCGCCGGGGCCTATACGATCCACTTATTGTTCGTCTTGATCCCGCACATTTCGATGGGTCAGGAACTCCGCTTCCAGCACCTCACCACCGATCACGGTCTCAGCGACAACGCCATCACATGTGTGTACGAGGATCGTGCAGGCTTCATCTGGATCGGTACGGAGAACGGGTTGAACAAGTACGACGGTAGCACGGTGCAGCAGGTGGTTGGCTCCGAAGCGAGCATCGCAGCGGTGATCGAAGACCGGCAAGGCACCGTATGGGCCGCCACCCGGGACAAGGGCCTGCTCAGGCTGGGAGCCGATGGTGCGATGCGTCGCTTCGATCGAAGCGATACGCTGGTCAGTTTCATGGCCAGCGACAAACTCACCGCACTGTATGATCTGGACGATACCACGCTGCTCATCGGATCGCGCGAGGTGACGATGATGTTCCTCGACAAGCGCACCTTCCGCTTCAGCTACTGGACGGACAGCACAGGCATCACACCGGCCGGAGCTTCGGACACGCCCATCAACACGCACGGTTGGTGCCATGCCATCACACCATTGGATGACGACCGCCTGTGGATCGGCCTGCTGAACAACTACCTCAGCTTCATCGCCGATCGCCACACCGGGTCCATCACGCATTATCCACGCGTGCAGCGCGCGGGTTCGCAAACACTCACATGCGCAGCGCTCATGGGTGATTCCTTCGTCTGCGGCGGATGGCAGAACGGGGCGGACGTGATCGCCTGGCACGACCTGCCTGTTTCCATGAGTACGATCGCCACCAAGAGCGGCTTGATCCCCACGCAGGAGGAAGTGGTCGGTATGGCGCAATGGAACAACGGGCTGATGTTCGCCATACGGCAAAGTGGACTGCTGCATGTGCCACGTGGTGGGCAGGCCCCCATGCGCATTGCCCGCGACCGCACGGATCCCACATCGTTGAGCAGCGATCGCGTGCGATGCCTATTGCGCGACAGGAAGGGCACACTGTGGGTGGGCACAACCAACGGCCTCGACTTCCACGTGCCCGGGGTGTGGCGGTTCGACGTGCAGGACATCCACGACAACCCGAACGGCGATGAACAGGATGCGTACTTCCATCGGGTGGATGCCGAAGGGGGAACGGGCGCGCGGATCTTCACTTCGGACGGCTTCTTCTTGCAACGGAGCGCCGGTGGGGCCATCGAACACCAACCATACAACGGAGGAGGCCGCGCCTTGCAACCAACGGTGATGGCCAACGATCATCATAGCAGGCCGATGGTAGGCACGGAATATGGCATCGGCAACCTGCCCAAAGATGCAGGTCCGGTAAGCGCCGCGCTTGAACCCGATGTCGGGAACCAGCGGTACTCCCTGGGCACCATGTACCAGGTGCGCGGCCTTCAAGCAGATACCATCGATGGGCGGCCGGTGATGGTGATCGCGACCATGGGCTTCGGTGTACAGGTGGTGGATGTGGCTACGCGACAAGTGCTTGGGGTAGCCATGCCAGCGTCTACCGAGAAAGTGAACTCATACAGCTTGGTGAGCAGCATGGTGCGCGATGCGCAAGGCCGCTATTGGTTCGGGTCGGTGAACGGCCTATTCAACTGGCATGTTGCAGAAGGCATCCACCTGTTGGGCAGCCGCAGCGCCGCGACCAGCAACACCAGGAATATCGTCGTTGCGGGCGAAGACGTGCGCAGCCTCGTGGCACATGGCAGCACGATATGGGCAGTGAGCCGCGCCGGGGCCTTGTTGCGTGTGGGCAAGGGGAGGGTTGACCGCTTCGCACCACCAACGCACATGCCGCAGGACCTGTATGCGCTTACCGCCGATGGGCATGGCCGGTTCTGGGTCACCACGAACGAAGGCCTCCTGCGTTTCGATACCACCGATCACACGTTCCTGCACGTTCCCGTGAATGACGGGCAGCGTTTCCGCAAGCTCGGCAGTGCCATCACCGCACTGAACGATGGCCGCATTGCATTCTGCGCGGACAACTCTTTGATCACCTTCTCGCCCGCCCTGTTCGACGACCTGCCCTCGTTACCGACGGTGTACTATACAGAGGCAACAGCCGCGGGCAAAGCGCTGCAAATGGAAGGGTCGAACGTGGAACTGAGCTATCGCTCCAGTGTGATCGACATCGGCGTCAGCGCCATAGCACTTGGGCATCCGCAAGCATTGCTGCTCACGTACAAGCTGGAAGGCGTGGAGGACGAATGGCGCACGATAGCGATCCACGAACGCATCCGTTACGCCGGTGTGCCCGTTGGTAGGCACCGATTGCTGGCGAAAGTCAGCGATGCTTTCGGGCGCATCGGTCCGGAGCAGGTGTTGCTTACCATTTCAGTGGCTGCACCTTTCTGGCTCACGTGGTGGTTCTATTTTCTGATCGCGGTGATCGTAAGCGCCGGCATGTACGCATGGTCGCGCTATCGGATCGCGCAAGCCATGAAGCTACAAGCGGTCCGCAACCGCATCGCCAGCGACCTGCACGATGAAGTGGGTTCATCGCTCAGCAGTATCACCATCGGATCACAACTGGCCACTCAGCTGAGCAGTAACGAGAACGAGCAGGTGAAGCAACTGATGGCACGCATCGGCGAAACCAGCAGTGAAAGCCTGCGCAGCATCAGCGATATCGTATGGGCCATCGATCCGAAGAACGATGAAGGGGAAGCACTCGTGAAGCGCATGCGCCGCATTGCCAATGAATTGCTCGAGAGCAAGGGCATTGATGTATCGTTTTCGGTGAGCGGCGGCGTTGAGGAACTGAAACTGCCGATGAATGCACGCAAGGAGATCGTGCTCATCTACAAGGAAGCCGTGCACAACGTCAGCAAGTACAGCGGTGCAAGCACGGTGCAAGTGTCGCTGCACCGCCGCAACGGTTCGCTGGCCATGAGCGTGAAAGACGATGGGCGGGGCTTCGACGTGGCGCTACACTCCGATGGGCACGGTTTGGGCAGCATGAAACGGCGCGCAGAACAACTGCGCGCCGAACTCACATTGAACAGTGCACCCGGTCTGGGAACGATCGTTGGTGTGGAGGTGGACCTCACGAGAATTCGGGATTGATAGCCAGCGCGGCGATGTATCGCTTTGTCGGCACAGTCCGCACCATGATCCCACGCTACATCATTTCCACCATCATTACCCTAGCCCCCGCTGCTCTCCTCGCGCAGCTTACGGAGATCGAACCCAACGAGAGCACCACACAAGCTACCAACTGGACATACGGCCAGACAATGGACGGCAGCGAGTGCAACCCGCCCGCATTCGACGCAGACTACTTCCGGATAGTGTTACCAAACGATGGTGTGATCTCCTTCACCGTAACATCACAAGGTTCCGGACCGGTTCCCGGGAACCTTCAATTCGCGCTCTTTCCGAAGTCGGGTTTCTATGCGCAGTACCATACCCTGCCGGGCACCTTGGCACCAACCACCCAAACGTTCAGCCATAGTTGCCTTAGCGGCGATACCATGTACGTGCGCATACAAGAGGACAACGTGGGCAACAACAGTTGCGTGAGCTACACCATGGCCTTCACCGTGGATGCGGCGGTCTTCGCCAACGATGTGACCAACAACGATGATCCACAGAACCCGCAGATGGTCTCGCTGGGCCAGACCTTCGAAGGCCACTTGGAACATCTTTATGACAACACCCAGGATTGGTACGGGCTCACGCTACCAGTGGACGGCACCCTACGGATCATCGCTGAGGCCGAGCATGCCGACACGTCGATCACGGGCGTATTGCACATCTATACGGATGTGAACAACACCACGTACTACCTGCCCATCGGTGCATCCCACACGGCTACGATCGATACTTTCATTGTGCGTTGCTTCGCCGCACAACTCGTGCGTGTGAGAGTGGCCAACGCCAATAATGCGAACGCATGTGGCATCTCATACCGATTGCGCATCGAGCAGATACCCCAGGTCTTCGCCAACGACGCTGGACCCAACGATGACCCGCAGAACCCACAGCCGATCGCATTGAACACACCTGTGGAGGGGCACCTCAACTTCTTCGGCGATGGCACCTCCGACTGGTACGGCCTCCCACTCCCTGATGATGGCCGGTTACGCGTGATCGCCGAAGCGGAACAACATGATACCATCAGCAGCGGGCTGGTGAACGTGTACGTGGATCAGTTGAACTCGTCCATTCAAGTTCCTGTTGGCGCATCTTCGATCGCAGGGATCGACACCGTCTACTTCAACTGGGTACGTGCCGGTACGGTGAAGGTGGGCGTGCAACCGGCCAAC
>CADECG010000219.1 GCA_902825795.1 uncultured Bacteroidota bacterium
ATGCGGGGAAAACGTTTCAAGACGAGGAGTGAGTGGCATAACGTCAAGTTATGGTCGCTGGCGAGCGGGTTCGTTGTGATCGTTATGGGGATAATCGCACTGCAGGAGCGAAGCACCTTTCTTTGGACTATTGCCATCGTGGTGCCGATCGCCGGTTTCGCCGTTGCTTGGTATCGGGACCGCGGGCATTCGGCCCTCTATAGTTTCGACGGAGAGCACGTGATGCTGAGGGGCGATCGGGGTGAACGACAGATCCCCATGGGCCAAGTGGCGGACGTGAGTTTGCTTGACCGCACGGCTGCCCGGGAATACCTGAAACAAATGATCAATTCAGGTCAGCAGGGGGTGGTATCGGCGAGCCAACGACAGACCATCCAACGTGAATTCATGAGGTTCTGTACCGTGGATATCGGCATGACCAGCTACTCGGCGGGGATCGGTCGGCGCATGATCGATGAGCTACCCGATGCGAAACGGGATCTGGTACTGCTGCGACTGCGCAACGGCGAAGCGCTGCTGCTTTCGCCCTTGTACAATCACGATCTGGTAGAAAGTCTGGGGCGTGTGCTCCAAGAGCGCGTAACGGCGTGAGTTCGGATCAGCCGATGCGCAACCGCTGACCAATGCGCAGGGTGCTGCTTGCACGTATTCTGTTCACTTTGCACAAGGCCTTGACACTAGTGCCTGTGCGGCGGGCGATCGTGGATAGCGTATCACCCTTGCGTACCACATGGTATTTGTTCACTGGCTTCACGCTTTTGCCCAAGCCTGCGAAAACGCCCTTGTGCAATGTCAGCGCATTGGCAGAGAGCACGCCTTCCGTTAGATCGAACAATCGTTGAGGGTCGATCGGTTGGCCCAGGTACCGAACCTCAAAGTGTAAGTGACTTCCAGTGCTGCGTCCGGTGCTTCCACCCAAACCGATGGGGGTGCCCGCCTCCACCATCGTGCCGGGGCTAACATCAATGCGGCTCAGGTGAGCGTAAAGAGTTTCCAAGCCGTTAGCATGCCGCAGAACGATCACATTGCCGAATGTCCGATGCGCTCTGGCGATGCGCACCATGCCCTCAAAGGCCGCCACCACCGGGTCGCCAGTTTCAAGGTCCAGGTCAACACCGTAGTGCATGCGTCCACGACGGGGGCCGAAAGGGGAATTGATCTCTCCGCAAACCGGTACGGAGTGATCGCACGGTGAGTGGGTCAGTTCAAGGGTAACGGTGTCTGTCCACGTCGCGGGTTCGAACTCCTTCAGGAAAATGGCATCGGTTTCCCAACTACCGTATAACGCGTGGGCAGGTATGAAGCGAAGGGAATCCTCCGTGGTCCAATCGCCGTGGGAATATGGATCACATGCCGGGGCCTCAAAAAGCACATCGTCACCACCGCCCAGATCCACGGGATCCAAAGGGTGCTGTGCACGCACAAGGAGCGCACTGAGCACGGCAATGGTGGTAAGGATGTGTTTGCCGGAAGCCAAGTGCGCTTGTGGTTGGTCGCGAATATATCCGCAAGGCCCATCCGCGAACGGATGCTGGGGATGTCGTGTATCAACAGCAGCACCGTTGCACTTTGTCGATGACCGGAATGCGGGTTTCATGGTGCTTTCCACGGGCAGCCTGCGTCTTTTCAAAGAGCTGTTGATCTTTGTTAAGTCTGACCTTGGCCTGACGGTTGGTGGACCTTTTTCGAACAACGAAAATGGCGATCGAAGGATCCGGCCCAACAGCCACCGAGCAGGAACGCGATAACGGGTATGGATTGGCGCACGCCATCATCATCTATCTGGTGGCACTGTTGCTTTCGTTGCCACTGTTCATCATCCTTTATCCGTACGTACCCGCGATCGAGCTACCGATCGGTGACGGCTTCCGTGTGGATCACTTGATCACGTTCGTAGTGATCCTGGCAGCCTTCATCATTTTGGTGCGCAGATTCCAGATGGCGGTGTACGTGGCACTGATCATCGGCTTGGGAACCATAACCCTAACAGGGCTGAGCGGCGGATATGGCTTCCGTGAGGTGTATGGGGATTATGCGGTTTTTCTCCATTCGCTGAGGGCCACCACGGTGCATGTCCCGCTTGCCTCGAATCAACTGAACCCATTCCTCGATGCCGACCACATAAGAAACGCGATCGATCACCATGAGCCTGTCGTACGCACTTTCGCTGTAGCTGCTGCAACGGCATATTTTGCTGACGCGGAAGTTGGCAACGATGAGTTCACTCTGGTGCACTGTTTTTCAGTATTCAGGACGATCAACGGGCAATGGCAGTACGTGAGCGACGTGAAAGGCGGTGAGTATTTCGCCAAAGCCAGCGAGAGCGTGGGGCTGCTGGCTGGTGATTGCGATGACCATGCAGTGTTGATGGCCGCCTGCATCAAGGCAGTGGGAGGGGAGGTGCGTTTGGTGCGGACCACGGGGCATATCTATCCCGAACTGAAAGTGGGCGATGCGAAGCAATTGGAGCGCGCAGCATTCCTGATCCGCCGGGTTATGTTCCAACAAGAGGTGGGCGATGCTCCATTGTTCCACCACACCGATTCCGATGGCACACGGTGGATCAATTTGGACTATACCAGAAGGTTCCCCGGTGGGGCGTTGATGGAAGAGGATATCGTCGGTATATTGGACGTTTAACGGCCAACATCACAAAGAAGAAGCCCCGCAGAGCGGGGCTTCTTCTTTGTGATGTTGGCTCGATGGCCACCTAAGGCAACTGCTCTGCCCTCGTAGCTGTTGGAACGGTGCCGCCCACATTGATGAGGATGGGGTCGCGATCGTTAGCGGTGCCGGTGTACTTGGTTACCCCGTCCAACGTGACGTCCTCCACGCGGTAGCCATTGACCGTGTTGGTGGGAATGGTACCGCCCACAGCGATGAGGATGGGATCCCGATCATTGCTCGTGCCGGTATACTTGAGCAGGAACGGAGCCGGGGTGTCGCGCACCGAGTTTCCCGTCCAGAGCAAGCGCACAGCACCCGAGGTCTTCTGTGCATTAGTGCCGAAAGTCCCAGTGGTACCATCCGTAAAGTCCACGGTTAGCGGAGCCGCCCCGAGCGCAACGGCGTTTAAGGTCATCGCACCAAGATGGTTCCGGTGGCGAACGGAGATGAAGTAGTTGCCGGCTGGTGCGGCGAAAGACAATGGCGACGTGCCGTCCACGTCCACCACATCCCCATCGCGTTGAACAAGAGCCGACCGTGTGTATTGCACACTTGTATTGTCCAGAGGGTTACGCAATTGAACGAATACCCAATCGACGATGGCGTCGTTGCCGGCAACGCTCAGCACTGCTGCGTTGATCATTTCGCCTCCCCCTCCACCAACATGGGTGAATCCAAGCGCCCCGTAAGGTTCGCTCAAAGGGAAGCCGTTAGGGTTCACAAGCGTGCGCAGCGCATCATTCATGAGATTGGTTCCCGTGTTGAAGGGGCCTTCAAGGAAAACTTCAACATCAACTGCGATGTTCGACGGGCCGGGTATCGTTTCATTGGCAAGTCCATCAAGGGGCGATTGTCCGTTCGCCCCCGAGAAGTTGTGCAGAACGGCGAATGAATTGTTCGTCGGGTTGAACCGGAACACTGTACCGAAATTGCTCGATCCACCTTCAACGCAAGTACCATAGAGGTTTCCATCGGTTCCTGTAATGAGGCTGGATTGTGACGCGCCGCCCTCGACACCCATGCTTTCGAAAGGACGTTCCTCCGTATAGGTGCTCGTACCGATATCCCAACTGTAGATCAACCCTGGTTCGAAAAACCCGTTCTCCGCGCAGGTTCCGTATAGTTTGCCATTGGGCGCTTGCACCAATTTGCCAAGGGGGGTTCCACCCTGCACACCATCAAAGTCATACAGCTTCGTGAAGGTGCTGGAGCCGGTATCGAAAGAGAACAGAGTTCCTGCCGAAAACTGCCCGTTCTCACTGAGCGCTCCGTAAAGAAGGCCATCACTGGCCTGCATCAGTTCAGCCTCCGGGTTCGTACCGTCCGCTGCGACGAAGTCCCGCCGTTTTACCAGGGTGTTGGTACCCGGGGTGTACTCCAGCAAAGTGCCGAATCCAGAAGTACCGCCTTGAGAAGTCATCAAATAGAGTTTACCATTTGACGCATTCAAGAAGCCGATCCGCGGCTTCGTTCCAGTGGTTGTATTGAGGTCGATCTTCTTGGTGTACGAATTTGTAGCCGGATCGAATTCAAAAATGGTTCCACCGGCCAGCGTGCCTGCCTCGCTACAGGTGCCGAACAACTTGCCGCCCGACTCGCACAGTGTTCCCAGCGGGTTGGCACCATCAGCACCACCAAGGTTCTTGCGCAACGTGTAGGTGTTATTCAAGGCGTCATAGGAAAACAGAACACCCAAGCTCGCACTTCCACCGCTGTTGGCCACACCATAGTACGTTCCGTTGGTGTGCCGCAGCA
>CADECG010000220.1 GCA_902825795.1 uncultured Bacteroidota bacterium
AGCAGTTCACTAGGCGCGAACGCGCCGATGGCTCGCACGTTCAGGCTAACGCAGAACCGCACACCATCCTCTGCACCGAACACGTCGCCGGAACCGAAATTGCCGAGTTCATCGGTGAAGAGGGAATAGCTGCCCAGACCATTGTCGCAGCACATTCCATCACCAAAACTGTCGGTGATCGTGAAGGTGTAACAGCCCCCATTGAGGCATACGTTCCTGATGATCGTACTGCCGTCAGGGGTCCCAACGAAAGGCCCACCCTCGGCTACGATGTTGCCATTGTCGTCGTCAATGGTCCATGCCGTTTCCTGCGGATAGTCATCGAACGTGATCGTCACTTCCACGTCGTTCGGCATGATGAAGACTTGGAAGGTGCTCGTTTCTGAATCGGGACCATTTGCATTGCTCACGGTCAACGTTGCGCTGTACGATCCGCTGGCCGGGTAGGTAACCGAGGGTGAAGCGAGTGAACTGGTAGGTGGTGTTCCACCTGGGAATTGCCAATTCCAGCCCGGCGCAGCGTCAGTGGAATTGTCAGTAAAGGTGATCGCCTCACCAGCGCATACGGCCACATTGCTCCGCGCGAATCCGGCAACCGGTGGTTGCGAGGATGGTGCGAACAACGGCGTTTCCCAGAGCCCACGTCCGTATGTGGCGGCTCGCAGCATGTTCGTTGCGTAGTTGATCTCCAACTCCATGACGATAACAGCAGGCATGCCTTGAATGTACGGCTGCCAATTGCCCAGTGTGTTGTCCGTGTAGAACACGCCCATGTCCGTTCCGACGTATAGTCCGTCAGCACTTCCGGCATGGTACACAATACTGTTCACCGGGGCATTCGGAAGGTTGATGCTGATGTTGGTCCAACTGGTGCCACCATCGCTGGTCATGTACACCTTCTCGCCATCCATGTATCCGCTCAAGGCCACGTAAAACGTCAGTGCGTCGGTAGGGTCGAAGGCGATGCTGGTGACTTGCAGTTCGGGCAAGTCGGCGCTGATGATCGACCATGGAGCGCCGCCAGTGGTGCTGCGCCGGAGCTGCCCGTTACGCCAGATGACGATATGGTCGCTGTTGCTCGGTGCCACGGCCAGCGTGCGTATCGTTTCGTTGAGGCTGAACCCGGAAACGCTGGTCCAATTGTCGCCACGGTCGATGCTGATCCACACGTTGCTGTAGCCGGCAACCAAGGTGGCCGGGTCGTTCGGGTCGATGACGTACGGTGTTACCCACGCACCATCCTCGCTGATCCCCCAACTGATGCCGTTGAAGTTCTGCCCGCCATCGTCACTGCGACGAATACTCCCGTTCTGGCTTGTGCAGTATCTGATATTAACATCGCTGGGATCCACAGCGGCCTCCATGCCATCAGCACCGTTCACGTGTGTCCAGATCCCGCCTTCCAGCATGTTGCTGCCGTTGTCCTGCGCCCCGGCCATGACCAAGTCCGTTTGCAACTCGCTTCCACCCATGCGGTAGAACTGCATGATGTTCAGGCCGGTGCTCCGATCGTTCCAATCCGCTCCCGCATTGGTGCTTTGAAAAATACCACCATCGCTACCGCACCAGATCTTGTTGCCGATCATCTCCAAGCAATGCACATCGGCATGGGTGTACCCAACGGCGCTCGGGTGTGTCCAATGGCTGACGATGGTCCAGCCAGTGCCGGCGTTCGTGCTTTTCCAAACATTGATACCGGCTGCATAAACGACCGCCGCGTTCGCGGGGTCCACGGCGAGCGCCATATCGTACCGGCTTTGTCCGCCACTGTCCTGTCCGGCTTGGTCGTACCCGAAAATGTTCGGGCTACTGCTTCGTAGGGCGAAGGTCAACCCGCCATCGGTGCTACGGTACAGCCCCTTGTAGCCGCCATCATCCTCGCGCCCGCACAGCGCGAATACAACTTGTGGGTCGGCCGGGCTCACGGCGATCGACATCCGATTCACATCGGCAACCGGAGGAAGTCCGCTTGTGATCGTACTGAACGAGTTCCCGCCATCGGTGCTACGCAACAGGCCCTTCCCACAGGCGTACATCACTGTAGGGTCACCGGGCTTGAATTCCACGTCGCGGTTGCCGTCCACGTGTATGAGCGTCCATGAAGCTCCTGCGTCGATCGTCTTCCACAGACCGTTGTTCGCCGCACAGAAGAGCGTATTCGGATCGGAGGGATGCATGACGAGTTTGCGGACTGTGCGCGTCTGGGTCAGCGACCAGTTGAGGCCCGTGGGGTTCCATGTAGCGCCGCCATCGGTGCTTTTCAGCACACCGATACTGTAGGCATCGTTGCCATCGCCATCGCCCGTACCGCAGTACACCACACTGCTGTTCGTGTGATCGATCGCTATCCCTCCAATGGCCAGTGTAGGCAGGTCGGTGATCAGCGCCGTCCACGTGCCGCCATCATCGGTACTCTTCCACAAACCGCCGGAAGGAGTGCCCACGAAGACGGTGTTCGGGTCGTTCGGGTCCTGTGCAATGCAGTTCACGCGACCCGCACCGGGATTGTAACTGATACTCTGCCAACCGTATGGTCCCAAGGGCAGCCAACTTGCGCTCTTGGCTTGGGGTAACGGGGTCATGCT
Source organism: uncultured Bacteroidota bacterium (assembly GCA_902825795.1). Lineage (GTDB taxonomy): Bacteria > Bacteroidota > Bacteroidia > Flavobacteriales_F > PHOS-HE28 > PHOS-HE28. Next base: position 2,586 of record CADECG010000220.1, read on the forward strand.
CCGCAACTGCGTGAGTGCTTGAGCATGCACCGATGGGTCGGGGCGTTCGCCGCTAGGCCATGTGCGCTGTTCCCAGAACCACTCCCAGCGTTTGAAGACCTTAATGCCCTTTCCGCGCTCGTACTCGCGATCACCCCATGCCGTATGGAAGGACTCTTGCACGGTCCACACGTTCGTGTGCCCGTCCTGCAACTGCTCCATCCACTCTTGGGCGCGCAGTACGTTGGCTATGAGGAAGAGCGTGAGAATGAACGTTGATCGCTGGCGCATTGCAACAAGGATGAGGGCCTCGAAGATACCGGACCGGTCGCCGCTTTCCGCCACACACTTACTTCGCTGTTGGAGGAATGCTGTGTTGGCTATGAGGGAACTCGAGGTACGCATGACGAGAGATGGTTCGCGGACGCTCTTCGATCCGCGGTTGAATGAACGTTATCACAGCGTCCACGGTGCGGTCACGGAATCGAGGCATGTCTTTCTGGAAGCAGGGTTCGGCATTGTTCATGGACCTCGTGTTCACATATTGGAAATGGGTCTCGGTACCGGATTGAACATGTTGCTAACGTGGATCGGATCGGATAGCCGATGCCTTGAGGTGCACTACGATGCCGTGGAACCATTTCCGTTGAATGCCGCTACGCTGAACCAACTGGACCACTGCTCTTCGTTGGGGGTCAGCGAACGGCATCCGGATTTCATGGAAATGATGCAAGCACCTTTCGATGCGCGAACATCTCGACAGAACTTTCACTTCCGCAGCGTACCGGACGACTCGACACTTGCACCTTCAACGTACGATGTCGTCTACTTCGATGCCTTTGCACCCACACATCAGCCGGAGCTGTGGACGGTTGCATTTTTCGAACGCATGTGCCTATTGCTGAGGCCCGCCGGTGTGCTCGTGACGTACTGTGCCAAGGGTGATGTGCGTCGCGCCATGCAGCGTGCAGGGTTTACGGTTGAGCGACTGCCCGGGCCACCGGGAAAGAAGGAGATGTTGAGAGCCCGTAAACCCGCTTGATCATGGCCCGCTTCACCATTCGTGTCTACGGCCTTTTGTTGCATGACGGTCGAGTACTGGTTGCTGACGAGATCATCAAGGGCCAGCGCATAACCAAATTCCCAGGCGGCGGATTGGAGTACGGCGAAGGCACGAAGGATTGCTTGGTGCGGGAGATCATGGAGGAGATAGGGGTTGAGGCGCTCGATGTGCAACACTTTTACACCACGGACTTTTTTCAGCGCAGCACTTTTCACGCTGAGGATATCCAGGTCGTGAGCATCTATTACACCTTCCGCGTTCAGGACCCTTCCAACCTTCCTGTGGTGGAGACTGCCTTCGCCTTTAAGGAAGAGCGCGAGGGAGCAGAGGCGTTCCGTTGGTTGAGGCTTTCCAGTGCTACCGAAAGCGATGTGCACTTGCCCATAGACCGGGTGGTGCTGCAGAAGCTTCTGGTGTCGAAGCAGGTGTAAGTGTGCTCAGCACATGGTGAGCATTCCCAGCATCACCAGAGCCACTGTAACTGACGTCCACCAGAGCATGGTGCTCATGGCATTCTGGCGGCGGGTGCGGATATAGGGGTACATCACGGATGGTTCATACGGCGTCATCGGGGCTTTGGATGCACTCCGGCCTTTTTCGTCACGACAAGTCTTCGCGCGCCACTATGTACTGCACCCCAAAGCCGTGCACCGCTAATGGTGGCGCTCAGATACCAAGACGCTTGACCACCTGCCCCTTCACCCGCTCGTAGAGGTCCTCAGGGTTAGCGGTACGCCAGTCAATGGCGTCCAGCTTTCCTCCACTGATGAAGAAACGG
>CADECG010000221.1 GCA_902825795.1 uncultured Bacteroidota bacterium
AAGTTGGGGAGCGGGGCGGAAACCCGAACGCTGCGCCTTGCATCTTGCAGCCCGATAGACAGCATCAATCACAACGCGCTAAAGCGCACCCTAGAACATGGCACTGGAATTCACTGACAGCAACTTCGAAGAACTCGCCCTCAAGAGCGACAAACCCGTAATGGTCGACTTCTGGGCGGAATGGTGCGGCCCCTGCCGCATGGTAGGCCCGGTTGTACAAGAGCTCGCCACGGAATACGAAGGCAAGGCCGTTATCGGCAAACTGAACGTTGACACCAACCCGCAGGTTGCCATGAAGTATGGCATCCGCAGCATCCCCACCATTCTGTTCCTCAAGAACGGCGAAGTGGTGGACCGCAGCGTGGGCGCCGTGCCAAAGGCCACGTTGGCCGGCAAACTGCAAGGACAGTTGGCCTGATCGCAACGGCTAATATGGGAAGGCCTCTGCCACACCGGCAGAGGCCTTTTTGTTAGGGGTATACTCCACATCCATTATCCGCGCGGCGGATAGAACCTCAAGGGATCTGAGCTGTTCGCGTGGCCGTGGGCACCACCCCACCAACATTGATCAAGATGGGGTCACGGTCGTTCTGGACACCGGTGTACTTGATGTCGCCGTCCATGTTCACATCGGTGGAGTTGTAACCTGTGGCGACGTTCGTGGGCGTGGTTCCGCCGACAGCTTGCAGGATCGGATCGCGATCGTTGTTGAGGCCAGTATACTTCAGTACCCCGCTGCTGTTCACATCGCCGCCCCATAACACCAATTTCCCGTTTTCGGTTTTCTGGGGTACAACACCGTAGGTGATCGGCTGCGGGCCGGACAGATCGAGTTGCCCGATCTGTGTGGTGGACAGAAAGATCGGTTGCGCAGTAACCACCCCCAAATGGTTCCTGTGCCGCACGATCACGTGATAGAAACCTTCGTTCGCCATGAAGACCAATGGCGAAACGCCGTCCAGATCCACCACGTCGCCGTCGCGTTGCAACAGGGCGCAGCGCGATGCCACCATGCTCGCTTGTGCTGGCGACGTGCTGAGGGCCACATGGATCCAATCCACCACGGCATTGGGGCCGGTTGCTGCCAGCACGTTCGTATCGATCGATTCACCACCACCATTGCCAGCATGCGCGAAGCCGAGGGCCGAGTAGGGTTCTGTCAGCGGGAGCATGCCCCTTGTGCGCAGAGAATCGTGCATGAGCACCGATCCATTGGCCCATGGGCCGTCCAGCAGCACCGAAAGTTCGATGCGCGCTGGTGGCGTGTAGCACACCTTCAGCTCCGGCCACTTGAGCGGGTCGGGGTGATCGCTCGATGCGAAGACCATCTTGCGGTAGTGCTGCGGTGTGATGGTGGACAGTTGGAACCCATGGGCGGTGTTGGAATCCAATACCATGGCCGCTACCATGTTGGTCACATCAATGCTCAGGTAATCCTGTGTAGGCGACGTGGATTGGGCGAGCACCACCTGCCCGGTGGTATCAACCGATGGCCGGTTGTTCCACGTCACCGTCTGCTCGTCCCACGGACCCGCAATGCGTTGCAGCACCGAAGCGTTCGAGCCGGATTGGGAACTGTGCAACCCGTCGCCGGAGTTGGGGTTTTGGAAGAGCGAAAGCGCAGCATAGTGGACGTCAGAACCCGGGGGAATGGCCAACAGGTCGAAATCGATGAGCCCATAACGTCTACCCGGCGAACCGGACCAGGTCCACTCCATGGCGTTGTAATTCTGGTGTGTACCAAAATTGCTCGAATTCGTAGGGCCATAGGTCCCGGTCTGCGTGGTCAACCACCACACGAACGCGTCCTTGCCCTCATTCGGCCCTGGCTTCAGCACGAGTTCCATCGACCCCGAACTCGCCAACACTTCGAACTGTACGGACAACGTATCGTTGAACAGCGCCCCATCGCCGGGAGCGGCACACCACACTTCCAACTCGTGCTGCCCGACGCTCTGCACGAGCAAAGGCGCCAAGAACGTGTAGAGCGAATCGGAACCGGGTTGAAGGGCGCCGGATATGGTCTCCATTACTATGGGTCCACCATCCAACCGGTAACGCACGGGCATGCCTTGGATGGGCTGCAGACCACTGTTCCCGAACCGCACCTTCACCTCCACAGGCCCTGGGGCCGAGCACCCGCCTAAGGGTGCCGTGGTTGGCGTCACGATAGCTATGCACGCACCATTGATGGCCATCGGTGTATCGAAGGCTTCCACTTGATCGTTGCGGCTGAACGCTGACCCTTGCGATGCGCTGTAACCCAATCCGCGCCGGGCAAAAGCATTCCAGAGCAGGCCGAGGTTGGCGCCACCGTAAAGCACTTGGTCGGCGAGCAGGATGGCATCGCGTGCATCCACGAACCCTGGGTTGCACGGCGCCAGCTTCATGCCATCGATGACCAGTTGCATGGCGATGTTGTTGCCACCGGTGCCATTGTACAGGTTGGGGTCGAAGCCGTGTTGGTCGATGAGTTCCCAGGTCATTTCCCATAGGATGGTGCACCACACGAAGCCGATGCCGTGCGGCATGCTCAACACCGAGTTGGTGTTCCCATAGGTGTAGTCGTTTATGCCGAACAAGGTGCTATAAGGTGATGGCCGTATGCCGGGACCATTGGCGGGCTGGTCATCGGCATAGGTGCCCACGCCGCGCGCATCCACTGCCGCGTCACCTGCCTCCATGGTCATGATCAATCCGAAGAAGTCGCTCCATCCCTCTCCCATCTGCTCGCTGTTGCCGAGGCAGTTGGTGTTCGACGGCCCGCCCACCAAGCGGTTCGATATGCCATGCCCATACTCGTGTGCAATGATGCCATTGTCCAGATCGCTGTCCTTGTTCGGACTCCCGCTCCACAGGAACATCTGCATCCTCGGGCTCGATCCGTCCGGTGGCGTAGCGAAGTTCGCGTTGTTCATGCCGTTGCCGTCCTGCGCATCGGCCATCACTTCGTCCGAGCCCGTACCACCATTGCCGTAGTTGTTCATCTGGAAATTTCCGCCGGCTTCATCGAAACCGTACTGGTACCATACATCGTGCATGATGTTGTTCCAGTAGAAGAGATTGGTGATGGCCGCGTCCTGATATGTGGATGGGGCCAGGGCCAGGTTGATCGGGAAATCGAAGTCGAGGTTGGCCCCGCCGCTGGGACTGTAGCCAGTGCCGTTGTTGCCGTTAGCATCCTCCTGCGCGTGCACGTTGTTTCCTCTCGTGATCGTGTATTCTGCACCTGGTGCGCCGTTCACATCGTGCCAGCCATACGGCGATGCGTTCGATGCTTGGGACCACGGTGCGTTCTGTAGGGAACGCGATCCGTGGATCGGGCTTTCCACCGGCCACGCGTACACGTTCAGGTCGTTGGGGCCGGCTGGCTGTGGGGACTCCGAGGGAACCGGCGCGTCGTGCTCGCACGTGGAATGCATGCTGAAGCCGCAGTTAGTGAACCGGTCCTCGCGTTGCACTTCCTGACCGGAGACCGCATCGATGCGCACCTGCCACCAATGGCGGCCGTCAATTCGTTGGAACTCCACTTCCCACACGAGCACCACCCGTTCGCCCAATGGCAAGAAGACCAGTTGAACGTGCACCGAGCCGGTCACTTCCGCGATCCCGTTGAACGACCATCGCATCCGTTCCGGTGCATGCTCGAGCCGCTGAAAACCCTCAACGGAGACCCCCTCCCGTCCCAGCACCCGATCCATGGCCTGCTCGGCCGTGATGCTGGGTGCGCTGGTGTTCACACGCCCGCTCAACCCGCGCACAGCACCGGTATGGAGCGCGACCACTTCGCCACTGGCCTTGCGGTGTACGGCGATGTCACCGTTGAACACTTCAATGCCGCCAAAGCGCTGACGGAAGAACGTGTGCACCAGCGCGCCACCACGGGATGTGTAGTGATCGCGCAGCACAAGGTCAGCAAAGTCTTCAGCTGTATAGCCTTGGGCCAGCAACTCTTTCACCTCTGTTGACCGTAGACCCTCGGCCAGCGACTGGGCCCACAAAGGACCAGTGGCCGTCAAGCCTAATGAAAGGACAAGAGCACTTGGAACTTTACGGAGGTAGGCGTGCATGGAACGGTAGGTAGGGTACTGCAATGACGACCATCTCGGCGAACGGTTGCGTGAAGGACTGTTCACCCGCCATACGCGCTACGCCGTAACAACCAGCACAGCCGAACAGTTCCATGCATTTGGACCTTTTATCATCTTGCACACTTCGCAACGCCGACCTTTGTCCCGATGCCCATCGACAACAAGGAGATCCAGGCACTGAGCCAACGCGAGTTCAAGGCAAGGCAGGTGGTGGATGGTTTTCTTGCCGGCCTCTACAAGAGCCCGTTCCACGGCTTCCGTGTAGAGTT
>CADECG010000222.1 GCA_902825795.1 uncultured Bacteroidota bacterium
CCATTACGAGATCGGCAAGTACACGTTCGACGTACGGAAACAAACGCTCACGTTCGACGAAGAGCAGCGCAAGCTCACCACCAAAGAGACCGAACTATTGCGCATGTTATGCGTGCATCGCAATGGTGTGCTCCAGCGCAGCGATGCGTTGCGTGAGATCTGGGGCGACGACAGTTATTTCAACGGGAGGAGCATGGATGTGTACATCGCTAAGCTCCGCAAGTACTTCCTGAACGATCCCGGTGTGGAGATCGTGAACGTGCACGGCAAGGGGTTCAGGCTTACGGACCGGTCAGAGTGATCCGGTCCTTCCCCCATCCACTGGCAGGTTGATCCCATTGATGTAGGCTGCCGCGGGTGAAGCAAGGAAAGCGATCGCGTTCGCGACCTCCTCTGGCTTCGCGAATCGTCTCAGCGGTACTTCGTTCTTCATCTCTTGCGCTACCGCCTCGATCGTATGCCCCGTCTTCGCGGCTTTGCCGCTCAGCACTTGGGCCAGACGTTCCGTTTCCGTGGCACCGGGAAGCACATTGTTCACCGTGATATTGAACTGACCGAGTTCGTTCGCCAGCGTCTTGCTCCAGTTCGCCACGGCACCGCGGATGGTGTTGCTGACGCCAAGTCCGTGAAGGGGTTGTTTCACACTGGTGCTGATCACATTGATGATGCGTCCACCGGCGTTCGCTTTCATACCCGGAACAATGGCAAGCACCAGTGCCTGGAAGGCAATAAGATGCAACCGGAAGGCGACTTCGAAAGCGGCTATTGGTGCGTCATGCGCCATCCCCGGCGGAGGCCCTCCTGTATTGTTGATCAGGATGGTGATCTCACCGTGCGCCTTCAAGTGTCTTTCTATCGCTTGCTGCAAAGCGGGGGTGTCGCTCATATCGGCGACAAGAGCCAAATGCTGCTGAGCGGCTGACTTGTCCAGAGTGGAAAGGGCGGTGGTGAGCTTATCCCGGTCGCGTGCAAGAAGCGTTACCCGGGCCCCGAGCCTCGCTAGCTCTTGGGCTGCTGCCAGTCCGATCCCTTGTGTACTACCACACACCAGCGCGTGTTGTCCGTTGAGACGAAGGTCCATGGCCGCCAAGGTAGGTGTGTGGCACCGGGCTACCGATCGTGAAAAACTCGATACAGCACACACGTCCGTCCATGCCGTCCGCACAGCAGATTTGCTCCCCAACACAAGAAAACCTGGATCCCCATATGAACAACTCTCTACGCCTCTTGACCATTCCGGCGGCCGTTGCCCTTGGCTTTTGCGCTATGGGCCAAACGGCCCTGAACCCAAACCCGGTAGTTGTACCGCATACGATCACTTCCAACGCGCATGCCATTGATAAGACCATTGCCACCGACCGCAACTGGGCTCGGGACAACAATGGAAGTGGCTTGTTTTTCTTTGGGGGACCACCAGCTAACGACAACTGCGCGGCGGCGATAACCTTGACGGTCGGGGCTGGTTGCACTCCTACTATCGGCGATGTGGCCGGGGCCACGCAATCGCTGGCGGCCATCACCTGCGCCACCTTCTTGGGTAATGCGGATGACGACGTATGGTACAAATTCGTCGCAACCGCCACCACCGCAACGATCCAAGTGGTCGGCAGCGCGAGTTTCGATGCGGTGGTTGACCTCCGCAGTGGAGCCTGCAATGGTGCCAACATTGCTTGCGCGGATGCAACCGTGGATGGTGGAACGGAGACCATCAATGCAACGGCCCTTACCATTGGCAACACGTACTATGTGCGGGTCTACGACTATTTGACCGGAGCACCCCCAACGACAACGTTCGATATCTGCGTCTTCAACGTTGCCGCACCACCTGCGAACGACAATTGCGCCGCGGCCACGCTACTAACCGTGAACTCTTCTTGCGTAACAACGAATGGAACCACGGCCGGAGCGACCGAAACGATCGCGGCGCTCGTGTGCGCAACATTCACCGGGAATGCTGACGATGATGTTTGGTACCGGTTCGTGGCAACCGCCACTACCGCAACGATCGAGGTGGAGGGCAGCGCGACATTCGATGCAGTGGTCGATCTGCGCAGCGGCGCCTGCAACGGTGTCAACATGGCTTGTGCCGATGCCACCCTGTATGGTGGCATTGAAGTGATCAATGCCACCGGCCTCACCGTGGGCGCCACCTATCGTGTGCGCGTTTACCACTATGATGCAGGCACTCCGGCCGATCCGACATTCACCATTTGTGTTTACAACACCCCGGCCGCCCCCGTCAACGACCTGTGCTCCGGCGCGGTGGTGCAGAACTTGAACGTGCCGGGAAGCGTTGTCGTGAACGGCAACAACATCGGCGCGACGGACACGGAGGGTATTGGAACCTCAACCGTATGGGAGGCCTTCACCATCGGCCAGTGTGCGAACGTTACCGCTGACTTCTGCGGATCGGTGGACTTCACGAATTTCTTCATCAGCATCACTGACGCCTGCCCGTTCGTGGCTGTGATCGACTCCAGCAGTACCAGCACCTGCGGAGATGGTACGCTCTCCATCACGTGGAACAATTTGCCGGCCGGTACATACTACTACCCGGTATTGAGCGCACCTGGATTGGCGTGGGGGCCATACACGGTGGAATTCTCTTCGACAGCGTGTGGCAGCGTACCGGCGAACGACAATTGCAGCAGCGTTACGCCGCAAGCACTTTCGGTGCCCGGCACCGCCGCCTTCAATGGCGATAACACAGGAGCCACCTTGGCCAACGATGGGATCATGACCATCGCCAGCGTTTGGCATGCGTTCACGATCACCACTTGCGCGGATATTGAAGTGAGCTATTGCGGCATCAGCCCGGCCTTCAATAATGTGTACATCGTGCTGGCTGAACAATGCCCGGCCACGACCACCATACTATCGAGCGTGTATAACACCACGGATTGTGTTGATGGCAACTGGACCGTGTACTTCGATGATGTGCCCGCTGGCACCTACTATCTGCCCGTACTCTCAGAACCTCTTTCGGTCGGCTCTTATGATGTCACCGTCAACACCACCCCTTGCGCCGTCGTAGCGCCCGTGAATGACCTCTGCGCCAGCATCGTTCCACAAAACCTGAACATCGGTAGCAGTGTTGTTTTCAATGGCGATAACACGAACGCAACTACAACGAACGATTATGTTCCCGGCAGCACATGGGAGATCCCGCCACCTGTTCTGCCGAGCGTGTGGCACGCGTTCACGGTGAGCGCTTGCGCCGATATCACCGTTGAGCATTGCGGTACCAACCCCGCGTTCGGCAATGTGTGGATCATCCTTGCCACGAGCTGTCCCGGTAACGACAACATCGTTGGCCCCGGCACCTATGACAACACGTCTTGCGGCGATGGCAATTACAGCGTTTTTTACGATGACGTACCCGCTGGAACCTACTACCTGCCCGTGCTGGGCGATGTCGGGTCTTTCGGTCCCTACACTGTTACCGTAAGCGCAACGGCTTGCGCAGGTGTCGGCACTTGCGATGGGGGCCTGGTCCTCACCAGCACCTTTACAACAAGCGAGAACGTTTGTCAGGATGCCGTGGCCGACCTGATCTCCTTCATCAACACGAGCACCAGCACGGAGAGCTACGACTACATCCTGACGGACGCCAGCGACAACATCATTTCGCTGCTGGCCGGTGCCAGCTTCGACTTCGAAACCGCAGCGCTTGGCACCTACCATGTGTGGGGTGTTAGCTACAACGGCGTGCTCACCAATGTGATCCCCGGCGCACCGGTGAGCGGCGTGGGCAGCAACGGAACCTGCTTCGACCTGAGCACCAACTTCGTTACGGTGAACGTGGACATTTGCCAAGGCCTCAATGGCGCGGCCGGAAGCGCTTGGAGCGTTTACCCGAACCCGGGCAATGGGGACTTCACCGTACGGAACGGTGGTGCAGCCGGCTTGGTGACCATGGAGGTTCTTGATCTGGGCGGGCGCTTGGTACACAGTGCCACAGTACAAATGGCGGCAGGTCAAAGCCACCAACTGCAACTCGCCGGCGAACTGGCGCAGGGCAGCTATACCCTGCGCATCAACAATGGTGAGCAGCGCTACGAGCAGCGCCTTGTGGTGAAGTAATGTTCTGACTTCCGTAGTGCAAGAGGGCGGGCCGTTCGGCCCGCCCTCTTGCGTTGCAACCTTACCGCGCCCTCAAGGGTTAAAGCCGTCCAAATCAACGGCTCA
>CADECG010000223.1 GCA_902825795.1 uncultured Bacteroidota bacterium
GAAGTCGATGATGTAGACCGTGCGCGGGGACTTGGTGCTTGCCCTCACCTTGGCCATATATGAAGCGCGATCCTGGATGGAGGTGTACTTATTGAAAATGAAAGTGAGGTCCACTTCCTCTGGACCAAGACCCGTTTCGCCCGGGGTCGCTTGGCGGATCTCCAGCCGCTCGTCCTCAATATGAAGCTCTTCCTTCCTTTTCTGCATGTGTGCCACATTGGCCGGATCGGTATCGATCGCGATCACTTTGGCCGCACCAGCTTGCAACATGTTGAAGGCGATGTATCCATCCCCAGCGAACAGATCGGCCACAACCTTTCCTTGTATACCACCCATGTTGCTGAAGACCTCTTGTGGTCGTTGCCAGTTATCCCGGGGATCGCCAACAGGAACCGTGTTCGTTGGGGCTGGCGTTTCGCAGGCCGTTATGGAAGCGAGAGTGACAGCAAGCAATAGCGCGCTCTTCATGGGTCGGTGATCAAGGGGCCGAAAATAGGAGGACCCCATGTTGGTCCTGCGCAAAGCGGAGGATCCTTTGCCAGTCTGCAGGAGATCCTACATTCGGCCGCCGGTGCGATCGCGCACGCTACCAAATGGCCACCATAGAAGAAGAGATCAAGGGCAAGTTCGAGAGCGAGCAGCAGAAGGCGATGCTCAACGTGATGTTCACGGCGAATTGGCTGAAAGCGCGGTACAATGGGCTATTGGCTCCATTCGGGCTTAGTGTGCAGCAGTTCAATATCCTTCGCATACTGAGAGGCGCGAAAGGGGAGAAGGTGAACATGCATTGTGTCAAGGAGCGAATGATCGACCGGGCCCCGAACGCTACGAGATTGACCGACAAACTCATTGCGAAAGGATTAGTGCTGCGCGAGCGGTGCGATGAGGATAAGCGGGTGATCTACGTGCGCATCAGCAACGCCGGACTGGACCTGCTGGAACAGTTGGATGGCCCCACACGGCTCGACATGGGACGCCTTCACGAAGGCTTGAGCGACCAGGATGCGAGAAGTATGAATTGTGCCTTGGACGCTCTCCGTAGCGAGCGTAAGGCACCGTAAAACGAAGAACCCCGGCATTCGGCCAGGGTTCCCCATGTGTTCGGTGATGGTCAGGCCATTGTGCTTCCATCAGCAGGAGGCAACTCCTTCGTGTCGTCGCCTTTGCCCACCTTCTTTTTGCCTTTGGTCACCTTGATCTGAACGTCGGTCTTTTCCTTGTTCAGGCCTACGATGATCTTGTCGCCTTCCTCCACGTGCTGGGTAACGATCTCTTCCGCCATCGTATCCTCCACGTACTTCTGTATCGCCCGTTTCAGTGGGCGTGCGCCAAAGCGTTCATCATAGCCTTTCTCCGCCAAGAAGTCCTTGGCCTCGTCGGTCAGCTTCAGATCGTAGCCCAGTTCGCTGATGCGCTTGTAGAGGTGGCCCAGTTCGATATCGATGATCTTATGGATGTCCTCGCGCTTCAGGTTGTTGAAGATCACGATGTCGTCGATCCGGTTGAGGAACTCCGGCGCGAAGGCTTTTTTCAGCGCCTTCTCAATAACGCTCCGGTTGTTGTCCTCTGTTTGCTGATCACGGGCAGTCGTACCAAAGCCAACACCCTTTCCGAAGTCGGCAAGGTCACGAGCGCCGATGTTGCTCGTCATGATGATGATGGCGTTCTTGAAGTCGATCCGACGACCGAGACTGTCCGTCATCTGACCATCGTCCAAGGCCTGAAGCAATAGGTTGAACACATCGGGGTGCGCTTTCTCGATCTCGTCCAGCAGTACGATCGCGTACGGGCGACGACGCACTTTCTCGGTTAACTGCCCGCCCTCCTCATAACCCACATAACCGGGAGGCGCGCCGATAAGGCGACTAACGGAGAATTTCTCCATGTACTCGCTCATGTCGATGCGGATCAACGCATCATCCGTATCAAAGAGATAGCGGGCCAGTTCCTTGGCCAACTGCGTCTTGCCGACACCGGTGGGGCCCAAGAAGATGAACGACCCGATAGGACGGTTGGGGTCTTTCAACCCAGCACGGTTGCGCTGGATCGCTTTCACCACCTTTTTCACCGCATCCTCTTGGCCGATCACCTTGCCCTCCATTTCCTCCTTCATCCGCTGCAGCTTGCCGCTTTCCTTCTCGGCGATCCGCGTAACGGGTATCCCGCTCATCATGGCGACCACTTCAGCAACGTTTTCTTCCGTCACCGTTGTACGATGGCTGCGGCTTTCTTCTTCCCAAGCCTTCTTGGCCCGCTCCAGTTCTTCTTGCAACAGTCGCTCCTTATCGCGCAGCTTGGCAGCTTCCTCGTAGCGCTGGCTGCGCACCACTTTGTTCTTCTCTTCCTTCACTTCCTCGATCCGGCCTTCCACATCAAGGATGGTTTTTGGCACCACGATGTTGCTGATATGCACACGGCTCCCTGCCTCGTCCAGTGCATCGATCGCCTTGTCCGGTAGATGCCTGTCGGTGATATAGCGGTTGGTGAGCTTTACACAAGCGTTGATCGCTTCCTGTGTGTAGTTCACATTGTGGTGATCCTCGTACTTCTCCTTGATGTTAGTAAGGATCTGTATGGTCTCATCCACGCTGGTAGGCTCCACGATCACCTTTTGGAAGCGGCGTTCCAAGGCACCGTCTTTCTCGATGTACTGGCGGTATTCGTCCAATGTGGTAGCGCCGATGCATTGGATCTCGCCACGGGCCAACGCCGGCTTGAACATGTTGCTGGCATCGAGGCTGCCGCTGGCACCACCTGCGCCCACGATCGTATGTATCTCGTCGATGAACAGGATCACATCCGGACTGTTCTCCAATTCGTTCATCACCGCCTTCATCCGCTCTTCGAACTGACCGCGGTACTTGGTGCCCGCCACGAGGCTGGCGATATCCAGCGCCACGATCCGCTTACCGAAAAGCACGCGGCTCACCTTGCGCTGGATGATGCGCAGTGCCAGGCCCTCGGCAATGGCGCTTTTGCCCACACCGGGTTCCCCGATCAATACAGGGTTGTTCTTCTTGCGCCGGCTCAGGATCTGGCTCACGCGCTCGATCTCCTTCTCACGACCTACGATGGGGTCCAACTTGCCATCCTCGGCCAGTTTGGTCAGGTCGCGACCAAAGTTGTCCAGCACTGGCGTCTTGCTTTTGCTGTCGCCCTGCTTGCGTGCACCGCCTCCGCCAGCGGCACCACTTCCACCTTGGAAGCTGCCACCCTCTTCATCGTCATCATCCGTCGCTCCCCCTTGCGCTTTTGGGCGTTCGGGTTTAGCGCCATCCGCCTTGATGGCTTCCACTTCGTGCTTCACGCTGTCGTAGTCCACTTGCATTTTGTTCAGTGTACGGGTCGCCAAGTTGTCGTCGTCCTTCAGGATGCTAAGGAGCAGGTGCTCCGTCTCGATCTGCTGGCTCTTGAACACCTTCGCTTCGAGGAAGGTGATCTTCAACATCTTTTCGGCCTGCTTCACCAACGTGATCTTGTCCTTGTCGGGTGGCCGTATGGCGCTGGCTGGTTCCATACCGCCCTCAACGGTCTTGCGCAAGTGCTCTACATCCACCTCCAGACGTCGGAGGATCTTCACTGCATTGCTCTCGTTTTCGCGCAGCAACCCCAGCAGAATATGCTCGATACCGATGAAGTTGTGTCCCAGTCGGAGGGCTTCCTCACGGCTGAAGGAGATCACCTCTTTGACCTTGGGAGAGAATGTGGCATCCATTCGTTCACTCATGTTGTGCCCGGGCAAGACTGCGTGGCTGACCTTGGTACCGGACCAAGTTAGGCGGCTTTCCGGCGGGGGCAAGCTATCCCCGTGCTTCGGCGGGAGTCTTTTCACGTGCGGTTCTTTTATCCACACCAACGTGTGCGGTTGTGGAAAAATGGCGTTCCGGCATCATAGGGTGAAACCTACTTTCGGGCGCCTTTTCGCAGACCCCCTATCAATCACCGTGCGAGAGGCATAACGCAAGGCGGAACAAGCATCGCCCCAACAAAATGGCAGACGGAGAGAAGATCATCCCGATCAACATAGAGAACGAAATGCGCACGGCCTACATCGATTATTCGATGTCGGTTATCGTGAGCCGTGCATTGCCCGATGTGCGCGACGGATTGAAACCAGTGCACCGCCCCGTGCTGGTCGGCATGCAGGAACTGGGCGTCAGCAG
>CADECG010000224.1 GCA_902825795.1 uncultured Bacteroidota bacterium
GAGCTGTTCGTCCTCCTCAACAGCGATGTGGAAGTAACCCCGAGCTGGATCGAAGGCATGCTCCACTACATGGATGCGCACCCATCTATGGCCGCATGCCAACCGAAGGTTCTGAGCCACTCGCACCGCGACCGTTTCGAGCACGCCGGTGCTGCCGGGGGCTTCATCGATCGCAACGGCTATCCGTTCTGCCGAGGTCGCATATTCGAACTCACCGAACAGGACACCGGCCAATACAACGACGAGCGCGAAGTGTTCTGGGCCACCGGTGCATGTTTGATGATCCGCGCCGCTGCGTTCCGTGAGGGTGAAGGCTTCGACGCATCGCTGTTCGCGCACATGGAGGAGATCGATCTGTGCTGGCGGTTGCGCAGAATGGGATGGCACATCGGGTACACGAGCAAGAGCACCGTGTACCATGTTGGTGGAGGCGCCTTGGGCTACGGAAGTCCCCGCAAGACCTACCTCAACTTCCGCAACAGCATGATCGTGCTTGCGAAGAACCTGAGGACACGCGCGCTGTGGTTGCGCATTCTGCGGCGTTTCATCCTGGATGATTTCGCCGCGCTGAAATTCCTGTTGGAAGGGCACGGTGCCCATGCCTGGCAAGTTGGCCGTGCCCACCGGCACTTCTGCTACCGCTTACCTGCTGTGCTGCGCGAGCGGCGCAGGCTGAAGGCGATGGAGCGCAACGTTGACTTATCTGGGCAATACCAGCGGAGCGTTGCCTACGATCGCTTCATTCTCGGCTGGAAGAAATTCACCGATCTGGACAAAGGAGCGTTCTAGCTCTTTGCCCTCAGCAAGTGATCGATCGCCAAGCGGTAGCCATCGAGACCAAGCCCACTGATCACACCCTTGCTCACTGAACCAGTAAGGCTGTTGTGCCGGAATTCTTCCCGTGCGTGGATATTGCTGATATGCACCTCGATCACAGGGATGTTCAACGTGGCCACGGTATCGCGCAAGGCCACACTCGTGTGCGAATAGCCCGCCGCATTCAGCACAACGGCATCGTAGCGCGCAGGTGCTTGCTGCAGCGCTTCCACCAGTTCGCCCTCTATGTTCGACTGGCGCAGTTGAATGTCGTGGGCCGGGTATGCCTTCCGTAGCTCCGGCAGAAAGACATCGAACGATGTACTTCCATAGATGTGCGGCTCGCGCGTACCGAGCAAATTCAGGTTGGGGCCGTTGAGGATGAGGATGCGCATTGCGATGGCGAAGATGTGAAGATCGCGCGCTTCACCAGAACTGATGAAGGAGCATCGGGAACCAACGATACCTTCGAAACCAAATAACCGGAAATGCGAAAGCTCTTGGCGCTGATCTTGACTTGTGCAGCCGCTTCATTGCATGCACAATCGTGCAATGTTCATCCGCTTCCTTATGACTCGACTTGGGGCTCTTGGCTCTCTGACGGCACCATGCACCCCGACCGTGATATGGTAGCTGCAGGTCTTTCGTTGGACGGTTTGGGCGATGCGTTGGTCTGGAAGGTATCCACCGACGGCACCGTCGCTTGGAGCAAGCGCATTGCCACCATTGATAACCAGGTGCAGCTGCTTCCATATGGAGTGATCGTCAATGGAAACGGCGAGATCATGGTTTTCGGCGAGCGCCAGAACAATCGGCCATACAGTGCGGACCGAACCCAATTCGCATTTGTCCTCAACGCATCAGGCGACCTTTTGTGGGGGCGTATCTACTTCCTAAGCGACCAATTCGGCCAGTACTACAGACTCACCTTCGGCCATGACGTGAACGCTTTGTCGAACGGCTGGCTGATGACGATCTCCAAATCGGATGGCATCCACTCTTTGACGCTAGGCCCTAATGGCGAGATATTGGACCGAGAAGCCTATCGGCCTTCGTCCGATCCGTATTCCTGCACATCTTCTGACGCACTCGTTGAACCGAACGGTGACCGTGTCTTCACGGGTAGTTCTTCAGGAAACCCGTTCGTGATGAAAACTGACCAAGCTGGACTAGTCGCATGGTCGGCGTGTTACGGATCGGTGCCCGGGATCCCCACGGCCATTGCAAGGGCGGCCAACGGTGATTATCTGGTTGCGGGAGGGCAAAGCTCTTCGCCGACGTATGAACCGGAGTTCAACCCGTTCATGATGCGCATCACATCCGCTGGCGCATTCCTATGGGCATATCAATACACCAGTCCATCGTGTGCCAAGGACGTTGCCGAACTTGCCAATGGCGACATTGTCTTGACATGCACAGGTACAACGGGCATCCTGCATATGGATCAGAATGGCCAACTCTTGGGCAGAACGGCTAGCTCTTCAACGCCAGATGGCTTAGATCTTATAGGTGTTCGGAATGACAGTCTTTTCATCGGGCGCTTCGTGTTGAACAACATTGAAGAACCACAATTGTTGGTCTCCACGGACATCGGATCGTTGACCTGTTCGGGGCTTTCCCCAGGCACTCTTGCAAACTGGACCAACATTCCCACAAGCACCGTCACCGACACCTTGTTCACAAGCACGGACAGCACCCGCACGTGGACCATGGCCCTAGGGGCGCCAATCGAAATGGACAACATGGACATCAGTGTGTCCGGCGGGTCAGGAGGCGCCAGACCTGGTTTCATTGTGCACAGCTACGCCTCCGTTTCAAACCAGATGATGCTCAGTTCCGGGCCTATCACGGCAACCATGGCTCTCTCCCCTGAACTTAGCTATGTAACAGCCACGCCAACGCCAACATCAGTGGTGGGGAACACGGTAACATGGAACCTTCCGCCGCTCACAACGCTGTTCCAGAACCACTCGATCTGGGTTCAATCGTCACTCCCGCCCGATACGGCATTATTGGGCAATGTGCTTAGCAACTCGTTCTCGGCAAGCCAAGACAGTCTGGAATACACATTGGCCAACAACACCACCACCTTCACCCAACGACAAACTGGTCTTCCCCAAAGACTTCTACCACTTCACCAACGACAGCATCCTCGACTACACCATTCGCTTTCAGAACACCGGTACGGACACGGCTTTCAATATCGTCGTGATCGATACGCTGCCGCCCGACGTGGATGTCCTGACCTTCCAGACCGGCGTTTCATCACATCCATACACCTACTCACTCACCGGCGAGGGCCTGCTGAAGTTCACCTTCAGCAACATCCTGCTTCCGGACAGCAACACGAACGAGTCCTTGAGCCACGGTTTGGTGAGCTTCCGCATCAAGCCCATCCAACCGGTGTACATGGGCCAAACCATCACCAACGAGGCTGACATATACTTCGACTTCAATCCGCCCGTGCGAACGCCGCCAGCTACGGTGGTGGTCACCAACCTCACCGGTATTGTGCCCCAGCCGGCTCCGGAACTGCGGGTGTATCCCGTTCCAGTGCGCGATGTGCTCACGGTTGAATTGCCGGAGACCTTCCTCCCACGCAATGCCATCATCACCGCTGCCGATGGTCGCACGGTGTGGACCAGCGGGGTAACCGGTGCGCATGAACGATTGAACGTTCCGGTGCAGCAATTGGCCCTTGGCGCTTACCAGATCACCTTGCTCAGCATGAACGGCGAACGACTGAGTGCGCGGTTCGTGAAGGAGTAGCGTTCATAGCACAGCCCGAGCAACGGCGCGGTGATCCCGCGCCGTTGCTCTTTCGGTATTGACCGTTCGTGTATCGATGCACTGAACGGATACCGATATGGAGGTGTACAGCGTTCACCAACGCAACCAACACCCCTACCCTCATGCGCACTCAAAATGTCCTTGGCCTAGTGGCCGCTGTCGCTGTCCTATTGGCCCTTGCCTGTGGCCGGAACGAGAACCGATCGGATTCGATGGCAGAGATCATGAGCCTCGATAGCGCGGCCGTGGGCAATGCCTCCCCCGGAAAACCCGAGGCTCCCAACACCAGCAGTTCTGCTGCCCAGACCGACAATGACGGCAAGCGTCGTATGATCCGCACGGCCGATATCCGCTTCCGGGTGAAGGACGTTGTACGCAGCACCTATGCCATAGAGGATGTGGTGCGGCGGTTCGACGGCTTCGTGACGAACACAGAACTGCGGAGCACGATAGACAACAAGCAGAGCATTCCGATCAGCGAGGACAGCGTGGTGGAGACCACACGGTATACCGTCATCAACCAGCTCACTTTCCGCGTGCCCAATACG
>CADECG010000225.1 GCA_902825795.1 uncultured Bacteroidota bacterium
GTAGTCCATTAGACAGAACCCCACCTTAGCACCAACGCCCACAACAGGCCAATTCGTTGGAAGTGGATCGGCCGTTTGAGTACGAAGCGTGAATGTCGCCCAATCGTCCACGTGGTTATGACCATGGCTCGGGTGGTAGGTCATGGTGCCCGCGAAACGCTCCGTGAAGCTCATCGCATTGCCATTCTTGTGGTAAACGCGCTGAAGGATCAACTGCTGAGCTGTTTGGCTGTTCGGGCATACAAAATTGGCCGTGCTGCCCGGGTCGCTGATCGAGAAAGTGTCAGTACCACAGAGAAACCAGCGCATACCGTTCTGGTCAACGCCGCGCACGTTCAAGGTTCCATGGCCGATGTTGGGTGTGGACCCCGTAACCCTGAGCCGACCGGGGTTCGAGGCATCATTCTGCGAGTATTCGTTCGGGCCTCCCGCATAGCTCTGGAGAGCACTCCAGCTGATGGTCATGTCCGGCAGAAGATCGCAGTCCGTTTGACCGTTCACTTCACACAAGCATCCGCTGCCATTACTGGTGGTGCACTGAGCGGTAATAAGCAGCGAAGCAGTCAGCGGAACGCATGCCGCGAGGGCACGCAAAGCGTAGTGTTTCAGCATGTAAGTTGTTTAGTGGACCGGAGCAAGGGAGCCAAATGTAGGTTCGATGTATGCGGTAGGTCAAGCATTTCGACCAAAGCTTCATTGGCACACCAGCATTATGGTTTCACGCGTATCGCCCTCTATCAGCGTGAAAGCATACGTACCCGGAGCGAGGCCAGCGATGACATGATGAAGCGGACCACCGGAACTTCTTCCACCCCCACGTTGCACCATCCTTCCAAGGCCATCGCACAAGTTCCATGAGTAGGCGCTCCCAAAGGTGTTCCCTTCAACGCGCACGAGTTCGTTGAAAGGATTCGGCCAAGCCCTCAGCACCAACTCATCCCCATTCAATGCCCCCACTCCATTCATTGGGCTGAACCGCGCTGCGCCACCTGTCATCGTTCCTACCCAGATCGACCCATCAGGAGCCAAACTCACGCAATTCAACTCATCGTCCGGCAGATTTGAATTCTGCTCGTTGTAGGTTGTCCAATTGCCATTCGAAGAGTCGAGTATGGTGAGGCCTGCATTCTGTGTGGCAATGATCTTCCTGTCGCTGGGGTCTATCACAATATCGGTCAACGCATTCGTGGGGATGTTGCTCAAGAGCGTGCTGTATTGAAAGAAGAGCCCATCGTTGTATCCCGCCGTGAAACGCAAGAGCGCCCCTGCTGGACATGCGGCCCAGCGATCGCCTTGGCTATCGATGGCCACGCCAAGTGCGGTATTGTCCGGCAAGAAATCGTTGAACGTATTGTAGTAGCGGACAAGCGTATCCGTGAGGTATGTGAAGCCTGCATTGAGGGTACCAATGCATACCAGCCCATCCTCGCGGACAGCAACGTCAGCAATGTTCACGCCCGGAAGTTCAAGATTGTTGAAGCTCGTGTCCGTGTCGTTGTAGATCCTCCAATCCGTGAGGTCGGTGCTCGCGAGTCCGCTTGTCGTGCTCAACCACGCGAAGCCTTGGTGGTCAATGGTGATGTTCCGCACCTGGGCACCCGGCATGGGTGAAGTTCCAGGAAGATACTGCGTCCACGTCGCCCCGTCCTTGATCACGAGGCCTTGCGTGAACATCCCTATCCAAACACGGCCCTGACCATCGCAGGCAAGCGCCCGCACATCATTCTCCGGCAACCCGCTTCCAACCTGCAATACCTCCCAAGTCACGCCATCGAAATGGCAAAGACCCCAATCGGTGCCGATCCAGGTGCCCCCGGAGCTATCATGTGCGATCGCCCGCACTGTGTTGCTCGGATAACCCGCCGAAGCCATATCGAAGACCTCCCACGATTGGCCCGCGCATAGTGAAGAACAGAGCATAGCGAACGCGGATGCGAACAACCCACCCGAACTGCATGTAGCACGTGATCGCTCGTTCACGGAAGCTGCTCAGTTCTTGTAGCAGTGGGCACACTACCGCCAACATTCACCAGGATGGGGTCACGGTCGTTGCCGGTACCCGCATACTTCACGATGCCGTCCATGTTCACATCCTCAATCGCATATGCGGCGACCGTATTCGTTGGCAGCGTGCCTCCGATCGCGATCAGGATAGGGTCGCGATCATTGGTGGTACCGGTGTATTTCAGCTCAACATCATCCACCGTATTGCCGCACCATAGCAGCATGGTCCCCCCTTCATTCTTCCGTGCATCCGTTCCATAGGTAACCGTGGTAGGCAAGCTGAGATCCACAACGCCGACCAAATCGTTCAGGGTTATCGGAGCGGCGATCATCGCCCCCAGATGGTTCCGATGACGGATCGCAACGTGGTAATCACCAGCAGGGGCCGATAGATCGATCGGGCCACCGGTCGCGGCAGATACAATGTCGCCATCGCGCTGCACGATCGCTTGCCGAGCGGCCGCAACCACTCCCGGTGTTGCTGAGGCGCGCAACTCGACACGGACCCAATCGACCGGCGCGTCGTTTCCTGAAAGTGCGAGCACGGCCAGGGCAATGGTCTCGCCGCCACCACCAGCAGCCGGGTATCCCAATGCCGTATACGGCTCACCGTTCGGCAACAAGCCAGCAGCGCGGATGGCGTCGTTCATCAACGAACTGCCAACGTTGTACGGTCCCTGCAGAAAGGCCTTGAGTTGAAGACGCAACGCGCTGCTCTCCACCCGGACATTGTCCATGTAGAAGTGGTTCCCGAAACCATTGATGGAGACGAACCGAACGAAGATGGATCCACCATCGAACGCGCTGATGTCAATGTCGTGCGCATCCCAGTCGGCACAGCCTGACGGTACCCATTGATTCGATGAAGAAGCTGCGGTTTCCAATGCTGCACCGGATGCTGCATACACCACTGTCCAGTTAGCGCCGCAATCGTCACTGACCTCCACACGCAAACCATCGGAGTAGCCCGGGAACATCACGTAGGCATGATCGAATTTCAGTCGGGTACCCGCTGAGGCGGTCAGGTCAATGCTCGGAGATGTCAGGAAATCCTCCTGCGCACTGCCACTGTATGAATAGTGATTCAGGCGCCAGGCCATGGTGCTGGCACATGCCGGTCCATCGGTCAACGAGACCACTTCCCATGTATAGCTGTTGTCTGGATTGTTCAAGGACCATCCGCTCGGCGCAGGTACACCGCCTTGGGCGTCCTCGGTAAAGGGTATCGGTGCGCTCGCATTCAACGTAATGGCGTTGGTGCGCATATCATCAGCCACGTACTGGTCGCCGATCAAACCCGTCCAAGCCTCAAGCACATGTGCCCCAACGCCCACGATCGAAAGCGCACCGGCGAAGGTGTGCGGAGCGCTTGCGCCGCTCGCTAGCGGGCCAACGAACGTTTCCGTGACGATCGCTCCACCGTCCAAACGATAGCTCACCGGAAATCCCCCCTGAGAGACCAGTCCATTGTTCCGCACCGTTACCTGCACTGGCGCTCCCGAAGTACAGGCGAATATCGGTCCGGCGGGCGGCGCGATGATCGCCGTTACGGCGACGTTGTTGTTCACTGGAATGCTGAATGTTTCTGTTTGGTCCGTCCGGCTGGCGCTGCTGCCTTGGTTCGCCCCGAAACCGAGACCACGGCGAGCGAACGCCGCCCAGATCGCAGTTTGGTTGGCGCCGCCATTGTTGGCCATGTCCGCCGCGAGGATAGCATCCCTTCCATCCACGAAGCCAGGGTTGCAGGGTGTCAGTTTCAATCCGTCGATCACCAGTTGCAGCGCGATGTTGTTACCACCACTACCGTTGTAGATATCGGGATCGTAACCGTGTATGCCGATCAACTCCCAGGTCATTTCCCAAAGCATCGTACACCAAACGAAACCAATACCATGCGGCTGGCTCAAGCCGGTATTGTTCGTGCTTGCATAGGTGTAGTTGTTGGTACCGAAGCTGGTGCTGTAAGGTGCCGGTCGTATGCCGATCCCGTTGGCCGGTTGGTTCAGTGCATATGTGCCGATGCCCCGCGCATCCGTCCCTGCATCGCCGGGTTCCATGGTCATCATCAATCCGAAGTAGTCGCTCCACCCCTCTCCCATCTGCTCAGCATTCCCAAG
>CADECG010000226.1 GCA_902825795.1 uncultured Bacteroidota bacterium
CAGCATCGCGTGGCTGGCGCACCAGCTCACCGGCCTGCAGCAGGACGGCAAGGCGCTCTTCGACAGCATCATCGTGGTCACCGACCGCCGCAACCTCGACACGCAGATCAACCAGACCATCCGGCAGTTCATGCAGGTGGGCAGCACGGTAGGCCACGCCGACCGTAGCGGCGATCTGCGCAGGTTCATCAGCGAAGGCAAGAAGATCATCATCAGCACCGTCCAGAAGTTCCCCTTCATCCTGAACGAGATCGGCGGCGCGCACAAAGGCAATCGCTTCGCCATCATCATCGACGAGGCGCACAGTAGCCAGGGCGGCAAGGCGACAGCCGCCATGAGCACCGCCCTCAGCGGCACCGAGGCCGAAGAGGACGAGAGCCCGGAGGACCGCATCAACCGCATCATCGAGGCGCGCAAGCTGCTGCCCAACGCCAGCTACTTCGCCTTCACCGCCACGCCCAAGAACCGCACGCTGGAGATCTTCGGTACGCCCTACGAAGAAGCCGACAAGAAGAAGTACAAGCCCTTCCACACCTACACCATGAAGCAGGCCATCCAGGAAGGCTTCATCATGGATGTGTTGAAGTACTACACGCCGGTGGACAGCTACTACAAGCTCGTGAAGCGCGTGGAGGACGACCCGGAGTTCGACAGCAAACGCGCCAACAAGAAGCTGCGCCGCTACGTGGAAGGTCACGACCACGCGATCCGCATGAAGGCGGAGATCATGGTGGACCATTTCCACGACCAGGTGCTCGCGCAGAACAAGCTGGGTGGCCAGGCCCGCGCCATGGTGGTCACCAACGGCATCGACCGCGCCATCCAATACTACCGCGCCTTCGAGAGCTACTTGCAGGAACGCAAGAGCCCCTACAAGCCCATCGTCGCCTTCAGCGGCGAGAAGGAAGTGGACGGCAAGATGATGACCGAGGGCGCGCTGAACGGTTTCCCCAGCAACCAGATCACCGAGCAGATCGAACAGGACCCGTACCGCTTCCTCATCTGCGCGGACAAGTTCCAGACCGGCTACGACCAGCCGCTGATGCACACGATGTACGTGGACAAGACGCTGAGCAGCATCAAGGCCGTGCAGACCCTGAGCCGCCTGAACCGCGCGCACCCGAAGAAGCACGACGTGTTCGTGCTGGACTTCATCAACGACACAGCCGTCATCCAGCAGGCCTTCGCGGATTTCTACCGCACCACCATCCTCAGCGAAGGCACCGACCCGAACAAGTTGCACGACCTGAAGAAGGACCTCGACACCTACCAGCTCTACAGCTACGAGGTGATCGAGGACTTCGTGACCAAGTACCTCACCGGAGCGCAACGCGATGCGCTGGACCCTGCGCTCGATGCATGCGTGGCGCGCTACATCGCCGAACTGGACGAGGACGGTCAGGTGGATTTCAAGAGCAAAGCGAAGGTGTTCACACGCACCTACGCCTTCCTCTCCAGCGTGCTGCCCTACGCCAAGCCGGGATGGGAGAAGCTGAGCATCTTTCTCAACTTCCTCCTGCCCAAGCTCCCCGCACCGAAGGAAGAGGACTTGTCGCGCGGCATCCTCGAAGCCATCGACATGGACAGCTACCGCGTGGAGAAGCGTGCGATCCAAGCCATCCACCTTCCCGACGAGAACAAGGAGATCGGCCCTGTCCCCACATCAGCCGGTGGCCGCAAGCCCGAACCCGAACTCGAGCGGCTCAGCAACATCATCAAGCACTTCAACGACAACTGGGGCAACATTCCGTGGGAGGACCGCGACCGCATCACGCAACGCCTGGCCGTCGAGATACCGAACAAGGTCGCCGCCGACACCGCCTACCAGAACGCGATGAAGAACAGCGACCGCCAGAACGCGCGCATCGAGATGGACAAGGCGCTCCTGCGGGTGATGATCAGCCTAATGAAGGACGAGACACAGCTCTTCAAGCAGTTCAGCGACGACGAGGGCTTCAAGCGCTGGTTGAGCGATACGGTGTTCGGGCAGACGTATCAACAGGGAGGGGCGCAGTCTTGAGTTCCCGCCTGTAACTAAAGCACGCGGTCGAAACCTGGATTGTCATCGAGCACATGCTCGGATGTCGACCCGATAGTAATTCCCCCAAGCACGCGCTCGGGTGTGCACCTCACCGCCGCTTGCCATAGGCAAGTGAATAGACGATTTGTTCAAGCCGAGCACCTTTATGGGTGTTCGGCTTGAACAAATATTCCTTCGATCATGGGGTCCGTGAACCACCATCGCGTTGCGCTAAGAAGGGCTAGGCGCGTTGGTTACCGGCACGGGATCCGGTGGTCTTTGACCTCCTGGGTTGTTTGCCCCGTCCGATGTGTTGCTGAGTCCTGTTGAGTTGACTTGGGTTACCAAAGCTTGCTTGATCTGTCTTTCCCTACTTCGGCTCACGAGCACCTCGTTGAACCACGCGGTCAATTTCGCATGAACGAATACCGCAAAACCGGCGTAGAGGAGATAGGACAATCGGAGCGCCCAAAGCTTGTGATGAAGCAAATGGTGGAGATAGGGATCCACCATCCACTTGCAGTATTCGCTCGCGAAAACGATCTGAATGAAAAGCAACGTGTGGAGGACCCAATAGTTCGGCGCGAAACGGAACAAGTACGCCATTACCAAAGCGAAGAAGATGAGCAGCATGCCGCTGTTCCTCACCACCACATACTCCGCGTACGAATTGTTCCTGTCCAGGGTGTTTTGTCTTTCCTCGCTCCACATCGAAGCAAAGTCGGAAGCGGCTTGTGCATCCTCCACCATGCCGTTCGCTCTTACACGAAGCGATGCGATATACGCTTTGTCCTTTTCGCCTAACATCCAATAGAGCTTTTCCAGGTACTTGTTCACTTCCGAAAGGAAAAGCCCGTTGGGTTGCTGCCTCATAATGGTGTCGAGGGAAAGGAGCACACGCTCGCACTCGCCCAGTGTGCTGCTCCCGACCTCGAAATGGATCGTGTCAGTGCGATGCACGCGCTTCTTCTTTTTGGCCACGGCTTCCAACTGGGCCACGTCGATCACGATGCTGGCTATATTGAGTTGGGTCGTCAGTTGGCCCATGATGTCCCCTGATTCTTTGGACTCTGCCATGCGTTCGTGATACGCGCTGTGTGCATGCCGGTAAAGCCCGGTGTCCTCTTTTAATTCGGCGTCCCCTCCCGCGATCTACACAAGGTCGTGCTTGCACGCCGTGGTATACCCCGGGCTGGCCCCTTCGAAAATCTCGAGTGCGGCGTTCATGTAGATCCGTGCACTGTCCGTCTTCGCGTACCACTTGTAGTTGTTGGCGATCAATCGTAGGACCTGGGCCTTGAGTATCGTTGCGGAATGCTCATTCGCGAGTTGAAGAGCCTCGCGATAGTGTTGGTCCGCTTGCTCGAAAGAGCGAAGCGATTTCAGGATAGTGCCTGTCAGTTTCAGGCAATTGAACATCCCTACCCAATCTTGTGCCTGCGCGAACTGGACGTATGATGCCTTGACCTGCCAGAGCGCCTGAATGTGCTCGCCTTGCCGGCTCTTGATAGCTGCTAATCCGTTGAATGCACTGTATACCGCCAAAGGTTCGCCTGCTCGTAGCCCGATGGTTATTGCTTCGTTGAACGAAATGGTTGCCAGATCGATGCGGTTGATGGCGAGATAGCATTGACCAAGGTTGATACAAACAAAAGCCAAGAGTGAATCCGATCCCCTGCGTTCAGCATTGACATGCAGGGGTATGAGTATGGCCATTGCCGAGTCTATCTCCCACAGGTCGATGAACGCCGTCGCTTTGCTGTTCCATATGGGCAAAGACTTGCTGGAACGCATCGAGTTGTGTGCGAGGTCCGAACCCTGCTCGCAGATCGTCAATGCGGCGATTGGGTCCACGTACGCCAGTATCTGGGCGGCCTTTTCGTATCCGATCAATCTTGCTTCAACGGGGAGTTGGGCGTTCTGCGCCGATCGCTTGGCCTCGTCCAATTGCTCGGTAAAAGCATGGTGATGTCCTTTGCCTCCGTCAAACGCGGTGAACATCAACGCACATGTGCTTCCTGCGACCAAAAACGTTATAGCACGGACCAGTGTGGGTGTTGGTTTCATGGGACTGTTGTTGGATA
>CADECG010000227.1 GCA_902825795.1 uncultured Bacteroidota bacterium
ACAGCTCCGGGCTTCGATCATCGCGCTGAAGAGCAATCGGTCAACCAAGCGTTCCTCACGAGCACCGTCCTTTCGCACGAATGCGAGCAGATCATTGACATAGTTGTCTTTCCGCTCAGGTGATAGCTGCCATCCACGCGCTTCAATACGCTCCACCACCATGGCAAAGTGCTCCATTTCCTCGCGGGCAATGCGTGTCAATTCCCGCACCATGGTCGTGTGCTCAGGGAAACGCACAATAATGGACATTGCGTTGCTCGCGGCCTTGTGTTCGCACCAAGCATGATCAACCATCACTTCGCGCAGGTCGTCCTCCACGAGTTGCACCCATCGCGGGTCGGTCGGCAATTGCAGGTTGAGCATGTGAACGGGTGGCAAAGATGTACGTCCTTGGCGACGCTGGTTGCACGGGGCCCGCGCTACTTTCGGCGCGACGCCAAGGATCAGCCGTGAACACTACTGGCACGCTTGTAATTTCCATCGACTTCGAGTTGATGTGGGGCGTGCGCGACCACAGGACGATGGACAACTACGGGCCGAACATCCGTGGGGTGCGGACGGCCCTACCGGCCATGCTCGACCTGTTCGCTGAATTCAACATTGCCGCCACGTTCGCAACCGTCGGTCTGCTCTTCGCGAAGAACAAGGAAGAGATGATAACGACGTCGCCAGCAATGAAGCCGCGATATACCGACGCGCACCTCTCCCCTTTCAATGGACACTTCGACATTGTGGGAAAGGATGAAGCCAATGATCCGTACCACTTCGCCCCTGCATTGATCGAGGTATTGAAACGCCATCCACAACACGAGATCGGCACGCACACCTTCTCGCACTACTACTGCCTAGAGCCCGGGCAGAACGTTGATGAATTCGATGCGGATCTGGCCGCAGCGATTTCCATCGCGCGCAAGTCCGGCATTGAGTTGAAGAGCATCGTCTTTCCCCGGAACCAGTTCAGCGAGGCATACCTCGCCGTATGCCGGAAAAACGGGATCATCTGTTACCGAGGTAACGAGGCGCACTGGGTGCACCGGCCCGTTCCGGGAAGCGAGTTGACATTACTGCGGCGTGCAGTGCGGCTGGCTGATCATTACATCAACATCACGGGACATCATACGCCCCGGATGAGCAACCTGTCCATTCCTCTCATTGACGTTCCTGCCAGTCGGTTCCTTCGGCCGTACTCTCCTTCACTGCGTATGCTTGATCCGCTGCGGCTTCGTCGTATGTCGAAGAGCATGACGAACGCGGCACGGACCGGAGGCGTCTTTCATCTATGGTGGCATCCACACAATTTCGGAGTGCATGAACAGGAGAACATGGCCATTCTTCGGATGCTGCTCCAACACTTTTCCAAGTTGAAGACTGCGCACGGGATGCGTAACGAGACCATGCTGCAAGTGGCCGAACGGATACAACGCCAGCAGGGCAATGGCTGATCAACGGATCGTTGTCCTGGCCGGGCCGGGTGCACCCACGAACATCCTCGTTCACCACTTACGATCACACTTCCAACTCGTGGGGGTGATCATGGAATCCCCACAGAGCAAGTGGCGATTGCTGCAGCGGCGCGCGGCGCGCATCGGCTGGATGAAAATAGCTGGACAAGTCCTGTTCCTCTTCGCGATCGTGCCTATCCTGAAGTGGACATCGGGTAGGCGTCGTGAGGAGATCCTGCGCTCGTATGGCCTCAACGAAAATGAACTACCCAACAACGGTATCATTCATGTGGCCTCAGTGAACCATGATGCCACAGTTGCAGCCCTGCATTTGTTGCGCCCCGATGTTGTCGTTGTGAGCGGCACCCGCGTGATCCGACAGCATGTGCTATCCGCAGTGGATGTTCCGTTCATCAACATCCATGCGGGCATTACCCCTCGGTACCGTGGCATACACGGTTTGTATTGGGCATTGATGAACGACGATGCAGCGAACGCAGGGGTCACGGTCCACTTGGTGGATAAGGGCATTGACACAGGTGGGATCATTGCACAAGCCCAAGTGGAGCATACGGCGGCGGACAACTTCACCACCTACCCCCTACTCCAACTAGCCAGAGGGCTGGAACTTTTGATGAGTGCCTTACGCGACAAAGCGAACGGCAAGCTGATTGGTCAACATCGGGAAATGGACAGCAGGTTGTGGCACCATCCGACACTCAGACAATACCTCAACGGCCGCTGGTCGAAGGGGGTGAAGTGAACCAGGGGAAGCACCGGGATCATGGTCGCTTAACATTGCCGCTCCCGATGCATCGGGATGGTGACACATGCGTGCAGCGATCGCGTACTTCCTGAAGTTGGCAGCGCTTTGGCTGCTCTTCTTCGCCATTCAGCGAGCACTGTTCCTCGCTTTCGGCTGGCACTACACTTCTCAAGCTGCAACTCAGGAAGTGCTGTCGAGCTTTCGATACGGCTTTGCAATGGACATCAGCATGGCCGGCTATCTCCTGCTTGTGCCATCATTGGTCACAGCCGTTCTGTTGATCGCTGAGCGAAAATGGTTGCGAACGGTGATGAACGGATGGATGATCGTGATGATCTTGCTGTGCGCTCTGGTGAGCGTGGCGGATATCGGTCTGTTCGCCAGTTGGGGCACCAAGGTGAACCGAAAAGCCCTCTCCTACCTGATCTACCCGGAAGAAGCCTTGGCCGCTGCCGGTGGTGCAGGGCTGCTCTGGCCCGTTGTAGCAGTTTTGGCCAGTTCGTTGCTTGCCATCCTTCTATTGAAACGCCTCAAGATCAATTCGCCATGGAGCAACGGACCGGTTGCGGCGCGGATGACCACGGCCATGCTCTTACCCGCTATGTGCATCCTCGCTCTGCGTGGCGGGGTGCAAGACTATCCGATCGGCAAGAGTTGGGCATACTACAGCACACACCAAGTGCTGAACTTGGCAGCGCTGAACGGACCATGGAACGCTTTGGAGATGTTGGTTGTGCCCGCGGAATACGAGGTCAACCCATACACCTATCTACCGCCGGCAAAAGCCGAATCGATCGTTTCCAGAGCATTCGCCCAAGGCGCCGATAGTACAGTCCGTGTTCTCGCCATCGCGCGACCGAACATTGTGCTTGTACTGTTGGAGAGTTGGAGCGGCGATGTGATCGCACCGCTCGGCGGTGAACCGGCAGTGTCCCCGGAATTCAGCAAGCTTTGCGAACAAGGATTGCTCTTCACGAACTTCTACAGCACGGGGTTCAGGACGGAGCAGGGATTGTGTGCAGTGCTCAGCGGTTTCCCTTCGCAGCCCAAGACCACCATCATCAGGCAGTTCGGGAAGTTCGATCGGCTGCCCAGCTTGGTGCGCACGTTGGACAGCGCGGGCTACATCAGTCGGTACACCTACTCGGGCGACGTGAGCTTCGCGAACACCCGGAGCTACCTGCATGCCATGGGCTTCGACGTGATACACGACGAAAGCAGTATACCCGGTAAGCAACGCACACGTTGGGGGGCGTTCGATGAGGACCTCTTCTCGTTCGCATTAGAGGATATGAAGGGGATGCAGCAACCCTTTATCAACGTAGTGATGACCGCTACCAGTCATGAGCCCTTTGTAGCGCAGGTACAAAGTCCGTTCACCGGCAAGAGCGAACCGGATCGCTACAGGAACACCGTGAACTATACTGACAAATGGCTGGGCTGGTTCATGGCCCAAGCGAAGCAGCAGCCTTGGTACGCGAACACGTTGTTCGTCATCGTGCCGGATCACGGACACTTCCTGCCACTGTATCGCACGCATTACGCATCCGAGCGCCACCATATTCCGTTGCTGCTCTTCGGGCCGGCGCTTCGCAATGAGTGGATAGGAACGACCAACACCACCTACGGCTGCCATAGCGACGTTTCCACCACACTATTGGCACAATTGGACTTGGTGCGGCGACCCTACCCGTGGGGCAAAGACCTATTCTCAAACTCAAGCAACCACTTC
>CADECG010000228.1 GCA_902825795.1 uncultured Bacteroidota bacterium
CAATTCCGTCATCCGGGTCGGCTCAAGCCCATGGAACCTGGTGCATTGCCAAGAGGATGATACCAACTATCAGATCGATGTGCGCAACAACTTCAGTTCATCCGTGAACGCCCCGGGCATCACCACCAACGGTTCAGTGATCGCACAGGGCTACAACGTCTTCGTGCCCAACCTCACGCAGGTGATCATTGCCACCGGCGCACCGGTGCCGGGATCCCCGGCCATCAACGCCGGTGATCCTGATCTCTCGTACACGGACCTCGACTTGTCGCGCAACGACGCAGGATGCTACGGCGGCAGTTTCAGCCGGGACAATTTCGATGACCCCATGCCTACCACAGCGGTGGTGCTATTCGTGAATGCGCCGCGCCGCACTACGACCGGGGCCTTTTCCATTCCCATTACCATCGATGGCTTTGATCGCTGAACACATGACCATGCGCTTCCATTCCATCCTCTTCGCGGCGTTGATCACCAATGCCGTGCATTCGCAACTACCGAAGCTGTTGCAGGCCGAGTACTTCTGGGACACGGACCCGGGCCAAGGGGGCGGGCTGCCATTGTCCGCTAGCGACGGCGGGCTCAACACCGCCTTTGAACAGGCCATGGCCTCGGGGAGTACACCTTCTGCCGGGTTGCACGTACTGGGCGTTCGGGCGAAAGGCAATGACGGCGTTTGGGGCCCCCTGTTCAGCGCCGTGGTTGATGTGCTCCATGTGGACCAACTGCGTTTGCAGGGATTCTACTTGTACTGGGACGACGAACCGGTCATAGGAAGCACAACTGTCGAGTTCGACGGGCCAGAGTACGCCTTCGAGACTGTCACCTCGACCTTTGGTAAACCGGAAACTCCCGGCTTGCACACGTTGACCGTGCACGCCTTGCAAGCCGACTACCAATGGGGGCCACCGTTCCGGACGGTGGTGCAAGTGGACCTGTCGCCGCCGGTGTCTTTCACATTCGATCTGCGGGTTGCCCTGCAAGGCTGCATGGGTACAGGCAATCTGATGAACAATGGCTTGCGCAACAGCGGTCTCGTTCCGTTGGTGGAACCATACAGCGCGTTGGGGTACGACCTCGGGAGCAACGCCGGCGTGAGTACAACGAACGCGGTACTCAACGTGACCTTTCCACCTGGCGCCTCCGTGGTGGATTGGATCCTCGTTGAGTTCCGCCCGCTGCAGGCACCGGACTATCTGATGGCCAGCGTGCCGTTGCTGCTCCGGCGCGGCGGAACGGTTTCGGCCGTGGACGGTACATATCCCTTCATGATGGAAATTCCCGCGGGTTCCTATCGTGTCACTGTCCGGCACCGGAACCATCTTGCCATCGCCTCCTCGTCGTATGCAGCGATCCACACGAATGGAGACGTCGAAGTGTTCAATTTCACCACATCAGCAGCCCAAGCATATGGCAGCGATGCGCAGGTGTTGGGCGGTTCGCTTTTCTGCATGTGGAGCGGCGACGTGGACCGGAGCGGCCAGATCAAGTACACGGGCACCGGTAACGATCGCGATCCGATCCTTGTCGGCATCGGCGGAACACTGCCAACGAACACGGTTACCGGTTATCGGAGCGAGGATGTGAACATGGACGGCACGGTGAAGTACGCCGGAACCAATAACGATCGCGACCCCATACTGGTGAACATCGGTGGGTCGCTGCCGACGAACGTGAGGAGCGCTCAGTTGCCTTGAGTTCCGGCTTCAACGGTGGTGCTTTTGCGAGAACGTGTCCAGCCCGTTCGCTTGTTGTGTTGCCAGCCTGCTGAATACCTTCTGCATCGCAGCGGCGCCGTATCCTTGGATCCGCACAATGAATGATGTGCAACTTCGAGATGCCCGTTCTCTTTGACCGCCATGTAGACATCACCGAGAACGGCCGTAGCGGCTCCATTACCTACCGCGAACCTGACGGAAGTCTTGCGTTCTATTGGGAGTTCGGTGGCGCCGATGCCGTTGTCATCATTCAAGTAAGCGACGCTGCTATTTGGAGATCGCCTTCGCCATGGATCGCTGGGCGACATGCGGAGATCCTGCGGTTCGTGGCAACGGAAGCGATCCGCCAGAAAGCGCCGAGTTGCCGGGCCGAGATCAACGAGGACAAGGGTGAGATCCTGTTACGACAAGTCGGACCACCTCCTGTCCAAGTGCAACCGGACGTGGCGTTCGTGCGGCGGTTGAGCAGCGTTAAAGCGAAACTGGGTCTCGCCGTGCTGATCCTTGCGCTGATCTTCGGCGGCGTGATGTGGTTCGGCAAGAAATTGTTGACGGTGACTACCGTAAGCGGAGTGCCGCTGGGCGAGTGCGTTCGCACGGACCAGCATATCGCCGTGCTCATCCAAACCACTGACCCGCATCTTCCGGAGATCACCGGTCGCGGTGGCAACGAGACCACCAGCATCAGTATCCTGTTGATCCCCTTGGATGGCTCGAAGCGACGACTTGTCCCGGTGGTGAGCCGGTTATCTCCAGCCTCGTACAGCCTCGCTCGCATTATGGGTAGTGATGGG
Source organism: uncultured Bacteroidota bacterium (assembly GCA_902825795.1). Classification (GTDB taxonomy): domain Bacteria; phylum Bacteroidota; class Bacteroidia; order Flavobacteriales_F; family PHOS-HE28; genus PHOS-HE28. The sequence goes on from CADECG010000228.1 coordinate 2,513, forward strand.
CGAACCCTCTGGTTCGATGCCACCGGGCTCTATGGTGTGCGTTTGGACGACTACGCGCTCATCACGACCAAGGACCTCCGCGATGCCAACCGAACGCTCGACCCGTCGTGGTGGGAAGACCCGCGCGGCATGGACGTCATGGATGGGAAGCTGCATGTGATGCGCATTGATCGCACCGCGGCCATCGATGTGGACCCGGTGACGTACAAGGCAACGCCGGTGACCCCCAAGCCCTACAACTCCCGCTTCGAGCGACATGCGCCATCGGACCATTTTGCGGCGGGCTTCATGAACGGCGCGAACAGCTGGCTCGGGCTTCACTCGCCTGCCGAGATCGAAGGCGAATTCGCACCGAAGAAATTCCTACGGCGCGTTGTGCGGCAGGAAGACGCCAAGCAGATGCGCCGCTTCCACCGCGCCGAACTGGATGCACCCGTGGACGACAAGTACCACCGCATTCTCTCCATGACACCCGCTAGCGATACAGAATACCTCAATGCCGCCTTCCTTCGGGTGGAAGACACGGCAGAACCACTGCGGCTTTCAGACCCCGATGGCGCACTGATGGTCTTCACCTCTGAACCCGGGCTGCAAGGGAAATTGATGGTGGCCCGAGTGGATACTGCAGGCAACATCCTTTGGAAAGTCGATACAGGGGTCGACCGCTTCAAGCTCTCGCAGATCCTTCCGGGCAAGGATTCCTTTGCCTTCGTCGGCACACGGCCTCCCGTGCCGGACAAGTTGAGCGAGCCGTTGCTGGTGATCGTGGAGAACAGGACGGGTGCGGCGGTGACGCACTCGTTGTGGCAATGAGCGCTCATCTACTTCGTCGACGCTGATCCTCTCCTCGGTACGTTCGCGCCGTGCAGTACCTCTCCCGCGCTTACAACTATTACGTCGGTTCGTTCAGTGGCTTCAGTCGGGAGATCTGGTTGCTTACGTTGGTGACGTTCGTGAACCGCGCGGGCACCATGGTGGTGCCGTTCCTGTCGTTGTACCTCACGCAGGACATGCATTTGAGCTTGGAGCAGGTGGGTTGGATCATGAGCAGTTTCGGTGCGGGATCGGTAGTGGGTTCGTGGCTCGGCGGCAAGCTGGCTGACAAACTGGGTTTCTATGATGTGATGGTCGGCGCCTTGCTTTCGTCGGGCGTGGCCTTCATCATATTGCAGTACGTACACGGCTTCCTGCCGTTCTGCATCGGCATTTTCGTGCTGTTGCTGTTGAGCGATGCGTTCCGTCCGGCAATGTTCGTGGCCATACGCGCCTATGCGCCGCCCGAGAGCCGCACGCGTGCCGTAACGCTGATCCGCTTGGCGATCAACCTCGGCTTCAGTTTGGGACCTGCGATCGGCGGGCTCATCATCGCCACGTGGAGTTACGGCGGATTGTTCTGGGTGGACGGCTTGACCTGTCTGGCGGCCATG
>CADECG010000229.1 GCA_902825795.1 uncultured Bacteroidota bacterium
CATCGTTCATCCACCTCAGGACATCCTCGAACGCGATCATTTCCACCTTGGGCACTTCAGCTTTCTGGATAGCCCGGCTGCAACTCCTTCTGGCTTATGGAGCCGCCGCTGCACATAAGTTCATCGGCACCAGTTGGCTTGATGGAACCGCAGTTTCCCTCGTAGCTGCGGACGATACCTTCAACCTCGGTTGGCTTTCCACATCTCCTGCGCTGTGTGCGCTGCTCACCTACGCAACCCTCGCTTTCATGACGCTTTTTCCGCTGGCCGTATGGTGGAAGCGAACTCGCCGCATTTGGCTTTGCATCGGAGTTCTGTTCCACGTGAGCACTGCGGTGTTCATGGGTATCCCACAAATGGGTTTCGCCTTCATAGCGAGCTATGCGTTGTGGTTGGATGAGGCTGAAGCTCGGGCGATCATCCACCGCGTTCGAGGCTCGCTGTCGTGGGTCGGGTCACGTGCCTCACGATCAGTGTGATCGTCCGTCCGTAGGCTTCGACTTCTTCGGACCTTCGATGGTGCTCGTCACCCTGTTGAACTGATGACGTGCATTGGTGGGAACGGCTGTTGCTTCCAGCGGAGACGTGTGCATCACCACTTCGGGGAACAACTTGGTCGCAACCGCTGCATCACCGGGTTGCGGAAAGTCACGCGCCCATTCTTTGTGATTGTACACGCACACCGGCAAGCAGATGCTACAATAGTTGTGCGTGGCGAAGTAGGGAAAGCACTTTCCTGTGTCCACCTGATATCGATCGTTCCCCAAATGATCCTTGCCCGCTGCGGGGTTCCGGTGGTCGGGGATGGCCTTGGCCGGGCAGTAGATGCGGCACGCCTTGCAGCTATCGCAGAACGCTGCGATGCCAGCGTCGATGGGATGATCCACGGCCATGGGTACCGAGGTGATGACACTACCCATGCGGAAGAGCGGACCCAACTCCGGGTGGATGATGGACCCATGACGCCCTAGTTCACCAAAGCCTGCCTTCAGTCCGATGGGGATGTGCAACAGATCACTGTCGCCGATAGGGTGCTCCACCGCGCAGGAATATCCGAGCGATCGGATCCAGGCCGCCAATTGGATCACCGTTTCCCCCAAGGTCCAATAGATGCGGAGACACTCAACAGCGCTGGCGTGCGAAGGCACCACTTGGAATTCCGTCCACCGCATACGTTGACCGACGGCAATGGCGTGGGACTCGTTCACTGAACGGCCACGATAGATGTCGCTCGGTTCGATCAAACAAACGCCCACGATGTCCGCACCGAATTCCTTCGCCTTGCTTTTCACCGCAGCGCTGGCTTCTTCCGCAGTGGCGAAGACGTGGCGATCGGGCGCAATGGGTCCGCTGAAGCGCTTGTACTGGTCTTCATGGATCGCCTTCAAGTACGCGTTGACCTCGGCGATACTGATGGAGCGGCCACCGACGGCCGCATACCAATGGTCCCAAGAGAAGGCGGGAGGGGACGCGTTATCAGCGTGCATCAACATGCCGCCAAGCTAAACGCGGAGGCATCTTCACATGCACATCATGGATAGCCACTATCCTTGTTCAATGCAAAAGGTGACGACCCGTGTGCGAGCAGGTGCTTTCGTTCTTCTGCTCTCGCTGAGCGCTTGCGTCATCACCAACCCGCAGAAGTATTACGCTGCGGCGCAGGAGAAAAAGCCCTACGACGCGGTGATCGTACCGGGCGTGCCGTTCAATGGTGTGTCATGGGACAGCACCATGAAGCTACGTGTGCATTGGGCCGTGCATTTGTTCAACGAGGGTGTGGCGCGCAATATCATCTTCAGCGGGGGAGCGGTGTACACACCATACGTTGAAGCCGAGATCATGAGCTTGTACGCCCAGGAACTGGGCGTGCCGACAAAGCATTGTTTTCTCGACCCGATAGCGGAGCACAGCACGGAGAACATTTTCTACGGTTGGAAGAAGGGGCGCGAATTGGGTTTCACCCGCATTGCACTTGCCACGGATGTATTCCAAAGCAAAATGACCAAGTCGTTCGGCAAGAAAATGCGCCGCAGGCTCGGGGCTCAGGTGGATATGATCCCCGTGGTGTGGGACATGCGCAGCGGTAACCTCGGGCTTTCAACACCGACCATAGACCCAGGCACCGCGCGGGTGGACAGTTTTGTTTCGATCCTGGAACGCGAGAGCTTTTGGAAGCGCCTCGGTGGCACCATGGGCAAGCAGGTGGATTGGGATGCCCCAGTGGTGACACCGGGGAACTGATCTACTTGTGCAGTCGGAACTGCGCCCCAAGGGCAACGTTCCACTGCGTGTACCAGAAATGCTGGCTTGCTCGATCAGCGTCATCGCCGGTGGTAAGCACATCCAACAGGTCGATGTAGCCCCCGCGCAACGTGGTGCGCAGGAACAACGCTTTGAACAACGTGAAGTGCAGTCCCGCTTGTGCGCCTGCGCCCCAACCTGCGACATGAAAGCGGTTGTTCATCCCCTTGCCATAAAGGCGCACATCGGTGCGTGGGACGACCATGCCGGCATGCGCCCCCATGAACGCATCGATGGCGCAGCGCTCATTCGAACTGTGCCACAAGCGGTCGTAATGATCGGCGTCGAAGCTGATCAGGTTCAATCCGTCCGTGTGCTCGTATTGGAGAAAGTCGGGAGTGATCGTCACTTGTTGTGTGCCGTTCAGGCCGCCTGTTTCGCCGGTACCGGTTTCGCGCGCGTAGCCATCGGCGCGGACAACCTGGTACTGGTCCTACACATACTTCATGTGGTCCATACCGAGGGATAGGCTCCAGCGGTCCCGAAGGAAATAGCCGATGCGGTAGTTGTACTGTGGGATCCAAATGGAGGCGGGGGAGAAGTAGGTTTTGGCATCGAAGCCTACCGGCCTGTCATGCGCCCGCACATCGCGCAACGTGAAGTCGTGATCATCGCCTTCGAAACGGATGTCGCTGTTCGTGAACCACGAACGATTGTATCCCCAATAGAGGAACCATTGGCCTTTTGCCAACGCCTTCTCGCGAGGGGGGGCGTCCTGCGCGTGCGATGCAACAGGCATCGCGAGCACTATGAACACCAGACAGCGCTGGATCACCATGCGAAAAGCGGGCGCAGGCGCATCATGCCGCCCACTTGGAAGCGAACGCGGTCCAGTTCCGCCGTGTTGTCGGCGTGCATCAAAGCCGTGTCGATCATCTGTGCTACTTGCGCACACTCGTTCTCTTTCAACCCACGCGATGTCACCGCCGGCATACCGATGCGGATACCGCTGGTGACGAACGGGCTCTGCGTGTCGAAGGGCACCATGTTCTTGTTCACCGTGATCCCGGCGGTGCCCAACGCGAGCTCAGCCTCCTTGCCGGTAATGTCTTTGTTGCGCAGATCGATCAACATGCAGTGGTTGTCGGTGCCGCCGCTAACGATATCGTAACCCTTTGCGGTGAGTGCCTTGGCCACTGCCTTCGCGTTCGAGATCACCTGTTTGCCGTACGCGGCGAAAGAGGGATCCAGTGCTTCACCGAAGGCCACTGCCTTTGCTGCGATCACATGTTCCAGCGGTCCGCCTTGTGTGCCGGGAAATACGGCTCCGTCCAGGATCGCGCTCATCTTCCGCACTTCACCCTTCGGCGTTTTAAGGCCCCAGGGGTTTTCGAAGTCACGGCCCATCATGATCAAGCCACCGCGTGGTCCGCGCAGGGTTTTGTGCGTGGTGGTGGTAACGATGTGGCAGTGCGGCAACGGATCGTTCAGCAGTTTGGCCGCGATCAGCCCCGCCGGATGGCTCACATCCGCCAAAAGGAGTGCGCCCACTTCATCGGCAATGGCCCGGAAACG
>CADECG010000230.1 GCA_902825795.1 uncultured Bacteroidota bacterium
GAGCGATTGCAGCGGAAAGCCCGGAGGCTGGTAATCCAGCCGAGGACTTGCAGCGGAAAGCGCGACCCCGGCTGCTTTTGAGCCGGGGACACGCCCTACTTCTTCTTACCCAGAGCCTGGCTGGCTCGCATCCCCCCCATCGCCGTCCCGGTCTTCTGCCGTCCCATGGCGGCATCGGTGAAGACGCGCAAGCCGAGTTCGGGGCGGTAGCCGTGGATCTCCTTGACGTCGATGGCGATGAGGAAGTCGATGATCTCCTTGTTGATGACCTGGCCGGGCACGAGCACGGGGAAGCCCGGCGGGTAGGGAATGACGAAGGATGCGGAGACGAGCGGCTGGCCGCTGCGGAGCTCGGCGAGCGCAGGTTCCAATTTGACGTAGCGGCAGCGCTCTTCCTTGTACGCAAGGAAGTAGGCCGAGCGGATGTCGCCGCCGGGCACTCCCGGCTGGCCCTGGAAGCTGGTGTGGAAGCTGGAGAAATCGGGCAGCGGTGGGTACTTGTCGAGTTCCTTGAGGTCGCGCAGTTTGTCGAGGTGCATGAGCTTGTCCTCGCGTTCGAAACCGGCGTTGCGCTCTTCGAGCTCATCGGCGATCTGCAGCAGCACCTTGGTGAGGTAGGCCAGCGAGCCACGCGTGGTGCCGATGTTGGTCATGAAGAGCACGCTATTGCGGCTCGTCTTGTTGATCTGGATGGCGTGCTTGTCCATGAGGTACACGTTCTTGAACGTGTCGCCGTCAATGCCCGTCTTGCCGGTGTAGAGATTGATCTTGGTGGGGTCCACGGCGAACTCATCCTCGGCCCAGGCCTTCTCGATGTCGTTCCAGCCTTTGTCCTTGCGGTAGTAGTGTTCCAGTCCGCTCTGGCGGTGTTCGGCGGGGATGAGGTCGGCAATGGTGATGATGTCGAACCACTTCTGCAGGCGCGCATTCTCGCGGATGGTGCGACGCAACAATAGGCCGAGCTCAATCGCCTTTTCCACCAGCTCGTAGCCCTCGAACTCCACCTGTCTGCGACCCACATCCATGCTGGCGAGGATCTGGTAGTTGGCGCTGGTGCTGGTGTGCGTCATGTACGCCTCGTGGAACGCGGCTTCGCTCTTGCGCTTGAAGTCCTCGTCCCAGATGTGGATCATGCTGCCCTGGCGGAAGGACGTGAGCGTCTTGTGCGTGCTCTGCGTGGCGTAGGTGCGGATGCGCACCTTGGTGGGATCAGGCAGGCGGGGCTCTTCGCCCTTCTTCAATGACTTGATGTGCGCGGCGTACTCGGCTTTGTATTCCTCGCTCCTGTACTTGCGTGCGAGTTTGGCGGCAACATGCATCGCTGTGCGCTGGCGCAGGATGTAGGAGAAGCCGGCGAAGGCCCACCACGCTTCATCCCACAGGAAGACGATGTCCGGCTTGATGGCCAGCACTTGTTCCATGACGCGCTCCACGTTGTACACCACACCATCGAAAGTGCTGTTGGTGAGCAACAGCATCTTCACGCGGTCCAGCTTGTTGGCCTTCTTCAGGCGCAGCATCTGTTCGCGGATGTGCTCCAGCGGCACCGCGCCGTACATGCTGTACTTCGGCAGCGGATAACTGTGCAGGTAGACCGGATACGCGCCGCTCAAAACCATTCCATAGTGATGGCTCTTGTGGCAGTCGCGGTCGATGAGCACGATGTCGCCGGGCTCCACCAACGCCTGCACCACGATCTTGTTCGTGGTGCTCGTGCCGTTCGTGGCGAAGAAGGTGTGCTGGGATCCAAAGGCGCGCGCGGCGAGTTCCTGCGCCTTCTTCAACGGACCGGTGGGTTGCAGCAGTGAATCCAATCCTCCGGTCGTGGCGCTGGTCTCCGCAAGGAAGAGGTTGCGCCCGTAGAATTCACCGAAGTCCTGGATCCAGCGGCTCTTGAACACGCTGTTGCCGCGGCTGATCGGCATGGCGTGGAAGACGCCCATGGGCCGCTTGCTGTATTCCTTCAATGCGGTGAAGAAGGGCGTGTCGTACTTCTCCTGGATGCCGCGCATGATGGTCATGTGCAACTCGTTGAGGTCCTCCGTGCGGTAGAAGATGCGGCGGAAGTTCTTCAGCGTGCTGTCCTTGAGGTCGGTCACGGGTGTGTCCGTAACGTAGTAGCGATCCACTTCCGGACGGAACCAGCGCATGATGCGCGCGAGCACCGGACCCATGTTCGCCTGACCGCGATCGCTGAGGTCGAGGTCGTCGATGGCGCGCGTGAATTCCTGGAGGATGCCCTTGTGGTGGGTGCTCTTGTATGGCACGCCATAGCGCACCACCACCGCCTGGATGTTGTGGTTGAAGAGCAGGGCCACCAGTGCATCCTGTATCGTCCGCACCACCACCGGGGTGTAGAGGAAGGCATCGCTGCGATCGCGGCAACTGAGCAACTTCTGTTTGAGCGCGGCCTCTTCGCTATCGCTGAGCTCATCAACGAAGAGTGTTTCGAAGTAGTTGAGATGCGACACCTCGGTCTCGCTCTCCAACAGCACATGCGGCGGCGCGAAGGGATCGGCAAGCGCTACCGGATCGCTGCGGAAGGCACCGCTGCTCAGGTTGCGCACCACGTGGTTCGCGCTCTGCGTGAGCGTGTGGTGCTCGCGGCCTTTCAGCATCTGCTGCAGGCGCTTCACAGTGTCCTTGCCGGGATAGGCCCAGTAGAGCTCGATGGTCTGGAGGTCCTTCAACAAGGCTTCCACTTCGGAAGCATCACCGCGACCTTCGTTCAATGCCGAAGCAGCGAGCTTCAGTTGGTCCCAGGTATGGGAGCGCAGGCGCGCTGCGTTGAAGTGGGAACGGGTGGTGGGGCTGCTATCTGACATGCGGGGTAAGCCGATGGGAAAGATAGGAGGCGGTAAAGGTTCACCACGCCGGCGCTACGACGCAACGAGTGTGCGACGTAACGGCTTCCCCGTTCTGCATTAGCGCTTCTTCCTCGCAGCCTTCTTGACGACCTTCTTCGGTGCGGCCTTCTTCTTGACCTCCTTCACCTTAGGCTTCGCGGCCTTGGGTGCCGGTCCGCTCCGTGCAGGTCCTTCGTGCAAAGCCAAGCGGTTCCCTTCGCTATCGATGAAGAGCGCGAAGTTCCCGGAGGCGTCGTTGATGTGCGTTTTCGCCATGATCACCCTGCCTCCGGCCAGTTCCACGCGACCGAGCACGCCTTCGAGGTCGTTGCCGGCGTTGAGGTAGATGAGCGAGCCGGTGTCGCTGGGGTAGCAACCCGGGCCTGCGATAAGCGCGCCGCCCACGCCTTCATCGGCGGGGAAGTAGGCCATGGCGAACTCGCCGTTCACGTTGATCTCCATCTCGATTCCGTAGATGGCGTTGTAGAAGGCCGCTGCGCGGTGGATGTCGTACACGGGCACTTCGAACCAACTGATGTAGTTCTTGAGGCGTGCGTGGTGCTTGCTGCTGCCGACGGTGCTTCCCATGGCTATGGTGTTTGCTCGCTTGGTGGACGGAACGAAGTAATGATGTGCTTGGGCAGTTCGTGAGCGCGCGTCTCGTCCTTGATCTCCAACTCGCCCAATTCCTGCACGCGCTTCGGCTTGATCAGCGGGCCCAGTCCTTCCAGGTGCGGATGCTTCAAGCCCGGTGTGTACACATCGAACTCCACGGGACGATCGCGGAAGCTCTTCATTGGCTGGCCCAAGCGCAACACGCCAAGCTCGCGGCTACGGCGCACCTTCTCCAAGTTTATCTCAATGGGGATGAACTCCTCGTTCACGTCAGCTTGGTAGACCACACGCCCTTCCGGACCGCAGACGATACTGCGTCCACTGCCTCCCGCATCCAGGCCATTGATGTCGAAGA
>CADECG010000231.1 GCA_902825795.1 uncultured Bacteroidota bacterium
GCGCGCGTAGTGGTCGAGGCTTTGCCGTTCGGGCGTGGCGCGCAACAACAGACGGCCTTTGCGTTCGGCGATCAGTGAGTTGCCCATCGAGGCGACGTTGCCCTTGCCGATCACCATGGTAATGCTGTCCAATACAGAGGACCGCCAACCCGACTTGTCCCGGTAGAATATGCGTTGGCCTTCCAGTCGGCTCAGTTGAACCGGTGTCCGCTTGCCATCCATGTGGACGAGCGTATCCGGCAAGGTCGTTTGCGCGACATAGCACAACGGGCTGCCAATGGCAAGGAACACTAAAGGCAAGGCGTGTACAGGGAACCGCATTCAACAAACATATCGATCCAAGGCCATCGACTTCGGCGATCAAGGGCTGCTTCATCGCGCTCGTGTATCTCCTCGGTGAGCCCAGCCCCGATCTGGCCAAGGGGCTGGCGGAATTCGGTGTGCCAGTGTACAAGCCGTGGCTGAAGCTGTGATCACGGCGCCTCGAAGTACCACACATCGCGGTTGATCAGTCCGGTGGGCTCATCGTACACCACCATTCTGCAACGATCGCTGAAGGGCTGCTGGTCCAGCCAGAAAGGGAACCGCATACCCGCCGGATCGGCTTCCATGAAGTCGATCAGCGAGCGGCCATCGCCGCGTGTGACCACCCAGTAGGCGCCATGCCGCGCTTCATGCCACACCAAGCGGTAGTTATCGGTGATGATGGCGACATGACGTGTGTCTTCTTTTGGTGAGCAGTGCTCGCGGAATTGCGCGAAGTCCAGGCTGTCCTGCGCGGAGAGAAATGCCGGGCCCCGATAGTGTGGTGGCTTGGGAGCAGGGGCGGCGGCTGGTGCACCTTGCTGTGCGAACAGTGCCATTGGCACGAGAAGAAGAGCAAGGGAGGTATAGCGAAGCCGCGTCATGCGGGCCTGTACACCGCACCGCACACAACGTTCGACAGCTGCGGGGAACCCAAGCCTAACGCTGCACCACCACGTTCCTGCCCAGCGTTTTGAAGCGCACGCCGTTCGCTTGCACCACGGTGATGGTCAGATGGCCCGTCTTGCTCACGTTCAGGTCGCGGGCTAGGCCGCTCTTGCCTTTGTGTGTTCCTGCGACCACCATGCATTGGTCGCCGTCTTTCACGTGCGGGGTCTTTGCGGTGGGCATGGGTGGCTGATCCGTGTTGCAAACTAGTGGTGCGCGCACAAACGCCGTTGGCTCGATCGCCGGACCATGAGCCTTGGGTGTTCAATGAAGCATCACAACAGAAGGGGCCGAACGCGAGAGCGGCGCGCACCGTTGCCGATGCGCGCCGCTCAGGAGCGTTCGCCCCAGGATAGGCTTAGCGCGAGATCAGCACGCGCTCAACGGAACGCACACCGTTCTGCTCCACCATGATCAGGTAAGAACCAGCGTTCAGATCCGAAAGATCGAGCGTGGTGCTGTTGAGGCCATTGCTGGCACCCATGCGCTCAGCGGGCATTACGCTGCGACCGGCCATATCGAGCACGGTGATCACAGCGGCCGCATCGCTCGAAGAGCTGAAGATCGCACGAACGTCACCGGTGCTCGGGTTCGGGCTCACCAGCAGGCTGCGGCCCGTGGTGGCCGATTTCTCGTTCTCCTCATCCTTCTTTGGGCAGAGAATGTCGCCGTTGTCCATGGTACCGCCCACGTAGTTCTCGTTCAGGTCGCTAAGCGCGGCGTTGAACTGCGAAGCCGTGTAGGCACCGCCGCAACCACCGATGAACTGGTTGGCAGCATCGATCACCGCCTGCACCGTCCAACCGGCGAACGTGCCACAATGTTCCACGGAACGCCAGCGCAAGCCAAGCCCATCGCCAGTTCTGGGCTCTTGGACGGATCCATCCGCTGGCCGGTGGTGCGAACTGCGCAGCCAACGCATTTGGAGATCCTACGCCTTCGGCGCGAGCTGTCCTTCCCGGTCCACGAAGTACATCTCCATTTCACCCTTGCCCTTGGCCTGCACCTTGCCGCGCGGGAGGAAGTCGAGACCGGGCTCGTCGTACACCAGATCATAGGTGGCCTCGCTGATGTTCACCTGACCGACCGCACCGGATGATTCCATGCGGCTCGCCGTGTTCACCGTATCGCCCCAGATGTCGTAGCTGAACTTCTTCACACCCACGATCCCGGCCACAACAGGGCCCGTGTGTATGCCGATGCGGATCTCGAAGTAGGGCAGGCCTGCGGCGATCTTCCGCGCTTTGCCTTCGGCAATGAAGTCGCGCATGGCCAGTGCCACTTTTATCGCATCGGCCGCATGGGTAGCGTTCTCCACCGGCAGGCCACCAGCGGCCATGTAGGCATCGCCGATGGTCTTGATCTTCTCCAAGCCATGTTCGCCGCAGATGCGGTCGAAGAAGCTGAAGCACTCGTGCAGGTCCTTCACGAGTTGTTCCGGGCTCACCAATTCGCTCATGGCGGTGAAGCCCTTGAAGTCGGTGAAGAGCACCGTTACCTGACTGATCAGCTTTGCTTCAGCTTCGCCCTTGGCCTTCAGTTCTTCCGCCACTTCCTTGGGCAGGATGTTCAAGAGCAATGCCTCGCTGCGGTCCTTCTCCTTCTCGATGATCTTGTTCACACGTTTCGTGTACCGGTACCGGTTGAACATCCCGCCGGCCAACACCAGGAAGAGGACACCCATCGCAATAGTGGCATTCCGTATGGCTTTCTGCCGCTTGAGTTCCAGCGAGCGCAACTCCTGGTCTTTCTCCAACAACGAGATCTGTCCTTCCTTCTTCTCGATCTCGTAGCTCAGCGATTGGGCCTGGAGTTTCTTGTCCATCTCGGCATTGTACAGGGTGTCCTTGATGTCGGAGAACAGGTTCAAGTAGGTATAGGCCTGCTTGTACTCCGTGGAGCGGGAATAACTGACAGCAAGACCTTTGTAGGCCGCCTGCATCTCATACCGCGCATCGATCTCCTCGGCGATCGTTTTGGCCTGATCGAATGCTGTTATGGCCTGCGGGACATCCCCTTTGCTCTCATACGTGTCGGCCAAACTCAATAGCGACTGGGCCATTTCCAGTCGCGCGTCCATGGCCATGGCGATCCGGTAGGCCTCGGTCTGGTACTCGATGGCCTTGTCGAAATCATTGCGGGCGGCGTACACGCGACCAATGCTCTTCAACGCGAACGGCACGTTACCGGTGGCCGTGTTGCGGTATGCATCCAGTGCCATCTCAAAGTAGAAGAGGGCTGAATCAGGGTTGTAGAACCGGGCCGAATCCACCTTGTTCTCCTTCCGCAGGAAGATCTCGCCCAAGTTGACCGCACAGGTGCCGATGGCATCATGATCCCCCAAGGTTTTGCTCAACGGCAGTGCGCGCTGCAGGTATTTGACGGCCAGATGCTTGCTGGATTCCTTGTTGAGGTAGACCGTGCCGATGTTGACCAAGGCCGTTACCGTACGCAATGAATCGTTGTTCGTTTCCGCCACGCGCAGCGATTCCAAGTAGTAGTCCAAGGCCGCCTTATCGTCACCACCGTTGAAGTGCACCGCGCCCAGGTTGTTCAGCATGTTCGATACACCGTTCAGGTCATTGATCGACTTGAAGGTCTCGAGCGCGAGTTTCCAGTTCACCAGGGCATCCACCCAGTTGTTCTGGAAATAATAGCTCATGCCGATGGCCTTGTACGCATAGGCCACGCCGCTCTTGTGATCGATCTTTTCGGCGAGCTCTTTCGCTTGCACAGCCAGTCGCTGGGCCTCTTGCGGGCCGCTGCGGTAGTGCTGGCCGCTCAGCGCCAACAACGTCGATACCCGCGATGTGTCAGCAAGGTCGGTGCGAAGGACCCGGT
>CADECG010000232.1 GCA_902825795.1 uncultured Bacteroidota bacterium
AGTATGGACAGCTATGGATTCATCGACGCGTACGACCCGGGCGTAGGTGCATGGGTGCGAACACATTTGGGCGATCTCTGGGGTGACGCAAATTCGTCGTTCTGGACGTCTACCGATGAGGGCACGATCTTCACTGGACATAGCGGTGGCTGGTTCGATGTTGACCTCGCATTAACATGCGGTGGAAGATCCATGGAAGAACAACACCGGAGCGCACGAGCGCCTTTTGATACCCTGAAGCTCCGCTTCGTTTTTGTCGCCGATTCCAATACAGCTTCTGCCGATGGATGGATGATCGACGATGTCCGGGCCACAGCAACACTGTGCTTCGGCAGCGTCAATGACATGTCAGGGCCAATACCAACGATGTTCCCGGTCCCGACCAACGACCTATTGACGATCGACCCGGAGCTTGGTGCGGGAATGCCATTCACGGTCGACCTGCTCCTTGCGAATGGAAGGACAGTGTTACGATCAGCACGATCGGGAGGTGGCCAGGTCCAGTTGGATGTGAGCACCATCCCTTCGGGGGTCTACGTGGTCCGCGTTACCACCGACGGAAGCCTGCGATCCGGCAAGTGCGTAGTGCTTCACTAACGCTTCCGCTTCACGCTCTTCTTCTGCTTACGCTCCTCTGCGATCAACTCATTCACCCGCACGGCCTCATCCAGTAACCGGCGCAGTGCGGGTTCGTTCATGCGTTGTTGCGGCAGCGGCACCAAGTAGTGCTGTATCAACGTGTGCTCCGTTGCAGCGAACAACCCTTCGGCATCGTCCATGTGTACACCCGCGCAAAAGCCCAGGATCAACTGGCCATCGGGCCCGTACTTCTTCTTGTCGGCGCTGAAACCGAGATAGCACATCCAGCCGCAATGCAGGTAGAACGGAGTGCTCTTGAACATCCACTTCTCCTCCATCGCCGGTGCAGCTTCCAGTAGCAACTCGCGAACGCGTTGCGCCCTTGGCTGCCACGCTTCGGGCAGCTTTTCGAACCACGCTTCGATGCGTTGCGCGTCGGTCATGCCGCAAGATGGTAACGGTCGTGTCAACGAACACCCTTTCATCACGCGCTACATTTGTCCCCGTTCGAAGGCCAATAGGAACCGCCTTCATGTCCACATTTTCCACATTTCCACATTCAACTATCATGTACCCCGCAGAACTCACCGCTCCAATGGCCGCCGACCTTACCAGTGCTGGCTTTGAGGAACTGAAGACCCCCGATCAAGTTGACAAGGCCCTTGCTACCTCAGGCACCGTGTTGTGCGTGGTGAACAGCGTTTGCGGTTGCGCCGCAGGTGCTGCGCGCCCGGGCGTAAAGGCATCGCTGAGCGGCGCCAAGCGCCCGGCGAAACTGGTTACCGTGTTCGCCGGTGTCGATACCGACGCTGTGCATCAGGCCCGCCAACATTTCCTGCCTTACCCACCAAGCAGCCCGGCCATCGCCCTCTTCAAGGATGGCAAGCTCGTGCACTTCGTTGAGCGCCACCACATCGAAGGCCGCAACGCGCAGATGATCGCCGAGCACCTCGAGATGGCATACGCGGAGTATTGCTGAGGCACAACGCACTTTGACTGGGAACACCCGCCACGTGGCGGGTGTTCTTCTTTCGGGCCACAACCGCAAAGGGCGTTTTCCCCGTAGGTCAACTAGGCCAACGTCGCCACGGCGACTGCGACAGGCCGGGCCACTGTTGTTGCTTCGCACCATAACACGTTCATCATGCGCTTGATCGCCTTTTCCACACTGCTGTTCCCATTCGCCCTTGTTGCACAGACCATGGTCGGGACGTCACCGGAGAACCGCACGGCGTTGATGGAAGAATTCACCGCCGTGAACTGTGGCAACTGCCCGGCAGGGCATGTGATCGCCGAAAGCCTTCAGAGTACGCACGGCAACAACTTGGTGGTGGTGGGCATCAACGCGGGCGGCCTTGCCGTGCCGGGTGCCGGGCAACCGGACTTACGCACCACCGAGGGCACCGCGTTGCTGAACCACTTCGGCGTGAACGCAACGCCTAAGGCCGTGGTCGGCCGCTCAGCGTACATGGGTACCACAACCCTTTCTTCTGGCGCGTGGGGTGCGGCGGTCGGTGCTATAGTGCAGCAGCCATCGCCGGTGAACATCGGTTTCTCCAGCACGTTCGATCCCGGGCCGCGCTTGCTCACCGTGAACGTGGAGCTCTACTACACGGACAATAGCCCGGGCGGTAGCGACTACATCACCGTGCTGTTGAAGGAGGATCACATCACCGCCTACCAAAGCGATTATGGTCCCAATGGTCCGCAAGCCAACTACGACCATGTGAACGTGCTACGCGCATACCTCACACCACTCTGGGGTGATGAAGTGACCACCACAACACAGGGCACATTGGTAACACGCACCTACACCTACACCGTCCCGATGAACTTCAATATTGCGAACTGCACCACCGTGGCCTTCGTGGGCGAGTACCAAGGCGCCGTGCACCAAGTGCGGGAGGTGATAGCGGACGGTGGCATCACAACGGGTATTGAGGCGATGACGGCGGATCCGATCGGCATCCCCTTCCCCGTTCCCGCGAACGACCTGCTGAACATTCCCTTGCAGATGGACCAAGGTGGCATAGTTGAACTGCTCGACCTCACCGGCAAAATGCAGGTTCAGCAGCGCACACAGGCCGGACAAGAAGTGATACGGATCAACGTGTCAGGCATCGCCAACGGAACCTTCTTGGTGAGACTCGCGGGCACCCAACGCAGCCGGTTGGTCGTAGTGCAACACTGAGCCGGCCCTGCTAGTGCTCTTTTCCTGACCTGTCCCGCCGGTCGGTGGCTGCCATCTGCCGATCTGTCCCCACATTCGCGCCTCTTTGTCCCCAACCCTGTTGAGGCAAGGATGTTGACCTGTGCGGAATCCCTTCAGAAAGTCAGACAAAACCATGTCCGAGAAACCGGAAAACAACGGCCAAGCGACGGCCGGTGAGAACGTGATCGTGAACGAAGCTGCCCAACAAGCGGCGGCAGCCGCCGAGGAATTGGGCCACGCCAGCGAGGCCGCAGCCGAGCATACCATGGCCGATCAGGAGAATGCCTTGGTGGCCGAGAACGAAAAGCTGAAAGCCGAGGTGGCCGCGCTGAACGACAAGTACTTACGCCTGAACGCCGAGTTCGACAACGCGCGCAAGCGGAACGCCAAGGAACGCATCGAACTGCTGCAATTCGCTGGGGAGAATGTGCTCAAGAACGTGATCCCCATAGTGGACGATATGGAACGTGCCATTGCCCACAATGCTGGAGTGGACGACATAAAGGCCGTGAAAGAGGGCTTCAACCTGATCCACGGAAAGCTGTTGCACATCCTCGGTGCCCAAGGCCTGAAACCGATGACCGATGTGAAGGGCAAGCCCTTCGATACCGACAAACACGAAGCCATCACCAAGGCACCAGCGCCGGTGGACAGGCTGAAAGGGTGTGTGCTGGAAGTGGCGGAAAGCGGTTACACGTTGCACGATAAAGTGGTCCGCTACGCCAAGGTGGTGGTGGGCGAATGACGTAGGGGCGACGCTCGCGTCGCCCAATAGACATGAGCAAGAAAGACCCCTACGACCTGCTGGGCGTTGGCCGCAACGCCACCCCCGAGGAAATCAAGAAAGCATACCGCCAACAGGCCATTAAGTGGCACCCGGACAAGAACCCCGGCGACAA
>CADECG010000233.1 GCA_902825795.1 uncultured Bacteroidota bacterium
AGGAAAGCGCCGAGCATTTGCTGCGGAGCAGGTACCGCCGATCGCGGCAGCAGGAGATCTCCGCCGATAGCGCTGCGGTGCTCCTGTACCATGCTTCACCGTTCGGCGCGCTCGACCCCGGCGCTGTATTCGACGTGCTGGCCCATTCCGAACGTGCGATCTATGAGGAAGCACCCGGTGGCGATTTCTTCTGTACGGTCCCGAGTACCATACAGGGCATCTTCGCCGTAGCCCCTGAAGATCTTACGCAGGCCGAACACGACCACGACACAACGTTCGCGACCCACCCCGCCATTGATGAGCGACGCATTATGCTGCAGTCCATGAGCACCGGGCATGCGTGGACGGCGATGGCGCATGACGATCCCTACGCACTGGTGCGTACCATGGCCGGGTTCGAACTGGCCTATACGTATTACATCGATGGCGAACATGAACAGGCGCTGATCCAGATGAATGGCCTGCTGGCCGAACATCCGGACAACCGCTTCCTCATGGAGCTTTCGGTGAAGAGTTTGCGCGCGTTGGCCGAAACGGCGCACAGGAATTCGGATAAGGGATCCGTGGAGCAAGGCGACACTGTGACCGACCCGGTGACCGCTGCATTCAGATCCGCGATCGGGCGAATGACACGCCACGAGTTGCTCGCTTCCGTGATCCATCGCTACGCCCTCATCCCAGATGCCGGGGCCGACCTCGACCTGCACCACTGCGCCGCCACCGCCGCAAAAGCACTGAAGGAGAGCGGCCACATGCCGGCGATCCCAGGACCGCCTGCGTCAACGACGAAGGAACGGCCGGCGCCAATGGTGCAGGACACGGTGGAAGTACCCACTGCGATCGACAGCTTGGCTGCCCAACGTTCGAACGACACGTTGGTAGGAAGTGCGCAGGACACTTCGATTGTTGCCATGGCGTTGGACAGCCTGTCCATGACCAGCGTGAAGGACCCGTCGGAAGCGCTTGGGTCGAAGGCGAGCAACACGAAAGACGCGAAGGCCAAGGTGCCGAGGATCGCCGATATGCTGGCCGCGCTAATGGCCGACACTGTTGCCGCTCGTTCATTCGACCTGCAGGTAATAGCGCTGCACAGCGACAGGATGGGCCGATCCACCGGGAACGGGCATGTGGTCATTCCCTACATCCTGATCCTCGACACCTTGGGCCAGAAACACGCATTGGAGCCGCAGCGTGCCTTCGCGCGCTACTGTCGGGATATAGAGCGGATCCGCGGGGCCGACAACCTGAAGGTGACGGCGATGAGCAGCTTCGGCTTGGACAGCGCAGACACACAGAATTACAACGACTTCTGCTTCTACCAGGATCAGTTACAGGCCTACCTTACCAGTGGCGGCTATCCCTTGGTGTTGGATCGCGACCGGATGACCATGATGGGTGAGCGGCATGACGCCCGATACCTGACGCTCTCCTTTGTGCTCATGACCAAGAACAGGTTCATCTTCAAACTCGGTCGCTGGTTGGTCTGGGGCTTCCTGATACCCGGTGGTGCGGGTGCTGTCTTCGGTCTGCATTGCTTCTCATACAAATACACCGGCAAACAATTCACAGTGGTCTACGACCTCTGGACGGGCCAAGAGATCAGCAACGGGTACGCCAGTCGGCGATCCTATATGAGCGCGCGACCGAGCAGCAGGAAATTCAAACGGTCGTTGGAGCAGCGTTGATCGCCCTGTGGGCCAGCCTTGTACAGGCATGAGAAGAATGGCAGGCGCGCGCTGACCGCTGCCTTCCCGATCACAGCTTCAGCCACGGCCTGTACACCGGCACACCGAATTCCGCCAGCCCCTTGGCCAGATCGGGGCTGGGCTCACCGAGCACCTCGCCGGTGGTGGTGCAGACGGCCATCACCTTGCCCATCAGATCGCCGAGATTCTGCAAGTGTTCTTGCAGGGCGGCGCTATCGCGGTAGCGTTCAACCACGATGCACTCGCTCTCGTCGGCATTGAAGTAGAAGTCGTACTGCAATGTGCCGGTGTCCTTGGTGCGCGCAGCGTGCATGCATTCAGCGGCGAGGCGTTTGAACTCGTCCAACTTGCCGGGGTGGATCTTCTGCCGGGCGATGCCTGTGATCTCGCTCATGCTGGGTGCGGTGCTGTCGGTAAAGAAAGGCAGCGAGCCTCATACAACGGAAAAGGCCGCGGTGATGGACCGCGGCCTTCTCCTTTCCACTGCTCTTCCGTTCAGGGCTTGAAGCTCGTACGGTTATCGCAGCGACGCTCCCACAATGTCAACTGGGCGGGTGTGAGGATGGCGCGCAATTCGGCATCCAGTGGAGAATACTCCATGGGCGGAATGGTGCCGGTGGCTGCAGAGAAGTCCTCCTCCTTGTCCAACGTGCCGTTCAGTTCCATGGGTGGTTCCAGTGCTGTGTTGTCCTTCATGGCTGGTTCCACGTTCGGGTCCGCTTGTTTCACCTCTGGTTGCTCGGCAGTACGGCCTTCGGCTTTTTTCTGCTCAAGGCTTGTGGCTGCTGGCGCCTTTGCGGACTCCTTCTTCACCTTGCCTTTTCCCTTTGCAGCGGCCTTCTCATCGGCTACCGCCTTTGCTTCTGCGGCCTTCGCACTTTCCTTGTAGCGTAGTTGCAGTTCGCTTACACGGGTGATCTGATCGTCGTTCAGCCCCAAAGCCTTCCAGGAACCATTGCCGGCCGTAAGCAGGCATTCGTCATAGATGCTCAGCACGTGTTGAACGGTATCCTGCTGTGGGGTCGGCGCCGCAGTGTTCTGGGCGAAGACCGTTGCGCAAGCAGCGAGCGCCACTGAAGTGATGATGGTTCTCATGTTCGTTCGGTTTTGCGTACCCACCTGCGATCATCGTTCCCCTACCCCATGCCATCCTGCTTTCACTTCAGGCTCACGGCGATGACGTTCCTTAACAGCATGTGTATGTGTGGCATCCGTGTGGAGAAGTGCCCCGCATTGTTGCGGGGATGCCACAGTGCGGACGCGGATGTGCTTGGCGCGCCTACACCAACCCCTCCCGCACGGCAAGGCTCACCGCGCTGGCCACGCTTTTCACCTGCAGCTTCTCGTAGATGTGGCCCTCGTGCGTGTTCACCGTGGCGTAGCTGAACCCGCATTTCGCCGCGATCATCTTGTAGCTGAAGCCGTCCGCGAGCAGTTTGAGGATCTCCACTTCGCGTTCGGCCAGGTGGAAGTCGATCGCCTTGCTCTCCTTCGCACGCGGTGCCTACACCGTACAGGTAACCAACGGCGATGCGCGGCAGGTGAAGCGCTTCGTGTGGTGAGGGTGTAAGACGAACGATGAACGCCGCAGGGGGCTTCGGGAACGAAGGTCTTGCGGCGTTCGCGGTTTGGCCTTGGTCATTACTATTGAAGTGGCGAGGCAGGAAAGCGACGCGGGAGTTCAACATGGGGTCTTGCAGACGTGATGATCGTTCTACCCCGTATAGAAACCAGTTTGTGGAATAATATCCGCAAGGAGTGCATTGCTGCAGGATGGCAAATCGCGCTCGAGTATGACGCATGGGACAAGGGCATGGACCACGACTTCGTTCATCTGAAAAGGGACAATGAAGAGATGTACTTCGGGTGGAGCA
>CADECG010000234.1 GCA_902825795.1 uncultured Bacteroidota bacterium
TGGTGGATGAACGGCGATTGCGCAATGGCGGCTGCACCGAGCAGTGCCATGATCAATGGGAGGAATGCACGTTTCTGCATGGTATGGCCGAGACGGATGGATACGCGCCCGGTTGTGCGGCGTGGGAACGAAGCTACTTGGCGCGCGCGCTCGGCCCCGTTCCGGGACAATGACGCTTTTTGCCGCGCACGCATCAGCACTAGGGGCTATGCCCCGCCCATCTCATTGGCCATTAACGTATCACACCAACGTTTATCCATCCACTGACAGTATCCCCGGCAACAGCGCCTTGTTCCACAGTGTTCTGTATAATGTATTGGAGCGCTTGGTACATGTCGCTTGGCACGATGGTCGGCGGGGCGGAGCACCTAAAATTCCTGAGGCACTCGGCAAATCCGAGCGCCGTCCACGCGCTACAGCAGAGCTGGTGCGAAGGGCTGCGCACGCTCCAAGCACGCGGTTCAACCGAGCAAATGCTGTGAGTTCGAAATGTACTTCGTCGGAACAGCGACCGGCACACGCTGATCCGAACGAAGGCTCACTGCACCACGAACCGGAGGCTCCTCGTGCTACTGGGCAATGAAGTGATCCTGGCCACGTAGGCCCCGGCGGGCAATGACGAGACATCGAAGGTGCTTGGGGCAACTGCGGGAACCGCAAGCACACGGCCGGACATGTCGAGGAATTGGATCTCCCCGACATCCTCGTGCGATCCTTGGATCAAGATCAGACCCTCGCTTAGGTTATGGACCCAAGGATCACCACTTGAGCTTCGTGAAATGGCGATCGGTCCGAAGTACTCGCTCGCACCGTTGATATCCACTTGCTTCAGGCGGTAATACGCCAAGCCGAAGAGCGGATCGATATCGAGCAGGGAGTAGTTGTGCATCGACTGGCTGAAGCCGGCTGCCTGCACCGTTCCGATGGACGTGAAGTTGCTGAGGTCGGCGCTTCGTTCCACCACGTAATGGCTGCTGCCCGTTTCACTTGCCGTGGACCAGTCGAGCCGTACGTCCTGCCCTTCCTCGCGGCCTGTGAAGCCCAGCATCTCCACGGGCAGCGGCCCCACGGATGCCCACACATAGTCTTCTGTCTCACCACGTGGTGCGGCCATGTACGGCACCGTGGTGCTCATGGAATCGACGGAAAGCCGGATCCGTATGTAGAACAGGCTGCCCGTGTTCACGAACGGTGGCACGGTGAATTGCATGGGGTGCACCGCAGCACCGGCCAAGGCGGGAATGGTGATGGTGTTCAACGAGCTCTCGAGCGAGTCGAGGAAATCCCCGTCGGCGTTCCAATCGACATACGCGTGCAAGTAGCTCTTCACGTTCGAACTGTTCGTGGCGTTCGTCGGCAAGGTGTAGGCACTGCCCACCGGCGGCCAGGGGTCGGTCCATGGGTTGCTCGTGAGCGCATCCTCTTCAGTGCCATCTCCATCGGCCAGCACGCTGTTGTTGGCGAGTGCTTCCGTGCCCGGGCCCACAACGCCCAGGAACAGGCCGGAGAAGAGCGTGCTCGCCGCGGCCGGTGGCTGATAGTTGACGTTCATATCGTACACGATGGGCGCGTCGCCATAATCGTACTGCACGTTGTTGATGTCCACCTGACAGGTCACGGCGGCATCGCAACCGGAGGCGCTCAGTGCCGTGATGCTGATGGCCACGAAGCCGTTGGCCACATCGAGCGCGGTGGGTGCGTAGGTGAGCGTTGGGTTTGCCACCGTGCCCGCACCGGTGACCAGGGGAACCGTGGTGCTGGCCCATTGCACCGATGTGGCACCGGTGATACTGATGCCGTTCAGAACGACGTTGGCACCGACAGCGATGGAACCCGGACAGTTGAAGCCGCTGATGACAGGAACCGTTAGCGCGGCCACGCCGGTGGCATCCGATGCCGCATTGCTCTGCCCTGTGGCGTTGAACCCGGTGTGCACGCTATCGATCTGGGCGAACAGGTTGGTGAGCGTACTGCCGATGTTCAGATCGATGTTGAACGTGGATACGCCAGGAGGTATGGAGATGATGGGCAGGTACAGGTCGCCGCTTTGGCCGTTCAGCGCGTAGGGAACAAAGGGATAGTTCGGATCCAGCAGGTTGGGCGAGGCGATGGTGAGTCCGCTCGTGGCGTTGTAGATCTCGCCAACGTAGGTGGCTCCGGTACCCGAGAGGTTCAGGTGCAGGTCCGTATTGCTGACGGTAAGACCGCTGTTGTTGGTGATCGTCACCGTCGCTTGCGCATAGTTGCCGTTCCCGCAGCTGTTCACCGCAGGGATGTTCACCGCGATGCTGATTTGATCACCCGGTGGGCAGATCGTACCCGCGACAGGGATCACCGCATCATCGGTACTGTGCATGGCGCCGTTGAAACCGTCGATATTCAAGAAGATACCCGCGTTGAAGCCGATGTCCGGCAACACCAACGGAGGGTCCTCGCCCGCGTTCACCACGGCTGCTACGATGCCCATGCTCAGGTTGTAGGTACCGGCAGCCAAGGCGCTGTAGTCGTAGAGGTATTGCCGCACAATGCACTCACCGGCGTTCAGGAGGTAAGGCAGTTCCACGTTGAAGAACTTCGCGAGGAAGGCGTCCACGTCCGTATCGAGCGCGATCTGGTGCGCGCCAGGTGTGGCGATGTCCACGAGGCTGAGCGTGGCACCGGCGATATAAACGTTGCCCTGCGGATCCACCGCCACACTGTAACAGTCTTCCACATCATCACCGCCGTAGTAGGTGCCCCACATCCGTAGCCCGGTGCCATCGAACCTCACCAAGAAGGCGTCGTCCTGTATGCCATTCAGAAAGTCGCGGTAGGCGAAGGTGGTCGCAGTAAGGTCCGGACTCGTGGTACTTCCGGTCACGTACACGTTCCCGCCAGCGTCCGTGGCTACATCGCGTGCCTCATCCCCATCCGTTCCGCCGACATAATTGCCCCATTGCCGTATGCCGGTGGCGCTGTATTTCACCACGAAACCGTCCTTGCTGCCTGCCCTGAAACCTTGGTGAAGCGCATTGAAGGCAATGGCGTTGTCGCTGTCCGTGGTGCCGCTCAGGAATACGTTACCCGATGGGTCGCACGCCACGCTGATCTGTTCCTCCGTTTCGAGACCACCGCAGAAGGTGGCCCATTGCCGTGCACCAGCGGTATTGAATTTCACGATGTAGGCATCGGGGTTCGCGTTGCCTCCGGAAGCAGGTTGTGCCGCGCCTGCTGTTGCGATGCCTGCGAGGCTCTCTGTCTGTCCGACGAGGAAGACATTCCCTGCAGGGTCCGTGGCCACGTTGGCTTCAAGCTCCCGCAATGTTCCGCCATAGTAGGTGGCCCACTGCCGCACACCTGTGGTATTGAACTTCACCAGGAAGTGGTCGCTGATGCCGTTGAACGTATTGTCGAACGCACCGGCCGTGCCCAGTGTGGTCGAGCCTTCGGTGACGCCGGCGAGGTACACATTGTTCGCCGCATCGGTGGCCACGGAAAAACCGAAGTCCGCATCCGCGCCGCCATAGTAACTGGCCCATTGCCGCACACCGGCCGCGTTGAACTCCAACATGACGGCATCCTCC
>CADECG010000235.1 GCA_902825795.1 uncultured Bacteroidota bacterium
CGGGCTGTACGCCGACGGCATCTGGGCCGACGCCGGGTTCATGCCCTACGCGCATGGCTGCTGCGATACGACCTATTGAGGCACTAAGGGACGAATAGACCATGTTCGATCGCGACCGCTGGAACGAGGTATTGATGACGTTGCGCCGCAACAAGCTGCGCAGCTTCCTCACGATGCTCGGCGTGGCCTGGGGCATCTTCATGCTGGTGGTCATGCTCGGTATGGGCAATGGTTTGAAGAATGCCGTGCTCGGTGGTTTCGATGGTTTCGCCACGAACTGCGCGTTCATCTGGACCATGCCCACGACCAAGCCTTACCAAGGTTTCCAACGCGGGCGACGGTTCCTGTTCGACAACGAGGACATCCAACTGATCCGCGACCGCGTGCCGGGCATCGAGGTGTGCTCGCCGCAATTGCAACTGGGTGGTTGGCAAGGCGGCAACAATGTGAACTACAAGAACAAGACAGCCGCGTTCTCCATCTACGGTGCTGAGCCAGAGGTGCTACAGGTGGAAGCCGTCAGCATAGTGCAAGGCAGGTTCCTGAACCAGCAGGACCTGAACGACGAGCGCAAGGTTTGCGTGATCGGTAAGCAGGCCGTGGACCTGCTGTTCGAAAAGGAAGACCCCATGGGCAAGTACATCCGCATCAACGGCGTGTACTTCATGGTAGTGGGCACCACACAGAAGAAGAGCAGCGCGCAAATGGGCGACAACGCCGAGGCCAAGATCTACGTGCCGTTCACGACTTTCCAAAAGGCGTTCAACAGCCTCAACCAAGTGCATTGGTTCAGCATTATTGCCGAACCCGGCGTTGAAGTGTCGCAGGTGGAGAAGGATGTGAAGGCGCTGATGGCGCGCAAACACAAAGTGGACCCCACGGACGAAAGTGCGTTCGGCAGTTTCAACCTGCAGGAGATCTACACCATGATGTCCATGTTGTTCATCGCGATCTCGGCCATCAGCTGGATCGTAGGGATCTTCTCGCTCATCGCAGGCGCCATCGGCATCGGCAACATCATGCTGGTGAGCATCAAGGAGCGCACGAAAGAGATCGGCATCAGACGCAGCATCGGCGCAACGCCACGCAACATCACCGGGCAGATCGTTCACGAAGCCCTCACCCTCATCCTCATTGCGGGGTACTTCGGTCTACTGGCCGGTGTGGGGGTTCTGGAAGCGGTGCGGGTGGCCATCGGCGAAGGCAGCGATTTCCTCAAGAACCCCGGTGTTGACATCAGCGTCGCCATCATCGCCTTCGTCGTACTGATCGTCAGCGGACTTGTCGCGGGTTTGTTGCCCGCGCGCCGCGCGCTGGCCATTAAAGCGGTGGACGCCTTAAGAGCAGAGTAAGGGCACGGGATCTCGCGACCCAACGAAACCAAAAACGGAAAATGAAACGCATCCTCAAGTACCTCCTTCTCATCGGCCTCGGTGCACTCTTCATCTGGACCATGGTGTTCCTCTATCAGAAGAGCGCCAGCAAACCCGATGAATTCGCAACGGAGAAAGCGAAGAAGAACAACGTGGTCAAGAAGACCGTTGCCAACGGCAGCATCGTGCCGCGCAAGGAGATCCTGATCAAGCCGGTGGTGAGCGGCATCATCCGGGAGTTGTACGTGGAGGCCGGTGACCATGTGAAAAAGGGCGACGCACTGGCGAAGATCCAGATCGTGCCTGACATGATGCAACTGAGCAGCGCAGAGCAGCGCGTGAACGGCGCGGGTATCGGTGTGCAGAACGCGCAACTGAACTATGACCGCAACAAGCCGCTTGCGGACAAAGGCGTGATCAGCGCCGCTGAGATGCAGGGTTTCGACATGGCGCTTAAGAACGCCAAACAGGAACTGAGCGCCGCCGAAGAAGCTCTGAAGGTGGTACGCGATGGCATCAGCAACAAAAGCGCCGGCAATACTCTGGTGCGCAGTACGATCGATGGGATGATCCTTGACGTGCCCGTGAAGGAGGGCAATAGCGTGATCGAGCGCAACAACTTCAACGAGGGCACCACGGTTGCCGCCATAGCCGATATGGGCGATCTGATCTTCCAAGGAAAAGTGGACGAGAGCGAAGTGGGCAAGGTGAAGCTGAAGATGCCCGTGGTGCTCACCATCGGTGCCATCGAGAATGCCAAATGGGATGCGGAACTTGAGTACATAGCTCCGAAGGGCGTGGAGGACAACGGTGCCATCCAATTCGAGATCCGTGCAGCCGTGAAATTGAAGGAGGGCGAAAGTCTCCGCAGCGGATACAGCGCCAACGCCGACATCGTGCTCGACCGGAAGGACAGCGTGCTCACGGTACCAGAGAGCATCGTAACGTTCAACACCAAAGGCGACAGCGCCTTCGTACACGTGAAAAACGCCGAGGGCAAGGGCGACGATGCGTGGAAGAAGACCTACATCAAAACCGGCCTCAGCGACGGTATCAACCTCGAAGTGCTCAGCGGCATCGATGCTTCCACCGAACTGAAAGGCGCCAAGAAAGAGGAGAAGGAAGTGGAGATGAGCATGGGGTCTGATTAGACCACTTACTCCACCTGCGGCAGTGCCTTCACATGCGCTCTTACAGCAACGCCGTTCAGGTCCATCTCCTTGTCGTCGGCGTTGAACTTCACGCCTTTCACGTCATAGAAAAGGCCGTGCGGTGAAATGGCCTTCACGGCCATAAGGTCGCCGTTCGCCGCGATCGCCTTGATGTTGTAGACATTGCCGCTGCGGCTAACGCCTTTCACATCAAGCTTGCTGCCGTCCGCCGCGATGGCCTTGATGTCGTAGATGGTGCCGTCGGCCCCGATGGCCTTCACCGGTGCGTTCGTATCCGTGCTCACCAACACCTTCACCGACACCTTGTCGCCGCCAACGAGTGCCTTGATGTCCAGCACCGTTGAGTTACCGTTCGATTGAAAAGCTTTCACATCGTACAGGTTCCCCGCCTTGTCAACTGCCTTTATGCCCAGCACATGGCCATCCGGCTGAACACATTTCACGTTCCAGATCGGATCGCTATCACCATCAGTGGTGTGCGGCAACACCTTCACGTGTGCCACCACATTCACCCCGTTCACCGCGGCTTCAACGTCGTCGGTATTCCCTTTCACTCCCTTGATATCGCGCATCTGGCCTGTTGTGCTGATCGCCTTAATGCCGTAGAGCGCACGGTCCGGGCCGACGGCTTTGATGTGGAATATGCTACCGGCCTGGGCTACACCCTTCACATCCAGACGGTTGCCTTCGGTGTCGAGCGCCTTTATATCCAGCAGGGTTCCATCGGCCGCGATCGCCTTCACCGGCATGAATGCATCGTCACCTGCGATGACCTTGATCGGTAACTGGGTTGTCCCGTTGATGGCCTTCACATCCATGACGTGTGTATCGCCATTTTCCAACGCCTTGACGTCGTACTGCTTTCCGGCCTTGTCGAAGGCCTTCACATCCAGCGTGATACCTGTTGGCATCACCGCCTTGATATTCCAGACGCGCGGGACTTCCGTGGTTGCCGTTTGAGCGAATGCCGTGGCGGCACCAATGACGAGCGAGAGCAGTACGGACGCGGAGCCAGGT
>CADECG010000236.1 GCA_902825795.1 uncultured Bacteroidota bacterium
GGACGGCACATTGCTCAACCTCATGTCCATTCCCAGCACCACGAGCATCGCCATCCTGGATGCGGTGGAAGTGATGCCGGGCACTGGCGATGTTTACATCGGCGGGAAATTCGGCACAACGATCGACCTCAACGGCGTGTCGCTGACGCAAGGGGGCAATGGTCCGGTCTTCGTTGCCAAACTGGATAGCGCATGGCAGGGCCAGTGGGCGGTGCAGGGCTACAACAACAGCCCAGGCTACGGCTGCGAACTGCGCGGAATTGAACTGGATGCATTCGGCAACTGCTACTTCACCGGTGGCGCCGCGGGCACCAGCGTTCAGTTCGGCACACAATCGTTCACCGGTCCGGATGCATACACCTCGGAGGTCATGACCGGTCGTTTGAATGCCAATGGCACCGTTGCCTGGCTGAAGCATGGCGGTAGTGTGCGCGCTGACAGCGGCTTGGACATCATCACCGACGGCGTAGGCAATAGCGTGGTGAGCGGCTATCTCGGCGGCAACATCCTCACCGCCGATTTCGATGGCACCACGGTGGACATCCTCACCCAGGACGCCCATTGCTTCATCGCCCGTTACGACGCCAACGGCCTGCTCACCTATGCCAAACGAATGGGCTCGGGGAACGGAGAGAGCGGAAAGGGCCTCGCCATAGTAGGCGATAGTGCCTTCTATATGTGCGGCATCACCAGCGGCACCACGGTGTTCGACACGATCACCCACGTCGCTTGCTGCTGGGAGGGCAATTTGTACATCGCGCGCTTCGCGGACGCCTTCCAGAACGCGAGCGTAGGTGTGAGCGATGACGTTACGATCACTGAAGACGCGCTCGCCTACCCCAACCCGGTAACTGATCACATCATCCTGAAGACCCCGCCTCCCAATGTGCCGGTGGAGATCTTCGACGTGCTCGGCCAGCGCATCTGCATCACGCGCGACAACCACGTCGATGTGAGCGCATGGAACGAAGGCATCTACTTCGTGAAAGTGGTGAACCGTACGCAACGCATCGTCATTCAACACTGAAGTTCCATGATGCAACGAACCGCTACGCTTACCTACCTCCTGATCCTTTTCGCTACAATGGTCACCGCCCAGGACTGGACCGGCGCCATCAACAGCGATTGGAACAACCCCGGCAACTGGACCGATTGGCCGTTGGATGGCGAGAATGTGACCATCGATCCCGCGAACTACACGGGTGCCATGGCCGATCCTGTCATCGGCATCGCGTCCGTGTTCACACCCGATAGGCTGTATGTGGATGGCGGTACCCTCACGATCGCCGCCGGTCTCAACATCGCGGATCGCTTCATCGTCACCGGACCTGGATCGGTGGACATGACCGCGGGTGTGCTTTCCAGCGACCGGCTCGTGATGGACGTGGGTGGCTCTTTCCATTTTTCGGCCGGCGCGATCAGCATCACATCGGTGCTCGCGCTTGCTGATGGCGCGGCCGGGGGCGACAGCCGGTTCGAGCAATCCGGCGGAACCGTCGCGGTCACGGGCGAGCTCGGTTTCGAATGCGAGGCCGGCATGTTCGATCCCGAGTATCTACAGTTGGGGGGCACATTGGAGGTGAACGGCGACATGGTCTGGTTCGGCGCAGCACCGGGCAGCGGTCGACCACGTTTCATATCCAACTCTGGTGCGACGGCCGTGAACGGCATGGTGCTGAACACAGCGGGCAGTACCGTTGATCTACACCTTGAACTGAACGGTGGCGCGCTCACCACCAATGGATCCTCGATCGACCTTGCGCACGCGACGGATAGCATCGTGATGACCGCCGGTAGCTGGCAGGTGGATGGCGACGTGGTGATCGAGAACGACGGAGTGGTGCATATCACCGGAGGTCCCGTGGTCTTCGAACAAGCAGCGGAACTGCGCGGCACGGGCAGCTACCAGTTCCATGACGTACAGATCTACACGGGTTCATCCTTGCAGCACACCGACCCGCAGGAGATCGCGGTCAGTGGCGACTGGCTGAACCAAAGCACTTTCGATCCCGACGTGAACACGGTGGCGTTCAACGGCAGCACATCACAGTTGATCACCTCCGGCAATTTCCATGGCCTTCGGATGAACAACAGCGGAGCAGGCGTGCTGCTCGCAGGCGAATGCATCGTTGCTGGCGAACTCACGCTGGAAAGCGGATTGATCCACTCGCAGGCCAGCAACATGCTGACGCTTGTGCAGAATGCCACCGCGACGAGCGGAAGTCCAACCAGCTACGTGAACGGCTCGATGAAGAAGATCGGCGAGAACGCGTTCCTATTCCCTGTGGGGAACAATGGCCAATGGCGCCGCCTGGGGATCAGTTCCATCAACGATCAGGACACCGAGTATACCGCCGAGTACTTCGCTGCGCCTTACGCGAACACCACCTCGCTCGGTCCTGGCCTGAACGCGGTGAGCACGCTCGAACACTGGACCTTGACGCGAACAGGCGCGAGCGATGATGCGCACGCGGAGCTGTTCTGGGAGGATGCCGCTGCCAGCGGGATCACCGACTGCGCCACATTGAGCACCTGCTATTGGGACGGCGCCGCCTGGCAGGGCACGCTGAGCACCACAAGCGGTTCGTGCGCAGGTTCGAACCCCGGATCGGTGATCAGCGATGTGTCCATACCGGTGTATGTGGCCGTGACCTTCGGCGTGAACGATGGAAGCATCGGTATCACAGAATCGGTCACTCGACCGAACTTGCAGGCACACCCTGTACCCACTTCCGACCGGGTGGCCTTCATCGGCCTTCCGCTGCGCGCCTCCGTCCGTGTCGTGGACGAAACCGGTCGGACCATCCCAGCATTCCTGAAGGAAAGCAGTCTCGACGTCAGCGATTGGCCGAACGGCCTGTACACCTTGGTGTCCGAGGATCGCGCCGTGCGATTCTTCGTGGCCCACTGATCCGCGCTCCGCACGTCGGATCGCAGCGCTCGTGGACGACTTGTTGTCCACGCGGATCTCCTTTATCCATAAGGCTTTCAGAAGGTCCACACACTCGCTTCGGCAGCTTGTCGGACGGATCGCCCGGTTCGTCCGATACCGTATCTGTTCCGGCATCACCGACCATGCATCGCGTGCGCTGATCCGCTCACTTGCATGCACAAACCTGATGCATGCGATCCTATCAAACCCCTGCTATCGCGCTCCGCTCGGGCGCGGTGCTGTTTGCACTGGCGCTTGCCGGTGCGCTGTTGGCGCAATCCAACCCGCTTGATCTCGCCCGGCAACATCGCGCCCAAGGCGATCTGTCCCTTGCACTCAACGACTACCGACGATGGTTGCTCGAACACCAGGACGATATGGGCGCGTTACGCGAGTTCGCCGAAGTGAACGCATGGCTCGGGCGCACTGATGATGCAGTGGGCGCTTACACCATTCTGCTCCGCGCTGAACCCGGCAATGTCGCAGCGATGAACGGCCTTGGGTAGACGT
>CADECG010000237.1 GCA_902825795.1 uncultured Bacteroidota bacterium
ACGTAGAGCCCCGGCGCCGCGTCACCGATGTCGACGGCGCGTTGTGCGGAAGTCGAGGTGTTCCAAATGGCATCGTGCAATACCCGCCCGTTCATGTCCATGATCCGGAGTTGTTGCACCCCGTCGACCCCGTCCGCAACAACGGTGATCTCTTCGCTCGCGGGATTGGGGAACACCGTGAACGACACAGGTAAGGTCTCCTCATTCAATCCAACGATATCGCCGATCACGAACGGCTTGAAGATCCTGCGGCCGAACTCCGTTTCGAAATTCTCGATCAGCCCTCCACCGTTGGCCTTCCATCGGAAGTATCCGCTGCCTTGTTGCGTATCGGCCCAGTAGCTCAGACCGTCGTTGCCGGTATCGAGGAACTCGAAGGTGTAACAGCCGGGCGACAGTTCCAGCGTGTCGTTGTAGATGGTATTGGCGGTGTGATTGCTTCGGCCGAAGGCCACGTTACCCCACATGTCAGTGATGGTCAATGTGTTCTCCCAAGGCCGGTTGTTGGTCTTGTAGATCAAGATGAAGTTGGAGGCGAATACCTCGGGCAATTCAAAATGCGTGGTGTAGCTGTTGTTGTCCGCGTACTGATCCGCCGACCCGTTCGGCGAGCCCACGGTAACGGTAAAGAGGTTCGCGCCATCGCCGTTCCAGAAAGACCCGCTGCCCACGGGCAGCTCAACATCGATGGTTTGTGCAACGGCAAGCGAGCCGGTCCATGTGTGTGAATTGGTGATACCCCCGCTAACGCCATAGCTGAAGGTGGCGCTGGTCAGGACCGTACTTCCCGCATTACGCAGCGTGACAAGTGGCGGAGTACAGATCGGATTGTCCCGACGGTAGTAACCCACATCGGTTGGTCGTTTTACCAAGTAGACTTCTGCGTCGAGCGCGTGCTGGCTTGGTCCGTATTCGAAGAGGTCCATGTTCACCACGTAATTCCCGCCGCCCATGCCTTGATTGTTCCCGGGCACAGGTGTTATGTCGTAATCGAGCGTGACTTGTCCACCTGCGACGTAAGGTGTGATCTCGATGCTGTGGTCTTTCACCAGATCGCCGGGGCACCAGCCTTCGCGGCTGCCGAGCCACGTTCCACCTTGTGGGTACACCGGGTTCAGCGCACAATCGTTTTCCTGCCAAATGTGCCAAGCATCGATCTGTGTCCCATTCGCGAATGCGTAGTGCGTTTTGTCCTTCCATTCGCAGCAGTGTGGGTAGGTGCCGTCGTTGCTGTTGTGCCCATGGCCGGTGAAGCGTGTTCGTAGACTCCATTGCGTAGCGGAAGGATCGGTACTCACCGTTACAGCGGGCAGCGATACATCGTTGTCGAGGTTGGCGTAGCTGAACGAACTGAGGCCACCCCACGGAAGTTGGTGGTTCACCACGGGTCTGGCCGGTGTACCCTCGATCAATTCGAACTCGAGATCGATGAGTTCCTGCTGGTTACCGGCGCTCAATTCAACACTGTCGTGCAGAAGCCACTGATAGTCTGTCACGTCGTATGTCCACCGGAAACCTTGGCTGCCTAACGAAAGACCTATTCCGTACGGCGTTATGTACCTACCGATCTCGTAGTTGTCGAGCTCGGGGAAGGGTGCTCCGTAGTAGTCGAAGGTGCTGTTGTAGTGCCACGTTCCGGCATCGTACGCGGAATCCGAGACGGCGCCTTGTGCGTCGTAGGCATAATTCCAACCGGCGCGACCGCCGAACAACGTATCGACGGGAACGACCACATTACCCTGCACGGCAAAGTGCTCGATGGACAAATGCTCTGCAGGCACTGTCTCGGTAACGAGCGTACTGTCCACATCCACCGTGTGATCGCCCTGCACAAAGATCACATCCGGCCTGATCGTGACAGGTTGCGGTGAACTCTTCAATGCGGTAGCGGCAAAGTGATCGCGTCGCACCGTGCCCATCAGCCACGCGCGTTCGGCGCTGTTCAACGAGTTGGCAGCGTGGTCAACCGTGTAGTGTTCGTCGAAACTGAATTGCTGCAAAAGCGCTGCGTAGCCGGGGTGACTGGCATCGGTTCTACGCCCCGCCCATGCCGAGATGTTCGCCGCGCTCAACTCCGTATTGAAGATGTTCACTTCATCCAATAGACCTGGGTAGGGGATGTTCCCATTGATGTCAGAGCCGATGCGGAATCGCGTGATCCCGCTCAAGGGCTTGGTCTTGCCTGTTCCAGTATGCCAGAGCACGCCGTTCAGGTAGATCTTCATGCTGCCGGTGGTGGTATTCTTTACGAAGGCCCAATCGTTCCATTGCCCTTCAACGTTCGCAGGGATCGTAGCTTTATCGATACGATCGTATCCGCCGCCATCGTTTCCGGCATCCCAGTACACACGTCCATCACTCCACGGCAGGTGGATGTTCAGGATGCGTCTGCCCTGCGCGTCAACTGCGTCAAGCACTGTGTTATTGATCGGCAGGATGGGATTTCCGAATACGCGAAAAGTGATCGTAACGGCACTTCCCAAGTTGGCGAGGCTATCGGCACTCACACCAATGAAGTCGTCCTTCAATTCCACATATCCGTCCCGACCGGCCTGCTGCACCCCCACCGTTGCGCCCATATCCGTGGCGAACATGGTAGCCCCGGCAAGCGGAACGATGTTCTCCACAGAAAGGTCAAGTATGATGTTGCTCACTCCATCCCACACGATCGGTTGGGTCAGTGTCAGTTCGAGCGTATCCGTTGCTGAAAGGATCGTGTTGTCGTCATACACGGTCACCAATGCGTCGTTGAACGTATTGATGGAAACAGCACCAGTCGAAGTGGCACGCACTACGAGGCGAACGGTTCCCGAGCCGCCGGAAAGGGGGAACCGTAACACGTTGATCGCACCGGCGACCAAGCCTGCGGTACTCAATTCAGCAGCGGAAAACAGATACTGCGAGCGGACCGTGCCGCCCCCGAAATCCAGCGCTACGGTTTCGGCGCTGGTACCTTGCCCGATGATGGCCGTGGTTTCGTTGTTCACGCTCAGCACCTGGGCGGCCACCTTCCATCGCTCGCGTATGTCGGCGCCGACGAAAGCCGTTTGCTCCGCGCTGTCCGGCGCGGCTGCACCAACTTTGAACCACGGATGGGTCAGCGCTGTGCTGTCCAACAAGCCGGTGTGATGGTGAATTGTGTTGTAGGTAAGGTAATCCCACTCGCCGCAGTTGTACTGGTCTTGGGTTGTTTGTGGGTCGCACTTCAAGGTGTGGTGCATCAACACCTTTCTGAATTCGTGCGTGTTGTCCGGAAACAACCACG
>CADECG010000238.1 GCA_902825795.1 uncultured Bacteroidota bacterium
AGATGCCGTTCACATCTACCGGCACCCACCACTCTTCGGTTCCGGGCATGTTCACCCCGTAAGCGATCGGTCCGTTGGTCAGGTCGCGACCGATCATCTCGATCCGGCAGTTGTTGTCTGTGGCAAGGTCATTAAGCGGATAGGAATTGCCCACCGAGCCCCTGAAAACGAAGCCGCCGCCGTCATCGGCTTGCAGGTATCCCCAGGTGTCGGCATCCTCCTCCCAAGTGAATATGCCGGGAATGGGGACGCCGAAGATCTGTCCCACGAACGCGCTGCCCGGCTTGGTTTCTTCCTCCTTCTTGCAGGAGCTGAGCAGGGTGGCGACGGATAGGCTGAGGATCAGGAAGCGTTTCATGTTGTGTGCGTTGATGGGCCGAAGCAAACGCCACGACCGGACGCTGCAAAGGAACTCCGAGCGAGCGGTCGCGGCGGCGAGTGAGCGGTTCAGGGGAGAAGGAAACGCTCGGCTTGGTGGAAGCCGGAGCTACCCTGTAGTGTTAGCACGTAGGCACCGGGCGAAAGGGCGTTCAGATCTGTCGTTGATACCCCGATGCCGCTCACGGACCAGCGCAATACGACACGACCCATGGCATCGTGGATCGTGACATTGGTTGGCTGATCCGCACCATCGATATTGGGGCTGGCATCGAACCTCAAGTGCCGGTCGCTGACGACCACCTTCATCAGCGCTGAGGTATTGTCGTTGTTGTTCTCCAGGGCCATTCCCAGCGGAACCAACGAATAGTGCAAATGGTAGAGGAACGCGTCGAAACCACCTGCCAACGTCGTTTGGAACGCGCCCCAGGTGGCCACGTTCGTCGCGCTGGTGGTGCCCGCCACCATCATGCCGTGCGGATTGGCGGATACCGCGCATTTGTTCGCATTGGATGCTAACACAGGGGCATAATAGAGCGTGCCGCTATTGCTGAAGTCGAGGGCCGACGATTGTCCGACCGAACCAAGCGTTGTCGCATTCTTGATGCAGCCTATCGCGATATGGTCGCTCTCGGTGCCATCGAGCGAGGTCAACTGGTCGTTCAGCGCGGTGCCGTAATACGAAGACCAGAACCGAGCGCCGCTGCTGGTGTTGAACACGGCGACGAAGCCATCGCTGGTGCCACCGGCGTAAGCCGTCTGGTGGGCGCCGCTCGTTGCCATGCCAGCGGTGGAAGTGGTATGGCCGCAAATGGCAATGCGCGATAAGCCCACGTATGCGAGGTCCGTGGCCACGTCGAGCCCGCTCCCTCCGAAGTAGGTGCCCCACACGCGCAGACCGGTCGAGGCATTGTAGTTGATCAGGAACGAATCCCAGTTGCCGTTGTGGGTGCCATCGTGCCTGCCAGGCGTGCTGGTCGCGATGCCGGTGGTTGATGAGGTCTGCCCCGCAACCGCAACGCGGTTCGTGCCGATGAATGTGACACCCCAGAGCAGCTCATCCGCATTGCCTACACGCGTTCCCCAATTGCGCTGGCCCGTATTGCTGAGGACGGTAAGGAAACCATAACCTCCATTGGGGTTCTCGGTTCCAGGTGTGGTTATACCATTGGCCGCTGTGCTCCATCCTGCCATGGCCACCCTTCCGTCGGTGGCGAGTGCAACGCAGTTGGCGTAGTCCTGGTTGGGGAATGAACCAGTGCCAGCATAGTAGGTGCCCCATTGCCGTAAGCCCGATGTGTTGAAGACGATGGCGAATCCATCCGCATTGTCCACGGCTGCGCTCTGATGCGTTCCGGCGGTGGCGATACCTGCGGTGGAACTCGTTGTGCCGACCACCACGAAGGTGCCAACGTTGTTGGCCGCCATGTCCGTTGGCTGATCGTCGCTGGAGCCACCGAAGTAGGTGCCCCACAAGCGCACCCCCGCCTCTGTGAACTTCGCCACGAAGCCGTCATAGGCCATGTTGTATGTGGCGTCATGCGAACCGGCCGTGGCGATGTTGGTCGATGAGATCGTGGTGCCGCACAAGTAGGCGTTGTTGTTCCCGTCCAATGCGGTCGCGCAGCCATTCTCCGTTAAGGTGCCGCCATAATAGGTGGCCCATATTATCGGCGAGGGATCGATCACTAAAGTGCCCTCGACCGAGCCGTGTATCCCGAAACCGAAAGTGGCGTCCGTACCAACGTCGTAGCGAGCCTCCGCTGTCGACTTCCTCCGACCGTTCTCCACCCAACTTTCCGGGATCTGTTCTTCCAACGTTCCATCCGCCCATGTGAATACAAGTCTTCCTTTCAGGTCCTCACTGATCGTTGCGCCTTCCGCAGCGAACCGCACGTCGCTGATAGCGCCTCCGGGCCGCACGATCACATCGTACTTGAAGCCTTTCTCACCGGCGTTGAAGCGCACGTCGATGTTCGGCCAAACGTTGCGGTAGGTGATGGTGGAATACGAACGAACGAACGTTGCGCCTGCCTCTCCTGTCACATCGGTGTAGTAGTTCGTGTAGTCCTCACTTTCGCCCGCTCGAAGGATCTCAGGTTCGGGGTTGCCGTTCACGAAGTGCAGTTCGATGCGGTGGAACCTGAAAGTGGTCGGTATCGGTTCCGGGGTCGTTCTCCCCATTGCGTCAAAGCCGTGGGCGGTATCCCGAACGTCGAGATTTCCTTCACCCTCTTCCATTGTATAGGTGTCGTATGCGAACCCAGTGTTCCTCAGCTGTACGTTCATGCCGTTCCCGTTCATCAAGTACAGCACCGAAGGGTTGGGCTTGCGGAACTGATCGTGGATCTGGCCCTTGTTCTCAGTGAAGCCCGTGGGCCCATTGCTGGCGGTGGCGTTGTTGGTGATCAATGCCGGCGCTGCGAGAGTGATCGCAAGCACGATCTGAGTGAGGTGATGGCGAGGGTTCATGATATTGGGCGTTGTGTCTTCAAAGCAGTGGATGGTACGGTTCAGCAACAAGGCGTTCCGAGGCGACGGCACGAACGCTGAGGGAGCGGTTCAGGGGATCGCGAAGCGCGCCGTTGAGCGCATGCCGTTCCGTTCGATCACGGCGAGATACACCCCTGCAGGTGTATCCGGCATGGACACTTGAACGGTGGGAGCGGCGATCACGGAATGTGCAAAGAGCATACGACCGTTCATGTCCAGCACTGTCAACGACCCACTCCCGGGTTCGCTCGCGACAGCGCCTTCTGGCAGATGCAGGGTCAATGCATCATCAGCGAACGAGATCTTCAGCCCGGCGTAGCCGTGTGCGCTGGAAAGC
>CADECG010000239.1 GCA_902825795.1 uncultured Bacteroidota bacterium
CTTTGTGGATGTAGCTGTCGTCATCGCTGAAAGCTGTTTCCACAGCGAGATTCCACAGCACGCGGTCAACGTTCATGTACTGTTTCAGCGAATCGTACAACTGCGCCGAGGGTGTGTTGTTCAGCGCGTTGCAGGCGTTCACCAAGTTGGTCCATGGGTTGGTGGTATTGGAGTTCTGCAGGGTGTAATACTCTTGGTAATCGGTTGTGTCCGGCCCCAAGTAGTTCAGTGCCGCAGTGCCATCGCCCCATTGCCCCATGCCTTGGCCGTCGGGCCGCGCGGCGCGCCACCGATCACCGTTGTTGCTGTAATACCACTCGCTCAGGAATTCGCTGCTGAGGCCTTGCACGTTTGGGTACAATCCCCAATTGGAGCCATTGATGTATAGTTTGATGTAGTTGGCCTTCGCCGCTGGCACATGGCGGCGTATGAGGTGGCTGTAGATCACCTCGCGCATGAAGCTGTTGTCCTGGAAGGAGTTGTTGAAGTTCAACGATTCGTATCCGTCGATGTCCTGGGCGCTGTATTCGTTCATGTCCACATCGAAGCTCATCTTCTCGGATCCGGGTGGCAGCATGAAGTAGCTCGTCTCGCCTTTGAAGCGCACGCCCACATCGTTGAAGTTCGTACCGTCGTAGCTCAGCAGTGCGGGGATCGGTGTCTGACTGCTGTAGTTGTTCTGCATCAGCGTCCAGTAGTTGCTCTGCAGGAAGGTGAGGTGAACGGCCTTCACGGTGTCCTCCGCATAGAATCCGGAACTGGCTTGGTCGCCGGCGGTCAGCATCCGTCCATCCGGACTGATGTTGATCATCTGCGGAAGGTTCTGTGCCGGTGCGCCGATGAAGGCGAACGAGACAATAGCGGATAAGACAAGGTTCAGGGGGAGTTTCATAAGGTTGGCTTAACGCGCGAAGGACGGCGATTTAACACAAGGGTTTAAGTCACGGCGTAACTGATCGACGAAGCCGAAGAACAAGTTGATGAAGACACCCGGAGAGTTTCGCACCCTTGTGGGCAGGACAGGTCACACACCACGCTTTCGCCACAGCGACCAAAGCAGCAAGGCATTCAGCACTATGCTGAAGACCATGATCCACCAGTGCCGATCCGTCCCGGCCTTTGATGCCTCCGCTGATGCGGGGGCTGGTGCGGTCGGTGGGATCCACATATCGCGCACGTTCTTTCCCATTCGCACCGGCACAAGTGACCGGCCCGGGCCTGCACCGAACCCCAACTGCCCGCTGGGGTTGTCGCCGAATGTCCAGATGGTGCCAGTGCTGTCCACCACCAACGATTGGAAGCAACCCGCTCCGATACTGCACCCTTTCGGAATGGAGTCGACCTGCACGGGCAGCGACCGGCTGATGGTATCTCCCGTCCCGAGCATGCCGAAATGATTCTTTCCCCACGCCCAAAGACCGCCACTGCTATCCAGGGCAAGGGTATGCCAACTGCCGCAAACCACCGTTTCTATACCCGGAAGGTCTTCCACGCGTGACGGCGTTGTTCGGAATGTGCCGATCGTTTCGTGGTGCTGGGTGGCAGGGTCGGATCCCCAAGCCCAAATACCCCCGCTGCTGTCCAACGCCATGGAGTGATGCCATCCAACGGCTATGGCTGCAATACGCGACATACCGGGCACGTGCGCTGCGAATGTTCGGACGCCTCCTTCGCCGGTGCCCAATTGTCCGTAGTCGTTCGGACCCCAAGCCCACACTTGGCCATTCTTGTCCAATGCCAAGCCATGGTAGCCGACGGTTGCGATCGAAACGATGCCCTTCAACGGTCTGACAGGTTCATATACGCGTGTGGCGCTTTCAATGACAACTGGTACCGGGTGCGAGTGATGCTCCCGATCCCCGCTCCCGAGATCACCGAAGTAGTTGTGGCCCCACGACCACACCGTGCCATCTTCCTTGAGTGCAATGGAGTGCCAATGACCCCCAGCCACTTGCTTGAATCCGCGATGGCCCTCGACCATCGCGGGGACGGGCCCATCTGCTCTCTCGCGTCGAGCCAGTTGGCCATAACTATTGTTACCCCATGTCCAGATCCGGCCAGCGGAGTCCAGACCTATCGAATGATCGTAACCACGCACAAGGGATCGCAGGGGCGGAAGTCCGGGGATGCGAATGGGGGTGTTGCGGTTCGAGAAGGTGCTGTCACCGAGTTGGCCATGGTCATTGCGGCCAACCGCCCAGGCTACGCCGTGCTCATCAAGGATCAATGCATGCCCATTTCCGGCATCCACCCTTTGAGCCTTGGAATGAAATGCCGCAACGATCAACAACGTGATCAACGGACCACGCCATGGCTTTTGCACCACCGCTTTTCGCTGCCGGATCGAGGTCATGTTCCGTAGACGTTCAACGCTCGAATACACGCTCACCGTTCACGAATGTCGCCGTGACTTTCGCCTTGCGCAGCAGCTCGGGATTCACTGTCAACAGGTCACGATCCGCCACGGTGAAGTCCGCGAACTTGCCCACTTCCAGCGTGCCCTTGTCGTTCTCCTCGAAGGCCGCGAGCGCGTTCCAGATCGTCATGCCGCGTAGTGCATCCAGCCGGTTCAAGGCTTGTTCAGGCATGTAAGGGTAGATGTTAGGCGCATCGGTCGAGGGCAATGTTCTGGGTGTCCGTTCCACCGCCGCGTAGAACGTTGCCAGCGGGTCGATGGCTTCCACCGGGAAGTCGGTACCCAAGGCGAGCAAGCCGTTCAGTTTCATCAAGCGTTGGTAGGCGTACGCGCTGGTGATGCGCACCGCCCCCAAACGATCACCGGCCCAAGGACCATCGCTGGTCGCATGTGTTGGCTGCACGCTGGGCAGGATGTTGAATTTGCTGAAGAGTGCATCATCCTCCGGATCCACCACTTGCGCGTGTTCTATGCGCCAGCGCTTGTCGTTGGTGCCTCCGAGCAGTTGGCCATAAACACCGAGGATCAACCGCACAGCGCTATCGCCGATGCAATGTGTGGCCATCTGGTACTTGTTCGCGATGCACCACTGCGCCACTTCCACGAAGTGTTCCCGATCATGGAGCATGAGGCCATAGTGCGCACTGTCGTCGGCATAA
>CADECG010000240.1 GCA_902825795.1 uncultured Bacteroidota bacterium
GTACTCCCAGCGCTTGTGCGGAGGAAGTACATCCCGGCCCCCACATCGTCAAGGTCTATGATGTTCGCGCCGAGCGATAAGGTGATCGATCGAATGGACTGACCGGTGGTGGAGTACAGCGTGGCCCCGATGCGTTCTGGCCCATCCAGTTCAACGGTGACCACGGAGTTGGTTGGAACAGGCCATAGGCTGATGCCGTCTTCAGGCGACGGCGTGGTGATGCCCATTCCAATACCACTGATCCTGCCGATGACATACGCCTGCTGTCCGCCGACATTCGCCGAGAAGGGATTGAAGTCGTACTGACCACTGACATGGCCCGAGAAGTAGATCGTGCCGTTGTCCAAGGATGTTAGCGACATCGCTTGCGTGAACGCTGAGGTGGGAGTGCTAGTGGATGACCATTGGGGTATGCCGTTCGTATTGAACGCAACGATGGTTTGCGTGCGAGCACCCAGCGTAATGCCGTCACTGATCACTCCGCCGCCCCAATCCACAAGCCCGCGGAGTGTGCCGGTGATGTAAACGTTACCTTGATCATCCACGTCCACATAGGGCCGGGCGGCTTGTTCAAGATCGCCCATGATCACTCCTCCTTGCTGATCGCTTTCGGCGCCCCAGAGGAACTGGCCAGTACTGTCTGCTTTCGTGACAAAAACGTCACCGACCCAATCCGGTCCATTGAATGCTACACCGCCCCAGCTTGTGGTGTCGAAGATCCCGCAGGACACGTAAGCGTTGCCGAGATCATCCACGGCAATGCTCGGTTGCTGGAACGTGATATCACTGGCGAATTCAACCCAATCCCCTTGGCCTGCCGCATCGTACCGCAGGGCGAACATGTGGTAGGGACCAGTTGGTTGCGCACTCAAGCCGCCGAAAGAGAACCCGCTGTCATCAGCGGCGCCACTGACGTAGAGCGCACCGGAGGGACTGAAGTCCACGCCGCCGATCATCTTGGCACCATCGATGGTGCGCACTTCGGCATCATTACCCTGCGCATCCACCCTTACGACCTTGCCCACGAAGAAATCAGTGGTCGCGTACCATAAGTTTCCGCCCGGGTCGACTGCCAATGAGGGGACCATGGTGGCCTGTGGGTCGGTCACTGACAAATTGCGCGTCCACATCACCATCCCGGTCGGATCGAACTTCGCGAGATAGAGGTTCACATCGAACCCGAAGCCCGTATTGCCAACGACCGATCCATCACATTGCGCCAAATACGCCATGAAACGACCCGCGACATAAACGTTAGCACTATCATCCACCGCACCGCTCTCAACAGTAACCGAGTCTCCAAGGAAACATGTCCACAAAGGCTGTCCGGTACCGGGATCCAGACGTTCAACCGCACAAGACCCGAATACGTCCTGACCAAAAGCGATCGCGGAGGACACGAGGCGTGCGCTCATAAGATCGCCGTTGTCTGACGATGCGAGGACATGTCTCGGCAACCCCGGGTTCATCGCATAGTTCACCGGCCAGTGCGCGAGCCAGTCGGGTTGCTGCGCACAGGTGCCAAGGGGAAGAAGAAACAGGAAAACTGAAACCAGGGAAATGTTGCGACGCATGGACGTGGTACGGTGAATGATGACCCGATCCAAGGCAGCTACGTTGCCTGCAAGATGCTCAAGCCGCTTTCCGCTGTCGCGAGGAACGTTCCTTCACGATCTCCGCGAAGGACCTTCCAGTGATCTTGCTTGCAGCCCACGCGATCGGGTCAAGGTGATCATACAGCACGCGCTCCAACGTATTCTCCTCTTGGGCCACCAGTTGATCGTGGAACCGCTGGAACTGTTCCGCCATTCGCTTGGGTGAAATAGAACGCGACACGCTTTGAACAAGTCCGATCAGCAACTGCTCAGTACGGTACGCGCGTTTCCGCGTTTGCAGAAAGCGCGAAGTGTTGCGAAGCGCATAGGGCAACAGGTCGGTGCGCCCGGTCTCGAAAAGCAAGATCAGGTGGAGCAGACGGCCGTAGCAGATCGGCTCCTCGGTCTGGTCGATGCTTATGTCGTTGAGCAGTTTGTTCGTCAAGCGCAGCGCCGTCTCCGTTTCGTCCGCACCGAACGCGGCATAAGCCATTTGGAAATAGAAGCCCGCCTTTCGCACCGGGCCAATGGTCGATCCATGCCGCTCAAG
Organism: uncultured Bacteroidota bacterium; assembly: GCA_902825795.1. Taxonomy (GTDB): domain Bacteria; phylum Bacteroidota; class Bacteroidia; order Flavobacteriales_F; family PHOS-HE28; genus PHOS-HE28. The sequence continues at coordinate 2,146 of CADECG010000240.1, forward strand.
ACCGCGTTCGATGTTCGGAAGCAGGTCGAAGGCTTTTCGGAAATCACCAATACGGCAGTGCAGCCCGAGCTCAAGGCTATAGCTGGTGGCGAACAGTTTCAGGTCAAGGTCTTCGTTCTCGGGCATGGCGCGCTTTGCCGGTGCTTGACGGAATTCCTTCAGTAGGGCAAAGGCCTCCTCCGATAGGCCAAGACGGGCCGTAACGAAGGCGAGATTGCTCAAGACGCCGAGCAGCAAGCTGGGTTCTTGGTCGAAGTGATCGTAGTTGGCCTCAATGATCGCCTTGTTGGCCAACAAATGCTCCCTGCTCTCCGCTGGTTCGTTCATGGCGAAGGCTACCGCGCTCTTGATGTGATGGAACAAGAAGTTGGATCTCGGCGACATGAGGCCATCTGGTCTCCTCAACAGCGGTTCGTCGAGCACATGCCGCAGCGTATCCAGCTCTTGGTCATCGCGCGCTTGGCCCTTCTTGTAGATCTGCCTGAACGACGAACTCTTCAGTAACCACAGCGCATCTATTTGCGCCATGGCTTCCCTGAGGGTCCCACCCTCCTTCTCCCATGCCTCGAGCGCTGCCGATGCAGTACCTGTGTAGTTGGCACCTTCCATGAAACGACATTCCCATTCGCGAACGGCCACAAGGATCGCGTTACGCCCGTGCTGTTCGGCCATGCGGCGAACGCTGTTCAACATTTTCTCGGCTTCCGGATACAACGCGCGCTTGTACAGGATCTCGACGTGATGCAGTGCACGACGCGCTCGCGCATCTATTGAACTCTCAGCGTAGTAGGCGTCAAGACAGCGCAACACGGTTTCGTACAGTCGTCGCTTCGTGATGGCGAAGCGGTGCGTGAACGACTCCTTCCTGAATTGT
>CADECG010000241.1 GCA_902825795.1 uncultured Bacteroidota bacterium
CGTTACGGCGAAGACTACGTAGTCGATGCTTCGCGAAGCGAGCTGCTTGTGCTTGCGGTCGTTCTTGTGCTCGTTGTAATAGCGCTTGATCTCTTCCTCGTTCGGGGTATACAGGCTGTCGGCCTCGCTATCGTAACGCTTGGCAACGAAATTGAACGATGCCTTGCGGTTGTTCTGTTCGTTCTCATCGCGTGCTTGGGCAGTGTTGATGAACACGCTCTTCTTGACCAAGGTGTTGTACTTGGCGTAGAGGCGCTCTTGGATCAAGCGGCGCTTCTGGATCTCGTGGTAAACCGGCGCTTGCTCGTAAACGTTGTTGAAGTAGTTCTTCAAGGCCTCGGTGTTCACCGAACCATCAGGGTTCTGGAAATTGGGCTGGTTCTTGAAATCGGGCAGCACGTTGTCGCCGAAGCGGATGTCGTTGTATTCGCCAGTACTGAGGGTGTTACCGAACCCGGCCTCCTGCAGTTGGGGCATCATCACCCGCTCTTTCACCATCTCATTCCACATACGGGTGCGCAGCTGCTCCATTTGGGCACCGTCCACCAATTGGCCGAAGTCCTGACGAAGGCTCGTGGCCTCGTTCTCAACACGCAGGCTGAATTCCTTCAGGCTCAACTCGCTGCCACCTACATCACCAATGGTCTGGTCGCCTTGGCCGTAGCCACCACTGTTCTCGAACAAAGCGGATAAAATGAAGAGGACGAGCGCACCACCGACGAAGAACACTATGAGACCGCCGCGTTTCCGGATACTGCCAATGACTGCCATGAGCGTTGAGTTGTAAGCTTTGCCGAGGTCCCGGGAATAGGGGCCGTTACGCGCAAAGGGCCGCAAATATAGAAGGCCGTTGTTACCCTTTCAGGCCGTTTGCCGGGTCGGTGACCAGCAGCCGCACCAAGTCTATCCGGCCATGGCTCACCTGGGCAATGGTCAGGCGGAAAGCCCCTATTTCCAAGACCTTGCCCGGCTCTGGCAGTTCCTCTGTATGATGCAGGATCCACCCGGCCAGCGTACCGAAGTCCTCATCCACCGGAAAGTCGAGGTTGTATTCCCCTACGAGCCGTTCCACATCGATCCCGCCGCTGAACAGGTATTCGTATTCGCCCAGCTTCTCCTCCACGATCTCGCCCAGATCGTGCTCATCGTCGATGTCGCCAACGATGGTTTCCACCACATCCTCGATCGTGAGCATACCTGCCGTACCCCCGAACTCATCCACCACCACCGCCACGTGGGCCTTCTGTTTGGTGAAGAGTTGCAGCACTTGGTCGATGGGCATGGTCCCCGGGATGAAATTGACCGGGCGCATGACACCGCGCACCGTGCGCGGCCTTCTGAACATCTCGTAGCCATGCACATAGCCGATGATGTTGTCGATACCGTCCTTGTAAACCAGCAGTTTGCTCAAACCGGTATCGGCGAACCGTTTCTGAAGCGTGGCAACAGCTTCTTCCACATCGATGGCCTCTATGCTCGCCCGTGGCACCATGCGGTCCCGGGCTTTGGTGTTGCTCAGTTCAAGGGTATTCCTGAAGTAGCCCACTTCGGCATCCATGTCCTTATCGGTCGGAGTGCTTTCGCTCACTTGCTTCAAGAACTCATCCAGATCAATGCGGCCGAAAACCGGCTGTCCGGGCTTCGTCCGGACGCCGATGAGCCGCAGCAACAGTTCACTCAGCCCGGTGAAGACCATCATGGGCAGCCAGAGGATGATGTACAGCAACTGGAGCGGTACGGCGAACACGCCGAGCATCCCGTTCGGATCAATGCGGAACAGCGACTTGGGGAAATACTCGGCCGTGACCAGGATGATGAGCGTACTGATGATCGTGCTGACGACCAGCACGAACCATTCGTGAGCGTACAGGCTGCGCAGCCACGGGTCCAGCACCTTGGCCAGCATCAGCGAGTAGACCACGATAGCAATGTTGTTGCCCACCAGCAAGGCACCGATCACACGGTGTGGGCGGCGATAAAGCCCTGCCAGCAACCGGGCACCGAGGTCGCCTTGCTTCCGCTGTAGCTCTATGTACAACTTATTGGCGCTCACGAATGCGATCTCCAACCCCGACGAGAACGCCGAGAACAAGAAGGCAATGATGAGCAGTGTAAGATCGGCTGGGGTCAAGAGCGAGTGAAGATGTTACAAATGTGAAGATGAAGTGGCAACGTGCCGAGCCGACTCCGACCGTGATCAGCGCTTCACTGCAGCCGCGCGGTCCCTTTCTTCCATGGCTTCCAGCTTGCTGCGGAGGAACCGGCGCACACCATACATCAACAGGGCGAACAACGGAAAAAGAAGCCAGGTCCACGCATCCTTCAACGACGTGTTGGCAATGGCCCAAAGAGCCAGACCAAGCGTGGCAACGGCCACCACCAGCCAGAAATACTCCATGAAACGGTTCACCTTCTTCATTCGGGCCGCAAGGTATCGTTGGGCAATTCGATGATCCCACTGGGACGCAGGATCTCGTACCAACTGAAGTCCTCTGCGGCGCGCATGCCCTCGCCGTGGATCACATCGTTCTTGCGCTGAACGGCGACCGGCTTGTCCGTGCGCACGATAGCGCTGTCCTGTATCCAGTGGAGTTCTTCGGTCTTCAGTGTTTCGCCCTTCGTGTTCACGAACACCACATCCCCGGCCACGCGCATGGTGCGGTCATCGCTGCGGATGGTCCCCCGCTGTGCAGTGAGTTTGCTGCCCTCTTTGCCCGTAACGGTGAAGAAAACGAGTTCAACTCCATTGCTCATTTCGGTGCGTGTCGGTTTGCGCATGTACTCTTCAACAGTGCCTGCGCGCAGGCGATTGCGCACGATGGCGCTATCACTGTACAAGTACTCGGCATCGGTCGTGATACGGTCCGGCCCGTCGGGGTGCAGATCAACGGCCGCCACACTGTCCAAGTCGTTCTTGCACGAGGTGAGCA
>CADECG010000242.1 GCA_902825795.1 uncultured Bacteroidota bacterium
GGAGCGTTGGCCCGCCGCACCATAACGAAGAGCCCGATCAGCAGGTACAGCGCGGAACGGATGTAGCTGAGCAAGGTGCGCTCGTTGGCCAGCCGGGTGCGCACCAGTGCCAGGTGATCGCGCAGGATCAGTTCATCGGTGTTCTTGAAATCGCGATCCCCCAACAGGAGACCTTGCAGTGCGGTGGCGGTGAAAAGGGTGGATCGCATGGGTGCCGGATCCGTTGCCGCTGCTTAGTGGCTGATCGTTACGCGGGTTCCAAGGTACCTGCATTCATCGCCGTTCGTGCAGAAGAGCGATCGAATGGTCCAGCGAGGACATCGCGCAACCGCACGACGCACTATTCCTTCACCACCATCCGGGTGGTCGACCCATGAGACGTGCGCAACGAAACGTGGTACAGCCCGGCCGGTTGCGCGGATAGATCCGCAGTGCATGTCGCGCCGGTGGCCGTGGAGCGGAGCACCGCTTGCCCCAGCGCATTGCGCACGATGATGCTCTCCGGTTGCTGCGCCCGATCGAGCTGGATCGTGACGGCGCCGTTCGTCGGGTTCGGGTGGATCATCAACACCACGTCCGTTTCCACCGCGTCGATGCTTTGCGCCGGTGCGCACGCCGCCACCACCTGCACCGGTACATCGGTGTTCACATTCGTTCCATTGCCCAATGTGCCCGATGCGTTGTTGCCCCACGTCCACAGCGCGCCGCTATTGAGCAACGCCATGCTATGGAAGTCGCCGCCGGCAATGGTGTGTACATCCGACAGACCGGCTACCTGCACCGGCAGCAATTGGTCGGTGCTGCCGCCAATGCCCAACTGCCCTTGGGCGTTGCGACCCCACACGTGCAGGGTGCCGTCGCTCTTGATGGCCAACGAATGGTACTGGCCACCGGCAATGGCCGCCACATCCGTGAGCCCGCTCACTTGCACCGGCACATTGCTGTACACCATGGTGCCGTCGCCCAACTGCCCGTATTCGTTGAAGCCCCACGTCCACACGGTGCCATCGTTCTTCAGCGCCATGCAGTGGTAGCGACCGCTGGCAATGGCGGACACATCGCTGAGACCGCTCACCTGCACCGGTGTATTCGCGTCGTTGTTCGTGCCATTGCCCACTTGTCCGTACGTGTTGTTGCCCCAACACCAAACGGTGCCATCGGTGCGCAGGGCCACCGAGTGATCGAAGCCCGCACCCACGGCAGACACATCGTTCAGGTTGTTCACCTGCACCGGAACGCTGCTATCGCTGTTCGTGCCATTGCCCAACTGGCCCTCGGTATTGCTGCCCATGGTCCATACGGTGCCATCGCTCTTGGCGGCGACTGTGTGGTAGTTGCCGCGCGCCGCGCCGGTCACACCGCTCAAGGCTGTGATCTGTACTGGCGCGTTGCGATCGATCGTCGTGCCATCGCCAACCTGTCCGTAAAAGTTCGAACCCCATGCCCAGAGCTCACCGCTCAAGGTGATCGCCAAGGAATGCGCGCCACCACCCAACGGCAGCGCCATTACACCGCTAAGGGCCGATACCGCCACCGGCACGTTGTAGTCGTTGAAAGTGCCGTTGCCCAGTTGGCCGCTGCCGTTACCGCCCCAAGCTTGCACGGTGGTGTTCGCGCAGATCAACAGCGAATGGCCACCACCACCGGCAATGACCTGGGCATTGGTGGTGCAAGCGAGTGACTGGATGATCGTTGCGAAGAGCAACGAAAGGAGTTGGGGCGCGTTGCTCATCGGGTGCAAGCCGCTGCGGCCTTGTGGCCGATCACGGTGCACGTGAAAGTATCGTTCCGGGCAACATGCTGCCAGGTCCCGGCAGGCCCCGATCGGAGCAGGGCCCTCACTCCGTAACCTTAGCGCTGCTCGCCTTTCGGTGCGGGTACGTGCCGATGATGTGGCGCTTCACGAAGCGCACGGTGCCGTCGGTGGTGATGAACTTGTTGTAGAGCTTGTGCGGCACGCCGAAGAACTCGTACTCGCTGCCGTCGCCGAAGTAGAGGGTGAGCACCTGGGCCTTGAACTGCCAGTTGGTGATCATGGTGGCAGTGGTCTTCGCGAAGTCCTCGCCGTTCTTCTCGTGCGTTTCCGGATGTATGCTCTCCAGGAACTTGTAGGCCTCAATGACCTTCTGGCTCGTTTCCTCCGCCTGCTTCTTCTCGGCCTCGTCCAGGAAACGGTCGGGGTGGTACTTCTTCATCCACGACTTGTAGAGCGTGTTCAGCTCCTTCAGCGTGGCGTTGGCCGGGGCCTCCAGCAGCTTGCGGTATTCGGCTATGCGTTTCATTTCGAACGGGTGCCGCACCTACGGAGTGGGCATACGGAGATGCCACCCTGACCGGCGGCCATCGGTGAACGACGATCGCTGTGGACTACGAGTTCAGGTGCGCAAGCTCGTTCTTCAGATACCGGATCGTATCATCGGTATCCTCGATGCTGGTCCTGGACTTCTTTTGCGCTTCGCGCTGCACTTCCATGCGCGTGAGGTACTTCTCGCAAGCGCGCTTCCGCTCGGCCTTGTTGGTGATCGGCTTCAGCTTCAACTTGATGAATCCGGAAGAGAGGAAACTAATGGGCTTGTCGCTTGCTGCCATGCTATGGTCGGGGGAGATATCTGAATTCAGGGGGGCAAGATATGTTCATCCCAGGGCATTTTCGGAGATCAAGGCCCACAGCGCCAACGGGATGGTTTCCAAGGAGAGGACCGGTCGAGCTGCAGGGCTTCGAGCCTCGAGCTACGGGCCGCGAGCTTTTTCAGTGTGCGCCGTCC
>CADECG010000243.1 GCA_902825795.1 uncultured Bacteroidota bacterium
ATGGACACTGCCAGCACGCCCTTTGATCTGTCCGTGACCGGGTACAGGTATCTTCTTGTTGTGGGTCCTTGCGATGAGATCGCTCAAGCCGTTTCCAAGCTCAAGAACCAAGTGGCCAACGCTGTCGGGGAATACACCTATCGACACTCCAAAGCGCATATCACGCTGCTCCGTGCCGATCTGCCCGTGGAGTGTGAGCGCGATCTGTGCGAAGGGATAGAGCGCGGCATCGTGGGGCATGAAGCCTTCGACCTGCGCTATGATGGCATCGCGCATTTCGAGGACAAGCGGACCATCTACATCGACCCCGTCGAGAAGCAGCCGATAGATAGTGTGAGGAAGAGCATAGTTGCTCACGTGCGGCGCTACAAGCGCCTGAAGAAATTGGGCATCAAGCCGAGCGACCACCCGCACCTCACCATCGCAGCGGGACTCGAACCGGCCCAATTCGAGACCGCTTGGGAACTCCTGGCGCCCCACACCTTCCATCGTGAGGACCGCGTGAGCGGGATCACATTGCTGCGCAAGGATCTGCGCGCCATGGACAAGTACCAGCCTGTGCGCACCTTTCCGCTGGAGTGAATTTTCACAAGCAGATCTGACGGTGTTCGCCGACTTCGAGGATCCGGATGTTTGTGCGTTGTTCATGATCCCTCGTCCTAGTTCCACGGCCCCTGCTTTCCCACCGGTGTGAATCGCGAGGTCTTCCGGTCGAAACGGAAGAGCCCACCGAAACCGCCGAACCAGAACCGGTCTTCCCGGTCTTCCATGATGGCTATGATCCCGCCGGAGCTCATGCCGTCCTTGGGGCCGTAGTTCGTGAAGCTCGTCCCATCGTAGCGGAAAACGCCCTGGTGCTCCGCGGCGAACCAGATGTGGCCCGCCCGGTCTTCATAGAACGCACCTGCTTCAACCCCTTGGATTACCCCGTCCTTCGTGAAGTTGGTGAACGCCTTGCTGCCTTTTTCATCAACTGCTGAAGGATCGAAGAGGCTCACACCGCCGAACATGCTCCCGAGCCAGAGCCTGCCCTTGCTGTCCTCCATCAGGCCGGAGACGCTGCTGTCGGGCAGGCCATCTTCCACGGTGTAGTGCTTGAGTATCCTGCGCGGACCGGTCTCCTTCGGATCGAACTGGAAGAGACCATCCCTTTCGCGCCCGAACCAGATCTTTCCTTGACTGTCCTCCATGAGGAATGTAATGCGCGTGGGCGATAGTCCGCTCACAGAGTCCACCGCAGTATTCGGTGGCAGGTCGATCGCTGTGAAATTGCGGCCATCGTACGTACACAGTCCGTTCGTCGTCCCGACCCACAGCACGCCATCGCGGCCCATGGCCATGTTCCCGAACTCGTTGTGCAGCAGGCCATCCTTCGTGGTCAAGTGACTGAAGCCATGGCGCGCGGAGTAACGCGTCGCGGGATCGTATTTGAACAGCCCTTCACCATCCGTGGCTACCCATAGGATGCCGTCCGCGCCTTCCACGATCCCGTTGATGCGGCCAGTGGTGATGCCTGCGCTATCGGCGAGGTACTCCAGCGTATCGTTCGCGTAACGGATCAGTCCGTAGTGGTTGGTCCCGAACCACAACGTTCCGCTCCTGTCCTGGCGCATGTGGCGTACCCAGTGACAGAGTTGCTCTGGGTAGTCGAGTTTCAAGAACCATTCGGTCGGGATCGGGACCGTATCGTTCATGATCAGCACGGGTGCCTTGCTGGTGGGTTGTCCGTTGCAGGAGAGGAGGAGCAACGAACCGAGGGCTTGGCAAATAATGGTGCGCATGACTTCAGTTGGTTAAACGATGGATCCACTTCACCAATTCCTTTTCGTCCACGATCGACCACGCGTGCGGATGCCGGTTGCCATGCTGCACGCCGCGCCCTTCGGTGGTGATGTACTCCGCACCGACGTTCCCCATGCCGACGAGCGTATCGTGGATCCGCTTCAAACCGAAGGCGTTCAACTCCTCGTAGCCATCGTCGCGGTTGGCATGCCACCACGCCGTGTCCGGCTCTGTGTAGAAGCGGATGGGCAGGTCCTTCAGCGGCGCCACGCTCGCGGCCGTGTTGAGTAGGGGAGCGGAGCGTTCGTAGTTGGCCAAGCTATCGGTAGGTGGGCCCAGTGCGCTGTCCAGGAGCGCCACCACATAGCGCGCCTCGTCCTTGTATGTGGGGAAGGTGGTCTTCGCCAGGTCGCGCTGCGAACATTCGTACAGGAGCACCAGGTCCAGCGGACTGTCCACGGCGAACACACCTTTCAGTTTCACCGGTGGATCGGCCGAACGGAGCAGCGCCTTCGCCAGCAGCACGCTCACGTTGCCGCCGGAGGAGAACCCGCCGATGAACGTGTTCGACGCATCCACGTCGTGCTCTTTCATCGCGCCCGCGATCGTGCGGATGACCTCCGCCTTCTCACCCTCGCTCATCAGGATGTGGCGGTTGAAGTTCATCATCAGCACCGCGATGCCGTTCGCCACGGCCGTGTCCGCGATGCGCGACTCCGCCCGTGTGTCCGCCGCATCGCAACTGAAGCAGGGGAAGAGGATCAGCAGGGTTTTCTGCTCGGCGGGGATGATGAGGTCGTAGTCTGCGGTGTGGATTTCGCGAGGTGCGGCCTCCTTGGTCGGCGGTGGCGTTTGGCAGGCTGCCAAGAGCGCAAGTGGGACCAACCACAGGCTGAACTGCCGCATGCCGCGGTTCAGTTGGTTACAAATTGT
>CADECG010000244.1 GCA_902825795.1 uncultured Bacteroidota bacterium
GCGGCTTCGTCGAATCATTATAGCTGTGCACATCGAGCCCAGGGGCCGAGAAGGACCAAGATCTCGCGAATCGGATCGGGGAACAGAAGACGACTCTGACCAACCTTATCGGTCTGTTGGGAGATGTCGAGGATCAGCAGGGAATAGCCGCACTTTCGGGACAGTTGGAGGAATTGAATGTGCTCTTCGCGGCAATTTCGCTTACGTACGAATACGCGGAGCCGGTTACCGAAGAGGCCAAGAAGACCACGTATATCAATAGTTCCTCCTCCGTTTCGATCACCGGAGATCAGCTGAAGGCCATTGCCAAGAAGATCGGGTCGATCCGCAATTCCATACTCGCATGATCATCAGGCCATCCGTCGTTCTGTGTTTCGCAGCCATCCTCGCATGCGCTCGTGCCACAGCGCAATCAAGTCCCATTTGCGATCCAATTGCTGACCGGTGTGAACGACATATAACGGAGCAGTATATCCCCGACGGACAGTTTTATCGCGCTCTTCTTAGTGGCGATGAGACTGCAGAGTTCGAGCTGACTCTTTTCGGAGGCACCACCTACCGGTTGGCTGCGTGCAGTGGTGATGGTGACGGTATATTGATCTTCAACGTGGTGGACAAAAAGGGCAATGTTCTTTTTTCCAATCGCGACCATGGTACAGGGCCCTATTGGGACCTTGTGGTAGCCAACACGATAGATGTGTCGATAGAGGCCCAGTTGGATCCGGCAAAAGCCGGCAGTGGGTGCGCCGTGTTGTTGATCGGATTCAAGAAGTAGGCGTGTTGTCGCACTTGGTTCTCTGCCTGTGCAACTTTGGGGCATTCGGGCCGTAAAGAGGGCGCCTTACAAGGGGTTATTCCCTCTTGTTGGTCGTCCCTGAATGAGTGAAAAGATCCTCAAGGCGTTACTGCAATTGTTCGCCATCATCGCGCGGGTGGAAGGCACTTCCTCTACGGGTGTAAGTGGCCGCAGCATTGTAGAGCGCTTTCTCCGCCAGCAGTTCAGCCCGGAGGTGGCCGCAGGGCATTTGGCGCGGTTCGATGCCTATTTGCAGGCGTATCGCACAAGCGGCGGGGAAAGTCGCAATGGTCGCAAGCGTACCTCGCTGAACAGTGTGAAGGTCCTTAAGATCTGCGCGCAAGTGAACGAGGAGTTGGAACGTCGGCAGAAGTTCGCCGTTCTGGTGCACCTACTGGAGTTCATTCATGCAGGCGGTGAGGTAGGGGAGCAAGAGCAGGAGTTCGTCAGTACGGTTGCGGATGCGTTCACGATCGAGCAAGAGGAGTATTTGAGGTGTCGGTCGTTCGTTGATGGGCTCAGCATTGGCAGGGAGGATGCAGCTCATCTATTATACATCGACGGGGCGCATGCGGGGGTATATGAAAACGCCCATCACTTGCACGCGCACGGATTGGAAGGAGAATTGCGGGTGTTGAACCTTCCGAGTGTTGGGCTTTACCTCGTCCGTTATCTCGGGGAAGGCCGCGTGTTGTTGAATGGTCAGTACATGAGCACAGAGCACCATTATGTGCTCGGCAATGGCTCCTCTGTTCGCCCCCCCAACGGCAAGCCCATATACTACAGTGATATCCTGGGCAGTTTCATGGCCGGTGCAGGCAAGCCCGGTATCGTGTTCAAGGCCGAGTCCATCTCCTACACATTTCCCAATGGGCGCACTGGACTGCACGAATTGCAGTTGGCCGAGACCAGCGGTAAGCTTATCGGTATTATGGGCGGCAGCGGAAGCGGCAAAAGCACCCTACTAAGCGTTCTCAATGGTAGCCTGAAGCCGACGGCGGGTAAGGTCACCATCAACGGGATCGATGTGCATGCCGAGCGCGATCGCATCCGTGGCGTGATCGGCCATGTCAGCCAAGATGATCTGTTGATCGAGGAACTGACGGTCGGGCAGAACCTCTTTTACAATGCGAAGCTCTGCTTCGGAGATCAAACGGATGAGAAGATCAACGAACGCGTGGATCGCTTGCTTCAAACACTGGGACTCTATGAAACCCGTGATCTGAAGGTTGGGAATCCATTGGAAAAGACCATAAGCGGCGGCCAGCGCAAGCGGCTGAACATCGCGTTGGAACTGATCCGCGAACCCAGCGTTCTTTTTGTGGACGAGCCCACCAGCGGTCTCAGTTCACGTGACAGCGAGAACATCATGGACTTGCTGAAGGAGCTAGCCCTGAAGGGTCGTGTGGTGTTCGTAGTCATCCACCAGCCCTCATCCGATATCTACAAGCTCTTCGACCGGCTTCTTCTGGTTGATCAAGAGGGTTTTCCGGTTTACTATGGTGACCCCGTTGATGCGGTGGTCTATTTCAAGCGAGTAACCGGACAAGTGAACAGTGACGAAGGCCAGTGTGCAGCTTGCGGCAATGTGAATCCTGAGCAGATCTTCGACATCCTTGAGGCTCGTATGGTGGATGAGTACGGCAATGAGACCGATCAACGCCGCATTGGGCCGGAAGCGTGGAATGAGGTGTTCAGGGCGCAGATGGATGCCAGGAGCAGGGGCATTGCCACCAATGACGAGGTCCCGAAAAGCACATTCGTGCCTCCTGGTGTCCTGAAACAGTTCAAAGTTTTCTGGACCCGTGACGTTCTGAGCAAGTTGGCCAACCGGCAATATGTGCTGATCAACTTACTAGAGGCTACTGTGCTGGCGTT
>CADECG010000245.1 GCA_902825795.1 uncultured Bacteroidota bacterium
GGAACTCGGCGAATTCGAGTACTCCGATATGGGCGCTCGCAGCAACATTCTTCCCTATCAGTACATCCTCTTCGCGCAGGACTACGTGGATGGGGCCGAGAACGAGACGGGGCCCTTGCAACCCCAGTAGCTCATTGCGCCGGCCCTTTGTAGCTGTAGAACATGTTGGCCCAAGCTATTTTGCTAAGGGCGTAGAACCACGGTGCCAATGCGACCAGGAGAATTGCTATGGCGGTGAATACCACCCACAACGGCAACTCTGGCCATAAGGCTGAAAATGACACCCAAACGGCCACGAAAACCCCTACCGATAGGCCGTAGGAAATGTAAATGCCGCCATAGTAGAACCCAGGCTCTTTGCTGAACGCTCTTTTACATGTCGGGCAGGCGCTCAGCACGTTTCCAGCGCGCTGAAGGTGATACGGATTGCGATCCGCGAAGAACTCACCCTCATGACAGTGCGGGCATTTGAAATTGAGAATGCTGTACAGCTTGGTGCCTTTAGCGAGCATGCAATGATGGGTTCAGTATCACTGCAAAGAGAAGCCGTCTCAGGCCATTGAAGGATGCTCGATGGAAAAGAAAAGGGAGAACCGAAGTCCTCCCTTTCCCCATGAGGTATTGCCGCCCTACTCCCAGAAGTTCACTTTGAACTCAACACGGCGGTTGGTGGCACGACCAGCAGCGGTTTTGTTGTCCGCCACAGGCACGGTTTCGCCATGACCTTCCGAACGCAAGCGCCCGGCATCAACTCCTTTGCTCGTGAGGTATGCCCGAACAGCTGCTGCACGGTCATCGCTCAACTTCAGGTTCTTGGCATCGTCGCCTTGGTCATCCGTGTGGCCATGGATCTCAAGATCGTAGGTTGGATTGTTCTGCATAACCTTAACAACATCGTCAAGGATGCCGAAGCTTACAGGCTTGATCGTACTCTTCCCTGTATCGAACTTCACGCCTGTCAACGCCTTCGCGAACAGCTTCTTCGTCGCCTCAGTGATCTCAGGGCATCCTTTCATGCTGGCAACGCCTTTTTCATTCGGGCATTGGTCCACATTGTCGGTTATGCCATCACCATCGGTGTCAGGGCAGCCTTGCTTGTCGGCAGGACCAGCTTTGTCGGGGCAAGCATCCATGGCATCGGACACACCATCACCGTCCTTGTCCGGACAGCCCTGAAGGGTAGCCAACCCCGGAACGTTCATGCACTTGTCCAATTTGTCGATCACTCCGTCGCCATCGGTATCGGGTTCGGGGTGCAGAACCAAACTCACGCCATCCACAAAGTAGTAGGCGCGCTGGCTGTCACCACCTTCGATCACGGAAACCTTGTCCATTCCTGCCGCCGGGAAAGCGCCGATCACAATGAAGCGTTCTCCACCATCGGCTTTGAAGGTCCCTTTGATCTCGGTCCAGTTTTGTTTGTCCTTGACCACCTCCTTGCTCCAAACCTGGGGCTTCACGGTCAAGAAGTGGCGGTGGTTATTCTCCAACAGTACCGGTGAGGCGTAGGCCCCAACAGCGCTCACTGCGCGGTCGCTGTGCTCACCCAAGCTAACGCGGATACTGATGTCGTACTCTTTGCCCGCTTCCAAAGGTCCGGACAATTCGATCTGCATGTATTCGCTGTAGTCTTGATACGCTGGGATCCAGCGCTCGTGGTTCTGCGTGCCGAAGAACGTACGCTTCCAATTGTGCTTCTGCTCGTCTTTGTATGCAACAAAGCCGGCATAGCGCTCACCATCGTGTGGTGCCGCGCTTCCGAGCTCGTTGTCCGGGATCGCAACACTCTGGTCGTCACAGTCCTTCTGGAAAAGATCACAGCTTCCCGCATTCGCGTTGGTCCAGCCCGCGGCGTGGTCCAACTGGTCCCACGTTAAAACGGGGGTTGTTACTTCCTCGAATCCGGGATTTTTGACCAAGTTCTGCGCACACGCACGGTCAACGGCGAAAGCCGACAGCAAGATCAATGATGAAATGAGTGTAGTTCGTTGTTTCATAGCGGGTAAGGTTAGGTGCAACAGGCTGGAGACGGCAACCTTACCCAAAGGTCACAAACTCTTGCAATTGGTCACTTGCTCCCCGCCACCTCCTTCACGCTGACCCCATCTATGTAGTAGTACGCGTACTTGTTGTCAAGGCCTTCAATGATCTTGGTCTGGTCCATGCCCGCGTGGGGGTAAACGCCGATACAGAGCCAACTTTCACCACCATCAGCGACAAAGGTCCCTTTCACCTCCACCCAGTTCTCTTTGTCCTTCGTGATGGTCTCAGTATAGACGACAGGCTTCTCGGCTAAATAGTGGCGGTGGTGGTATTCCATTTTCTGGGGACCGAAGTAGGCACCGATGCCGCTCACCGCCCGGTCACTGTTCTTCGAAAGACGGATATTGAAGACAACCTCATAAGTGCGGTTCTCGAACAGCGCTTGTTTCAATTCGCACTGTATGTATTCAGCATAAAGATTCCAGCCGGGTTTGAAGAGTTCCTCCGGGTCGGAGCTGCCCCAATCGAATCGGGCATCGTCCTTCCAAGCGTGAAAGCCGGCAAAGTGCTCCCCCTCCTTCGGATCGCATGAACCGTATTCATTGTCGGGTATACCAACCGAATTCGCCGGAGCGC
>CADECG010000246.1 GCA_902825795.1 uncultured Bacteroidota bacterium
TATCCAACAAGAATTTGCGACGATCCATAGTGCTTCGGGTTTAGGGTGTGCCGAAGCTAAAGCATGTCGCCATACCTCAGAACAGATTCTTCCCTTCACTGACAAGCTTCGCCGCCACCAACCTCCGCGCATTCTTCGAGTTGAACGGCGCGCTCTTCGTGAAGCGCTTGGCACCCATCAGCATCGCTTGGCGCTCATCGCCCTCGGCGAAAGCGTTCACGGCCTCCTTGGCGTTCTTGGCGATGCGGTCGGCCGCATCGTGGATGAAGATCTGCGCCATCGCCACTTGTTCTTTGCACGCATCTTCGCCCTTCATCGAAGCCAGCTTCAAGGTGCGCAACAGCACGCTCTCCGCGAGGTAGGTATCGATCACCATGTCGCTGATGCGCATCACGGTCTCCTGCTCATCACCGAGCGCGAGGCCCAGCTTCTGTGCAGCGCCACCGGCGGCCATCAGCACGGCCTTCTTGAAGTTCGCCACCATGCGCTTCTCTTCGCCCAGCAATGAATCGTCCGGTTTCGGGAAATCGGGGATACCCATGAGTTCAGAAGCCACCTGCATCGCCGGGCCCATCAGGTCGAGCTGCCCTTTCATCGCGCGCTTCAGCAGCATGTCCACGGTGAGCAGGCGGTTGATCTCGTTGGTGCCCTCGAAGATCCGGTTGATGCGGCTGTCGCGGTAGGCACGCTCCACTGGACTTTCGGCGCTGTAGCCCATGCCGCCATAGATCTGTACGGCCTCGTCCACCACATAGTCGAGGCATTCGCTGCCGGCCACTTTCAGGATCGCCGCTTCGGCGGCGTATTGCTCCACGCCTTTCAACAACGCGGTCGCGTGATCGGCGCCAGCGGCTTCCAACGCTTCGATGGCCTGCTCCATGTCGTAGCTGCAGCGGTAGGTCGCGCTCTCCACCACGTAGCAGTAGATCGCCATGTCCGCGAGCTTCTGCTGGATCGCACCGAAGGTGCTGATGGACTTGCCGAACTGCTGACGCTCATTCGCGTAGTTGATCGCGATGTCCAGCGTCTGCTTCGCACCGCCCAACGCAGCACCTGCCAGTTTGATCCGGCCGATGTTCAAGATGTTCACCGCGATCTTGAAACCGTTCTCGCGCGTGCTCAGCAGGTTCTCCACCGGCACCTTGCAATCGTTGAAGAAGACCTGGCGTGTGCTGCTGCCCTTGATGCCCATCTTCTTCTCTTCCGGGTTCAGCGTGATGCCGCCGAAGCCCTTCTCCACAATGAAGGCGCTGAGGTTCTTGTCGTCATCGATCTTGGCGAAGACCGTGAACACATCGGCGAAGCCGCCGTTGGTGATCCACATCTTCTGGCCGTTGATGAGGTAATGCTTGCCGTCGGGCGTCAGCACCGCCTTCGTCTTGCCGCTGTTCGCGTCGCTACCACTACCAGGCTCCGTGAGGCAATAGCAGGCCTTCCATTCGCCGCTCGCCAGTTTCGGGATGTACTTCTTGCGCTGTTCGTCGTTGCCATAGTAGAGCGTGGGCAGGGTGCCGATGCCCGTGTGGGCCGCGATCGCCACGCTGAAGCTGTAGCCCGCTCCCGTGCGCTCCGTCGCCAGCATCGTCGTCACGAAGTCCTTGCCGAAGCCGCCCAGGCCCTCCGGTACGCTGATGCCGAGCAGGCCCAGTTCGCCCGCTTTCTCCAGCAGGCTCACCATAAGGCCCTCGTCCTGGTGGTCGATCTTCTCCACGTTCGGCCACACGTTTTGTTGCAGGAACTCCGTGCAGGTGTGCGCGATCATGCGCTGCTCCTCATTGAACTCCTCGGGAATGAAGATGTCCTGTGGTGCGCTTTCACGGATCAGGAATTCGCCGCCTTGAAGGGCTTTCTTGGTTTCGGTTGCCATGACTTTCGGAGTTCTGGAGGTTCTAACGTGAAGTGAGGTAGTTCGTTGGAGAGGGCTTACGCTGCGTGCCGGAGGTCGAAATCGTATGCACAACGGTCATTTGCGGATATTCCCGGATGTGTTTGGGGGTCAATCGTATCCATTTCGAATCTAAACGTATATTTGCGAATATGTCTGGCATTCACACCTTTCAACTCGACCTGTCGTGGGACCTGGTCCAAGCGCTCAGCCGCGTGGATCGGTTCACCGGCGAATGGGGTAGCTTGGAGCGTCGTGAAGGCCGGGATCCACTGCGGCGTTTGAAAACGATCGCGACCATTCAAAGTGTGGGCGCTTCCACGCGGATAGAGGGCAGTCGGTTGGACGACGATGCCGTGGATGCGTTGTTGGCCAAATTGGACATCACCAAGCTGGAGGATCGCGACCAGCAGGAAGTGGCGGGCTACTTCGAAGCGCTCGATACCATCACCGAGGCCTTTGCGGAGATCGGCATTGGCGAGAGCGAGATCAAGCACCTGCACAAGCTTGCCCTGCGCTACAGTACCAAGGATGAGTGGCATCGCGGCGGGTACAAGCAGCGCTCCAATGCCGTGGAGGCCGTGATGCCCGATGGAAGTCGAACCGTCGTCTTCGCCACTACACCACCTGGTGTGGAGACCGAGGATGCCATGCGCGCTTTGATGAGGTGGT
>CADECG010000247.1 GCA_902825795.1 uncultured Bacteroidota bacterium
TGGATGAACTGAATGCGCGCGTGAAACGACCACCCCATATCATTTCGTCGTAGCGGAACGAGTGGCGCGTGAGCACCTGTTGCATATACCCTTCGTCTATGCCCTTGAGCAGTATGATCACCTCCGCCCTGCGTGCAACAAGTTCCTCATGGCTGAGTCCTGCGAAGGGGCTCTCAGCCGTGATCGGATGCACAACAGTCCAACTGAGCGGCAGGAAGCTCACCTTGTCCAGTTGCAATTTCAGGTTGTAGTAGTTGAGCCTTTCCCCATGCTCGTCCACATCGGCCATCACCATCAACATACGGGCCTCCACTTCAACCAACAACGTACTACGTTTATTTGCCAAACGCACCTGTAAGCTCCAACCGTCCTTAAATGGGGCGATAAGTGCATGCTCACTGTATGCTAGTCGTGTCGTTGGTCTCGCGAAGCGCGCGTAGATCACTGCACTGATCAGCGAGAAGCCAAGAATTCCGAAAACACCTTCAACCGCCGCGAGCGTCCATGTGGCAGGACTATTGGGGTACAGTGACCCGTAACCAACAGTGGTCAGCGTTTGCACGCTCATACCGATAGCGCTGATCCATTTTCCTCCAAGGGATGTTAGGTCGGCATTGCCAAGGTGCTGCACACCAAGGAGCATGTACAAGGAACCGAAAATGAGGTTCATGCCCAGGTAACCGAACACGAACGTTAACACCAGCCGGGCAATGGGCATGGTGGCCAACGCGATAAAACCTTCTCGCAAACCACTGATGCCACCAGCGCGATGCACTCGGAAGGTGCCGTCCTTGTCAACCAACCGGTCCAGCGGTCGCTCGAACGAAGATCCAATGCCCGGATCTTGGGCGCGCTCTGCGTTGCTCATGGAGCTTGAATCCGGTATACCGGGTACAAATTGTACCCGGGCTCGAAATAGGGCGAGCGTTGATAGATGAAATACAGCTGCGTCCAACCATCAGCCGCAAATGCCGGATCATTCGCACGCCGTGCATCGAACGCATCGCGCAATGCATGGTCCATTTCCAGCAGTTCCGCTGCCTTGTCCTCGAACACGAAGGGGCTGAACCATTCCTTCTGCTGGAGCATACTGTCAAAGAAACCCCAAGCGAACCAACTATCCGGCGCTTGTGGCTCCAACGTCTCCATGACGAAACGATCGGTCTCCTTCTCCATCCTCACGATGGCATCGCCCACCCGAACGTCAACGGAAATGTTTACTGGGACCGCTTCAACGGAATGGTGCAAGTAGCGCCCCTCGAACGGCTGCTTCACGGTTTCGAACTTTCCTATGCGGTATGCCTCAACGGTCAACACGGTGTCCCTCTTGGATCTCTCGATCGTTACGCCGTGTTTCTCCAACCGCTGGATCACTTGTCGCCATGCTTGTGGGATGACGTACGCATTGGGTTTCACCACGCGTAGCGCGGGTAGGTACTTATCCTGCCACGGAACCATCACATCGTGCGGACGGCTTTGGTCGAAATACAAACGCGGGAGCTTGCTCACCACGCTGGGCTTATATCCGGCCATGTAGCCATGGAAGAGGATCTCCTCATGGTACGCGGTATCGAGCTTCCAATCGATGGCGAATTTGCCCGGGCTTGCGGCCATCGCCTTGGCCTTGGCCCGGGCAGACTTCAGCGCTTCGGCGTTCTCATTCATCACCACCAGCGCCGCCAGTTGCAATTGGAACGTGGCGTTCACGCGGTCGGCGAAGGGCTTCAGCATATGCGCTTCGCTCATGAAACCGATGCACTGGAACAGACCGGTGTAGCCCGTGGTATAGCGCGGTGTGTCGTTGAAACCGACCAATCCGCTATCGGGTACTTCGTGTACACCCTCGTAGTAGGGCCCCATCAGCATCCCCTTCCGGTCCATCCAATTGTACAAGCCCGGCACCAACACCTGCTGTGCGAACGCCTTCAGGGGTTCCTCCAGCTTGTCGTCCTGCGTTAAGAGCAGGTTCATCACGTACCGGTGATCCGCCCCATCGGTGGTATGGGTATCGATGAAAAGGTCGGGGTCCCAATAGCGCAGGGCCGAAACAAGGGCCTCGGCATTTCGGCTATCCAGCTTCACCATGTCGCGGTTGAGGTCGAGGTTGCGCGCATTGCCCCTGAAACCGTATTCGGCCGGTCCGTTCTGGTTCGCTCGGCTACAGCAGCTCCGCTGTTGGGAACCACCCACATTGTACATGGGGACAATGCACACGGCGCTGTGGGCTAGCAAACCCAAGTATTGGTCGCTCTCCATGAGGGCCTTGGCCAACAACAAGCTTGCATCCACTCCATCGGGTTCGCCGGGATGAATGCCGTTGTTGATGAACAGGATGTTCTTGCCCGAAGCCCTTATGCTGTCCGGTGTGAAGCCACTGCCATCGGAAATAACGAACAGATGGATCGGCGAACCATTGTCATCCTTGCCCATCTCCAGCAGGCGGGCCATGCCGTGTTGGCGGTCCATGGCACGACCTGCATTCCCGCAGCGTGGGCCTTCGCGAC
>CADECG010000248.1 GCA_902825795.1 uncultured Bacteroidota bacterium
TGATAGTTGCCGCCCGCATCGAACTGAATGATACCCATCCATTCGGCTGGTGGCAGCGCCCCTTGGTCGGTGGGGTGTACGAAACCGCTGCCGGGATCAAGGTCCGACGTGGAGATGTTGTTGTCCTGTCCCACGGTGCCGAAGTTGATCACCTCGTTGCCCAAGCCGTCGTCATGGATGCTCACCACCGGTCCATCGTTCGCGCCCCCCAACCGTTCCGCCCAGAGCACTGCCCCGTTGTTGCTGTAACGCCCCAGGAAGTTCGTGTTCGCTTCATAGAACGCGCCGAGCACATCGGTGGAAAGTGGATAGGAACCCGCCGAGGGATCCATGTCGATCGTGTCGCGAAAGCAGCCGGTGATGATCACGTCGCCCGTTGAGGGACTGATGTCCATGTCGCTGACGAACGAACGACCTGTGTTCGGTAGTTGGTTGGCCCACACCAATTGCCCGGCAGGGTCCAGCTTCGAGAAGAAGCCGTCGAACTCACCGGCTGAAGTGAACAGCATGGAACCCACGCTGGGATCCAGGTCGGAACTCCCGTCGAACCAGCCGCCGATGTAGATGTTGTCCGCGCCGTCCACCACCACGGTGAACACACGTTGATCGCCAGCGCCACCGATGTTACCGACCCAGAGCAGCGCACCGCTCGGGTCGTACTTCGCAATGAACCCATCGTAAGGACCGGTCGCCGCAACGTTCACGGTTCCCGGACTTGGATCGAAATCGCATATGCCGCCGAAGTTGCCGACAAGGATGGTGTTGCCCTGGCTGTCCAAGGCCATGTCGCCGACCCAGTCCCAGGCCGTGCCTTTGATGTCGGCGATGTAGGCGACTTGGGAAAGGAGGTTCACGGCTGAGCCAAATCCGCATACAAGGGCCGTGATGCGCAGCAATGGAATGTTCATGGCTTAGGTAATTCGAATGTGAAGCAAGGCTATTTGGGATGTACTGATCGAACGAATACGGATGGAACGGTGAATTATCGTGCCGAACCGGCATTGCGCAGCATCAATGGTCCACTATTGGCAACATGGGACCTCGATCCGGACGGCGACAGGGACTCCGGGATCGGATCGACTTTTACAAGCGCACCAGCACCCTCGCTTTCGACCTGGAGCCAACAATGACCCGGAGGACATACGGTGCCGGAGTTAGCGCTCGAAGGTCAACTTGCCGCATCACCTGCCCGCTGAAGTCGCTTGTCCATGTTGCCGTTCGCAACACACGTCCAAGCGCGTCGCACACTTCCAACGTGTGTACCTCCCCGTGTTCCGCGAAGTAGGAAACGTTTACCTCGTCGGTGAACGGGTTGGGCCAGATGCTCAACGAATCGACCTGTTCGGTGTGCATGCCCGCGAACGTGCAGCCGTTCACCAGAGCGGGTAGATGTTCATCCATCCAGTAGGACCGTGCGATGATCCAATCCTTCACCTCATCCACCTCGCCGGCCCATGTATCCGGTGCGGGCGAAGGTTCGGGCCAGATGGCATGGCCGAGTGTAGGCCAGCGTAGGAAATTTTCGTCCTGGGCGGTCGCAATTGATGATGCTATGCTGTCCACCATGGCCAGCAGTGCCTTCGTAGCGAGTGTGCCGTTGCGCAGTTCGTCCCATCGGCAGCGTAGGCTATCGCGGTAGGCGACATCCTCGAGCAGCCGGGCCCACCAGAACGGCACTTGCCTTCGATCCTCCGGACAGGTCATGCCGAATTGATAAGCCCATCCAGCCACTTCGGTCGCACCGCAGAAATCAGCGTGCCCCCAGGAGAGGTCCATGTCCCATAGCGGTCCAGCGAACAGTTTGCCGCCGTCCGCCGTGGCCTGTTTGTGCACGAAGGCGCTGCGCCGGTATCCGTCCACATTACGGCTTAGTTCGGTGATGATGAAGTAGTCAATGAACGAGCGCATATCGATGTGGCGCTTGTAGCCGATGCCAGGGTCCGTGAAGTTCGATGCGGCAAGTGCGTCTTCGAATTCGTCAATGAAGTCCTCGATGTAGTCGGCCTGCGCATCATGCGGCGACGAGGGGTACTCGAAAAGGAACCTGATCTCCTGGTCGCTGCTGGCGTGCGGTGGTGGATGGTCGGAATCCCAAGCGGGGATTTCAGGTCGGTCCTGCCGGTCGATCTTCACGATGTAGCCGCCGCTTACGCCGGGCATCAATGTGTCACCTTCGCTCAGCTTTGCGATGTCAACACGGTCGGCGCCGCGCTTGACCTTCTCGGTGAGCACGTACACGCCTTGGTGTTCGCCATCGAGGACCAGATCCACGTGGCGGGTGCGTGGTGCGTAGTTTCCCATGCGCCGGGCCAGGTCATAGCTGAAAGCATTGCGCGCAGCTGACTTGTCGAGGTAAACGGCATCAAGCACCCAATCGCTTTCGGCA
>CADECG010000249.1 GCA_902825795.1 uncultured Bacteroidota bacterium
ATTGAAGCGAACACCATTCTCATCGACAGTGTGAGCAAACGCTATAGCATGTGCGGCGCGCGAGTGGGGGCTCTGATCACACGTAACAAAGAGGTGCTTGCTTCGGTGCTGAAGTTCGCGCAGGCACGGCTGAGCCCACCAACGTTCGGGCAGATCGCTTCCGAGGCCGCCTTGGCCACCCCAGCGTCCTACTTCACCGAGGTGATCGGTGAATACCGCCAGCGCCGCGACGTCCTTGTGGACGGATTGAATACCATAGATGGTGTGACCTGCCCGAAACCGAAGGGTGCGTTCTACTGCGTGGCCCAGTTGCCCATGGATGACAGCGATAAGTTCTGCCAATGGCTGCTTGAGTCGTTCGAGCACAAAGGCCACACGGTGATGATGGCCCCGGCTACCGGCTTCTATGCGGAACCGGCGACAGGTCGCAAACAAGTGCGCATGGCCTATGTGCTGCAGCAGGATAAGCTGCGGCTAGCAGTGGAATGCCTGCGTGAGGCCCTGTTACAGTACCACGGGGTGAAGCGCGAGGTGAACACCGAGATCGCCAGAAGCTGATCAGGGGGGATCTCTGCCTTAGCCCTTCCAGTAAGTCCAAGACCCATCTCTGGTCATTTTCGGGCTTGGTGGGCTGAAACCATGTGTTCGTCGATGCCGTTGTAGGGGCCGGTCGGAAATGGGAATGACCCATCTCCGATCCCAAATCGACGGAAAATGGCACGATCAACACATCGCCTTACAGGTCTAACCGTAGCGCTAGTGCTCAGCACTTGCCTATGCATTTGCAGCGCACAGGAAGTTGGCGGCGAACGATATTACTTATTCCAAACCACGGGCATCAGTACACCGCAAAGAGAGAAGCAGTTGACCGAACTGCTGCGCGGGTTTGATGGCGAAATGGTCGTGTCGATCGACCGACCCACGCAACGGTTGAAACTTTTGACCACCGTGGTACTGGATGGAGCCGAACTGATCACCATGGCCGGGCAGATCGGAGTATCGCTGGTGGCCATCCCCTTCCGCCTCACGACCGAAGGCACTCTGGTGAACGAGTAAGCATGGATCGCCTCCTTAAAAAAATGATCATGAAACAGCATTCCACCTTGCGCAAGATGCCGGCCTGCGCCATGGCAATGTTCACTTTGTTCTTCGCGACCAACCTTGCAACAGGACAAACCACCAGCGATGCATGCAGCTACGCCGTGGCCAACCAGTACACGGTGAACACCAGTTGCGTATTCCAAACGTTCAATAAACCGACCAGCTACGTCGCGGACTACAATCCGGGCACCTGTAACTCGGGCACTCGGGATGACGCCTTTGGTTGGTTCCAAGCAACGAGCACCACCACCATCGTCACATTCGACCCCCTCAACAGCCATGACGCGATCCTTCATGTGTTCACCGGAGCATGCGGCGGACCCTATACACAGATCGGCTGTGCGGATGCCGGTGGCAACGGAGCGAACGAAACCCTGAACCTTACCACGGTTATCGGCACGAACTATCTTATACGAACCCAACGCTATGCTACCAGCAATGCAATGGATGGCTCTATTTGCGTGTATAATCCCCCGCCACCTCCGGCGAACGATGAGCCTTGCGCGGCCACCGCACTCGCGCTGAACACCACTTGCGCATACGGCAGTTACACCAACGTGAGCGCAACGCTTACCAGCGGTATTCCGGATCCCGGATGCGGCGGATACAGCGGATCATCGCAGGATGTGTGGTTCTCTTTCGTGGCGCCGACCACCAGCACTGTCCATTTCGAAATTTCCGGTGGTACCCTGACCAACGGGGCAATGGCCTTGTATGCCGCAACTGCGTGCAATGGAACATTCGTATTGATCGAATGCAACGATAACGATGGTGCTGCGAACAACCCCTGGCTGCACTTCTACGACCTGGTGCCCGGCAATACCTACTACTTGCGCGTTTGGGGTAACGGTGGCACCAGTGGCACCTTCGACCTTTGCGCAGTGACGCCTCCCACATCAGGTGATTGCCATTACGCACTTCACTTGAACGACACTGGAGGCGATGGATGGGGTGGTAGTACGATCGGTGTTAGCATCAACGGTGGTGGCTTCACGAATTACACCCTGACCACCGGGGATCGTGGGATGGTATATCTGGCCATGGGTCTCGGCGACATAATAGTGCTCAATTATACCGTGGTCGGTGGTTTCCAGAACGAGATCAGCTACACGCTGCAATGCGGGAACGGGGTTCTGTTTTCCGACGGACCCACCCCGACCGCCGGTGT
>CADECG010000250.1 GCA_902825795.1 uncultured Bacteroidota bacterium
AAGGCGATGGAAGCGATCAAGAGTGGAAAAAAGGACGGACTCCCCGAGGACACCGCCAAGGATGCGGAAGAGCAGATCGAGAAGCTCACCGGTATCCACAACAAAAAGGTGGACGAGCACATCGCGCTCAAGGAGAAGGACATTATGAAGGTCTAAGCCCACACCGGGCTGCCTTCACTGCAATTCCTGCACATCTCCAAGTTGCTGCGGCTCTGCAGCAACGCTCCGCGGAAGTCGCGGTACGCATCGCCGTTCCACACCTCCTTGAAGGTCTGCTTGCTGAGGTCGCCGAGCACATGGTGAGCGTCCTTGTCGAAACAGCAAGGCACCACGCGGCCGTCCCATGTGATCACACAACTGTGCCACATCTTCCAACAGTGGTCATGCAGCGCGTTCTTCAATTGCCATGAGCCGTCGGCAGCACGGCGGTAGCGCGCGTACTTGTCCTGCGTCGGGATCAACGGGTGGTTCTCGTGCGGGTCGTACACCTGCGCGGTTTTTAGCCACAGGTCGTCCACGCCGATGCGTTTGGCCAGTGCCTTGGCGGCCGGTATCTGGTGCTCGTTCGGTTTCACCACAAGAAACTGGAACACAACATGCGGCGTGCGGCTCTTCAACAACCGCTTCCACTTCACGATGCGCTCGGCACCCTCTAGAACCTTGCTCAACGTGCCCTCCTTGCGGTAGGCTTCGTACGTCTCTTGATCAGTGCCATCGAGTGAAATGATCAGCCGCGATAGGCCACTGCGCACGGTGCGTTCAGCTGCTTCCTCGGTGAGGAAATGCGCATTGGTGCTGGTGGCGGTGTAGATGCCGCGCCCACTGGCATGTTGTACCATGTCAAGGAACGACGGGTTGATGTACGGTTCGCCTTGGAAGTAGAACGTCAAGCTCAATAGGTCATTGGCCAGCTCATCGATCACACGGGTGAAGAGCGCTTGCTTAAGGTTGCCCGTTGGTCGCGTGAAAGCACGCAGTCCGCTGGGGCATTCCGGGCAGCGCAGGTTGCACGCCGTGGTCGGTTCTATGCTGATGTTGATCGGCATGCCCTTGATGAACGGTTCCTTGGTGCGCTTGGCCCGCTGATAGCTGCTCCAGATCCTCCATGCGTTCACAGCGCGGCTTGCGGAGAGTTTCCGCGTCCATTCGCGCGCATCGCTGATGGGTGCCAAGAACATGTGGGCAAGGTAGCGGCAGAGGTTGTGGTCGACGGCGAGTTACTTTCTTCGGGCCGTCGCCGTCATAGGTTCACGCCCGATGCTCCCATTGTTGCGAACGACCTTGGTCGTGCTGCTGTTTGCTCTTGCCACGCGTCCGGTGGCGCAGGCTGTCGTTACCGGACAGGTCATTGACGAACGCTCTAGTGAAGCGTTGCCGTTCGTGCATATTTCCCTGAGCGGTTCGCAACAAGGTGTTCTCGCCGATGCAGAAGGCCGGTTCGCGCTGCGTGTGCCGACATTGCCAGCTGCCGTGTCGCTTTCGTATGTCGGCTACTCGACCGTGGAAGTTGAAGTGGCCACCGATCAGCCGATCATCGTCCGTATGCGCTCGTTGAGCCGCGACCTGCGTGAAGCCGTCGTGCGCCCGGGTGTTAACCCAGCGCACCGCATCATGGCGGCCGTGTACCGGAACCGTAAGCAGAACGACGGGCTCAACGCGGGCAGCTTCCGATACAAGAGCTATGCGAAGACCATCTTCACGATCGAGGCCGATAGCACATTGATCAGCGATAGCACGCGAACAGCTGCGCTCGACACCAGCCAGCAGGAGATCCTGGACTTCACGGCACAGCAGCACATCCTCATCATCGAGAGCGCCACCGAGCGCAGCTTCCGACCGCCGAACGGGGATCACGAAGAAGTGTTGGCCATGCGCGTAAGCGGGTTCGAGGACCCCGGATTGCTCGCCTTGGCCGCCAGTACACGCACGTTCAGCATCTACGAGCCGCTCATTCCGTTGGGGCAGAAGAGCTATGTGAGCCCGATCGGCGCGGGCACTACGCGCAGTTATCTCTTCCTATTGGAGGACACGTTGTTCCAAGGTGCCGACACCGTTTTCGTGATCACGTACAGGCCCCGCACGGGCACGAACTTCGACGGGTTGGTCGGCACGTTGTGGGTGAACAGCGACGGCTACGCATTACAGAATGTGATCTCCGGACCGGTGGAACGGAGTGACGGGCAAGGTGTGAAGGTGGAGCAGGTG
>CADECG010000251.1 GCA_902825795.1 uncultured Bacteroidota bacterium
GAGCACCCATGCATTGATCAAGGAGTAGTGGACTACTTCTTCAGGAACGCGTCCCAGCCCTGCGCTTTCAACTCGTGTTGGCCCCCCTGCCGGTCGATAAGCTGGTAGCCGTCGGCCTTGTCGGTCATGTGGCCAATTACGCTGAAGTGCGGTGAACCCTTCACTTTTTCGAAGTCGTTTTGTGCAATGGTGAACAACAGTTCGTAGTCCTCTCCTCCGTTCAGCGCGCACATGGTGGGGTCCAGGTTGAATTCGCGCGCCGTGCTGATGGTCGTAGGGTCCGTCGGGATCTTTTCCTCGTACAGTTTCACCCCCAACCCGCTCTTGTGTGCCAAATGCATGGCTTCGCTCGCCAGACCATCGCTGATGTCGATCATCGCGGAGGGTTGCAGTTTCAGTTCTTGCAGCATGTCGATAACGTCTTTCCGGGCCTCGGGCTTCAACTGCCGTCCCAATATGTAGTCGTGGCCGCTGAGGTCCGGCTGTGCGTTCGGTGTGCCTTGGAACACCGCCTTCTCCCGCTCCAGTATTTGCAGACCCATGTATGCGCCCCCGAGATCGCCGCTCACCACGAGCAGGTCGCCGTCCTTGGCTCCGTTGCGATAGGTGATTTTTTCCTTCTGCACTGCACCGATCGCCGTAATTGAGATGATGAGCCCGCTGCGCGAAGAACACGTATCACCTCCCACGATGTCCACGCCGTACTTCTTGCACGCGAGCAACATCCCGTCGTAGAGCTCGTCAATAGCCTCCAGCGGGAACCGGTTGCTGAGCGCCAGCGCCACTGTGATCTGGCGGGGCTGTGCGTTCATGGCGTACACGTCGCTCAGGTTCACCACCACGGCTTTGTATCCGAGGTGCCTCAATGGCACATAGCTCAGGTCGAAGTGAACACCTTCTACCAGCATATCGGTGGTGATCACTTGGTGCAGTGCTTCCGGGTCGATCACAGCAGCATCATCGCCAATACCCCTCAGCGAGGACTTCTGTGATAGTTGTACGCGCGACGCGATGCGCTCAATGAGGCCGAACTCGCCGAGGGCGGAGAGTTCTGTGCGGGTGGAGGAGGTGGACATGTCCTGATTCTGATACTGATTCGCTGGCAAGGGGGCGCGAAACTATCCTCGGGCGCCCGAAGACTTCCATTCCAACATCGAACTCCTCGCCGCAGCGGGTTACTTTTGGGGCCGCTTGTTCAGACCAATTCCAAACAAGCCTGAGACGATGATCAAAGTCAGCGAAAACGCGAAAACCGAAGTGACCAAGCTTTTGGGTGCCGAGGGTCGTGGCCCCAACCATTTCGTGCGTGTGGGCGTGAAGGGCGGTGGTTGCAGCGGCCTGATGTACGATCTGGACTTCGACGACCAGATGAAGGACGGCGACAAGGTCTTCGAGGACAATGGGGTGAAGGTGGTGGTGGACAAGAAGAGCCTGCTCTACCTGCTGGGCACCACGCTCGATTTCAGTGGTGGCCTCAACGGCAAGGGCTTCCAGTTCGTGAACCCGAACGCATCACGCACCTGTGGTTGCGGCGAGAGCTTCAGCATCTGATGGCACAGGACACCGACGATATCCTCCGCGAGGTCACCTCGAAAGAGTACGCCTACGGCTTCGTCACGGACATCGAAAGCGAGAAGGCGGCGAAGGGGCTGAACGAGGACATCGTTCGTTTCATCAGCGCGAAGAAGAACGAGCCCGAATGGATGTTGGAGTGGAGGCTTGAGGCCTACCGTATCTGGCTGAAGATGGAAGAGCCGCACTGGGCCCACGTCCACTACCCCAAGATCGACTACCAGAACAGCTACTACTACAGCGCGCCGAAGAAGAAGCCCACGCTCAACAGCCTCGACGAAGCGGATCCCGAGCTGATCAAGACCTTCGAGAAGCTGGGCATCAGCATGGAGGAGCAGAAGCGCCTTGCGGGTGTCGCTGTGGACATCGTGTTCGACAGCGTGAGCGTGAAGACGACGTTCCAAGCCGCGCTGAAGGAGAAGGGCATCATCTTCTGTTCGTTCAGCGATGCGGTGCATGAGCATCCCGACCTGATCAAGAAGTACCTCGGCAGCGTGGTGCCACGTACCGACAATTATTTCGCCGCACTAAACAGCGCCGTGTTCAGCGATGGCAGCTTCTGTTACATCCCGCCGGGCGTGCGCTGTCCGATGGAGCTGAGCACCTACTTCCGCATCAACGAGGCCATGAC
>CADECG010000252.1 GCA_902825795.1 uncultured Bacteroidota bacterium
CCAAATCGGCTGACAGTTGGTCAGCCAAGCCTCGCATCCACGTCGGCCATGGCCGACAATCGGTTCATCAGTTCCTCGCTCACGCCGATCGTGGCGGCTCTGGCGCTCAGGTCAACGGTGAGGTTCTCGGCCGTGCTGTACAGGCTGAGGTTCACTTTGCATTTGCCGGGGTGTTCCCTCAGCAGGTCTGCCAGTTCGCGTGTCAGGTCGTCGTTCACCCGCTCGGCCTCAATGCGCAAATTGAGCTTGGTGAAGTACTTCTCCCGTACATCGCTCAACAGGTCCATGCTGGTGATCTTGAACTCCATTTGGCCTTCATCGCGGCCCCACGTGCGTTCAGCGGCGCGTCCCTTCACCAGCAATGTGGTGCCTTGGCTGAGGTAGATTTTGTGTTTCAGGTAGTCCTCACTGAAGAACATGAAGTCGTGGGATCCTGCGTGGTCTTCCATGCTCAACGTGCCGAATGGTTTGCCGCTCTTAGCAATGCGGTGTTCGGCCTTGGTAACGATGCCCGCGAAGCAGATCTCGCGACCGGCCAATGGCTTCAGGTCCTGCAGCTGCGGCAGCGTTGTATTGCAGAGGTGGTTGATCTCCAAGCGATGATCGTCCAATGGGTGGCCGCTGAGGTAGAAGCCGATCACCTCTTTTTCGTGGTGCAGTTTCTCCAGCGCGCTCCAATGATCGATGTTCGGCAGCGTTGGTTCCGGTATTCCCGCCCCTTCAGCACCCGTGTCGAACATGCTCACCTGACTGCTGTCTTCACCGTCCTGGTGTTGCTGGCCGTAGCGCGTAAGTGTTTCGATGAACGCGGGTTTGCCTTCACCGGTAGTGTGGAAGAACTGAGCCCGGTGCGTTTTCGAGAAGCCATCGAATGCACCGGCATATGCCAAACTCTCCAAGGCTTTGCGGTTGGCTGAACGCAGGTTTACCCGCCGCATCAGGTCGTAGACACTCACGAAGGGACCGCCTTCGGTGCGCGCATCGACGATGGCTTGCACGGCAGCTTCTCCAACGCCTTTCACCGCGCCAAGGCCGAAGCGGATCTGGCCGGCCTTGTTCACGCCGAACTGCAAGCCGCTTTCGTTCACATCGGGACCGAGAACCGGAATGCCCATGCGTCGGCACTCCTCCATGAAGAAGGTGATCTTGTCGATGGTGCCTTGCGAGTGCGTGAGCACGCTGCTCATGTACTCCGCCGGGTAGTTCGCTTTCAACCATGCGGTCTGGTAGGCGACGAACGCATAGCACGTGCTGTGGCTCTTGTTGAAGGCGTACTGCGCGAACGCTTCCCAATCCTTCCACACTTTCTCGCACACCTTGGCATCAAGTCCATTGGCGCTGGTGCCTTCCAAGAACTTGCCCTTCATCTTGTCCAGCGTGGCGCGGTCCTTTTTACCCATCGCCTTGCGCAGCACATCCGCATCGCCCTTGCTGAAACCGGCGAGCTTCTGGCTGAGCAACATCACCTGCTCCTGGTACACGGTGATGCCATACGTCTCCTTCAGCAGTTCCTCCATCTCGGGGAGGTCGTAGCTGATCTTCTCCTGCCCGTGCTTGCGCTTGATGAAGCTGGGGATGTACTCCAGTGGCCCCGGCCGGAACAGCGCGTTCATGGCGATGAGGTCGCCGAATCTGTCTGCCTTCAGCTCGCGCAGGTACTTCTGCATGCCCACGCTTTCGAACTGGAACGTGCCGTTCGTTTGCGCGCGCTGGTAGAGTTCGAAGGTCTTGGGGTCATCGAGCGGGATGCCGTCGATGTCGATCTGGATCCCATGGTTCTGGTCGATGAGGCGCAACGCATCACGGATGATCGTGAGCGTCTTCAGCCCGAGGAAGTCCATCTTGATGACGCCAGCGTCCTCGACCACTTTGCCATCGTACTGTGTGAGCAGCAATGTCGATTCCTTGCTGGTGCACACAGGAAGGATCTCGGTAAGGTCCTTTGGCGCGATGATGATGCCCGCGGCATGCACACCGGTGCCGCGCACGGATCCTTCCAGCTTTTCAGCTTCGCGCAAGACATCGGCATGCAGATCTTCGCCCTCGGAGATCTTCCGCAGTTGCTTGACGAGTTCGATCTCGTCGCTGTTGAGGTTCTCCTTCTGCTTCAAACTGCCTTCGCCTTCGAACGGCGCATGCAGCACGCGTTGCAATTCAATGCCCGGCCGCTCGGGGA
>CADECG010000253.1 GCA_902825795.1 uncultured Bacteroidota bacterium
CCTACGCTTGTCCAATTCAAGGCCATCGTCTTGGAACTTGTTGTAGACGCCACCCATCCACGACAACCCGACTTCGCCCAACTTGTGGTGTCTCAATGCGGTCTTCAATGTCGTCATAGCGGACCCATTGAAGCTCTCAGTGAACCGCTCGCTGTTCTCCTTGGTGGCCGGAAGCCAAGTGCGCCCTTGGTCATTGTCGATGATCCGCTGGTCGAAACCGTTCGTGAGGTACGCCTCGTAGCCCCAGGTCCAGATACCATTGCTCGTCTTGCCATACGCCCCGAAACCAACGTTGCTCCATGTTGCGGGAATGATCGTAGTGGCAGCCAGCGGTCGCTCGATGAAGTTCCAGCGTGGGCCATCGTGGTTCTGATTGAACGCACCGATGGGGTTCAACACTACGCCCCCGCGAACCGTGAAGAGCGGATGCAATTCCAGATCCAGCGCAGCGTACTCGATGTTGATCTCGCGCCCGCCTTCTTCCAATTCTATTTCCGTGAGGAACCTGATGCGGTCGTTGATGTCAGCGGAAACGAATAACGTTAGTCGTGGTATCACGAACGACCATCCTTCGTTCACGCCATCGGTACCGGAGAATACTGCGTGGGCCTCTGCGTAACCACCAAGGGCGACGGCGGATGTCCCGAGTGTGTTCAAGGGCCGTGCATACACAGCGTCCATGTTCAGGCGTTGTGAGGCGCTGTCGGTGGAAGTCGTATCAACAACAACACTGTCGACTTGCGCATGCACCGCCATTACTTGGGCAGCGACTGCTATCGAGGTAAGAATACGGAGGCGCTGGAACATGTCACAAACTCTTGAGGAAAGCCAACAGTGCATCGCGATCGATCAGGGACAACTGCGCAAAGGCTTCGCGACTCACCGTTGCTTCGCCACCGTGCATCAGGATCGCTTCTTCAATGCTGGTCGCTCGTCCATCATGCATCAGATAGACTGCTCCACCCTGCGAGTCTTGCGCAAGCCCCAAACCCCACAGCGGCGGGGTTCGCCATTCACTGGTGAGCGCGCTGCCTTCCGTGTAGCTGTCATCGAGCCCGGCCCCCATGTCGTGGAGCAGGAGATCGGAGTACGGCCGGAAGGACTTGTTCGATAGCGCGGCGATCGATGAAGTTCCGGTCGTTAGTTCGGCCACGTGGCATTTGGCACAACCGATCTGGCTGAACACCTCTCCTCCTTGCATCACATGCGTATCGGTTCGCTGCCGTTGGATCGGTGCCTTCAGTGTTTGCAGGTAGAAAACCACGTCGTGCACGACTGCGTTCGGAACTTCCGGGTCCACTTCGTTGCCGCTATACACGTCGAGCGGCTCGAACGCCGAATTGACCCCGATGTCCTGTGCGTATGCGCCAGCCGTTTGCTGCAGCAGATCATACGTGGCACCCTTCTTCCCGAAACGCCCGATGTACTTACCGTTCTGTTCAACCGCGTTCGGCCGTAGTGTGGAATAGGACTTCGGAGCGACCCAATTCGGCACCCCGGAGATGCCGTCGCCGTCCATATCGTTAGGGTCGGCCATGGCAAGGATGTCAGCATCGCTGACCGCGTCAATGAAACCCAAACCGGTATTAGCTGGCGCCAAAAGCACGGAGGAAGTCGCGCCGCTCGGGATCGTTTCCGGCGAATAGCCTGGGAGCGCACGGTGCTGCAATTGCGGTCCGCCCATGTCCAAGTACTGATTCCCGTTCGCATCGGTTTGCCCGAAGCGCGTGAGCGCATTCACCGGGTGTCCCTTTCCATCGCCGGCATGGCAACTCCCGCATGAGGGTGCCACGAACAGTGGCCCAAGGCCGCTAGCACTGTTGAACACTTCATCGTTGAACGCCACATCACCCGCTAGGAAGCGTTGCAGTTCAGCGCTGGTCAATCCTTCTACAGGGCCATCGAGAAGCGAATCATCGGGAGGAGCGTCCGGAAGCAGTTTGCTGCATGCGACTGCGGAGAGGACGGCCGTCAGGGCGATCGATCGATGGATGAATTTCGGGAACATGGTCGGCGAAACTAATCTATTTTTTAGATACGACTAATTTTTTCTCTATATTCGCCCAACTTTTGAGGACCACATGCTGACCCGCGCGGAAGAAGATCACCTGAAAGCCGTTCACCGCTTGCTGGAGGACGGGATCGCCAACACCAA
>CADECG010000254.1 GCA_902825795.1 uncultured Bacteroidota bacterium
TGATCTGGTCGGTTAGCAGGATCCCGGTGCGCACATCAACGAAGCCGGGACTGCTCGGCGTGTACTTCATGCCATCGATCACCAATTGCAATGCGATGTTGTTGCCGCCATTGCCGTTATAGAGATCGGCATTGAAGCCGTACAGCGCGATCAGATCCCAGGTCATGTCCCAAAGCACCGTGCACCACATGGTGCCCACGCCATGCGAATTCGGCAGCAACGCGCTGTTGTTGGTGTCATCGAATGTCAGGCTGTTGACAGCGATGTCCGTGCTGTACGGTACTGGCCTTATGCCCGGTCCGTTCACCGGCTGACCGAGCAGGTAGGATCCGTTGCCGTGGTTCGTGCCGTCGTCGCCGGCCTTCATCGTCATCATCAACGCGATCCAGTCGCTCCAGCCTTCTCCCATCTGATCCTGATTATTCAGGCTGTTCACGTTCGAGGGCCCTCCAACGAGCCGACGGCTGATCCCATGCCCGTACTCGTGCGTGATCAAATTGCCATCCATGCAACCATCGCGATGCGGCGTGGTGAACGTGTACACGAACAACTGCTCACGCGGGCTGCTTCCATCTGGTGGTGTGCCGAAGTTGCCGTTGTTGGTGCCACTTCCATCCTGACCATCGGCGTAGAGGAAGTCGCCCTCGGCACCACCACGACCGTAGTTGTTGCTCTGGAAGTTGCCGCTCACCTCATCGAAGCCGTAGCGGTAGAACACATCGTGCATGAGATTATTCCAGTAGAAGAGATTCGTGATGGCCGCGCTCTGGTATGTGCTCGGGGCGTTCGCCAAGTTCAATGGATAGTCGAAATCGAGCGTGGCACTGTTCGGGCTGAAGCCGGGCAGGTTGTCGGCGTTCACATCCTCTGAAGCATACACGTTGTTGCCGCGTGTTATGGTGTACTCCGCTCCGGCAGCGCCTTTGGTATCGTGCCAGCCGAAAGGCGATGCTATCGGTGCCAGCGTCCATGGTGCGTTGCGCAATGCGCGGGCACCCCGATCGGGATTGAAGACCGGTTGAGGATATACCCGGAGATCGTTCGGTGCAGCGGGGGCGGGCGGTGCCATCGGTGTGGGGTCTACGGGCGTGACTTCCGTGCACCCGGTATCGAAACCGCAGGAAGCAACCCAATCATTGCGTTCCAGTTCTGTGCCCGTGCTGGCGTCGATGCGCACGTTCCACCAGTGCGATCCGTCGGCACTGTAGTAGTTCACGTTCCACGCTAGCGTTAGGGCATCGCCGATGGGCAACCATACCAGTTCAGCCAAAGGTTGTTCACCGCTGAAATCAGCACCCGCAAAACGCCACGTGTTCGCCGACGGTTCTTGCCCCATTTGTGGGGGCAAGGGTGCGCGCACACCATCGCGCGAAAGCACGCTCCGCACCGCATCGGTCGGCGACATACCCGGTTCGGGTGATCCCGCCTTCTCGGCAAGTCCTTGCACTACCTGCGGCAGCAGCGCCACCACGTCGCCATTCGCCCGCTGATGAACCGCCACTTCACTGTTGAAGATATCGATGCCCTGCCATTGCTGCCGCAACCACGTGTGCCGGATGCCGGTGTGCGCATCCACATAGCTGTCGGCCATGCGCAGCTGCGACAGGTCTTCGGCGTTGATGCCATTCGCAATGAGCGCCGCACGAGCTACCGTGATCGGATCAGTCGAACGCGTTTGTGCATGCACGAACAAGTTGCAACCTAGAAAGGCGATCAGAAGGGCAATGCTCCGGTCCATGGTGGGTATGACTACCCACAAAGACGCGGAAACCCGCCATGGTTGCCGCATCGCAGCTACGGCATGCTCTGCAAGCATTGCAGCTTG
Organism: uncultured Bacteroidota bacterium; assembly: GCA_902825795.1. Lineage (GTDB taxonomy): Bacteria > Bacteroidota > Bacteroidia > Flavobacteriales_F > PHOS-HE28 > PHOS-HE28. Next base: position 1,826 of record CADECG010000254.1, read on the forward strand.
CGTGGTTACGGCAACTGTTCCGTACGCGTTGCTGTCGGTATCGTACCGCCCACGTTCACCGACCTCACTCCCTCCTCTCTCCAAAGGAGAGAGGCGTTTGCTTGGTTACGGTAATTGTTCAACGCGTGTAGCCGTGGGCACCGTGCCCCCGATGTTCACGAGTATCGGATCGCGATCGTTGCTGATGCCGGTGTACTTCACCACACCATCCAGCGTGTGGTCTTCGGGCC
>CADECG010000255.1 GCA_902825795.1 uncultured Bacteroidota bacterium
CTGCCCATCGGCCGTTACGCTCAGGTCGCTGATGCGATCGAGCAGCAGCATGTCCTGGTAGGTGAACGGGGTGGTTTGCGCAGTAGCCGTAACGAACGATAGAACCAATGCGGCACTGGCGAGCAACGCGCGGCAGTGAATACTATTTCGGGTCATGGTACGACAGGGCTGATGGACGGTTCAAGCAACGAGCAATGATACGATCGGCACGCGCGCCGACGGAGAACGGATGGCTTCGTGCACGTCCCGTTCCATGGGGAATGTTCCAGCGTTATGCGATCAGCGTGTTCTATCCTTGCCGCCGATCATCGAAAGCGGAATGCCTGAACCCCTTGCAACCATTCAGCTCGTTGAGGAAGGGCTGATCGAACTGCGCTACCGGCCCGATGCCAAGCTGACCATTGCCGGCATGCGCGATCTGCTGCAAGCGCGCATACTGCTGTGCGGCACCGTTCCGCACAAGGTGCTGTCGTTCCTGCCCGATGGCATCGACTTCGACAAAGCGTTGATGGACCAGAACCTGTACGGTGATCCCATTTCGGTGGCCACCACGCGGGCCATGGCCATCGTGGTCACCGACCCGGTGAACGCGCACATGCTGGAACTGTTCTTCGCGTACTACCCGGCCCAATTCCCCATGCGGCTCTTTTCGCAGGAGGCTGAAGCACGCGCGTGGCTGAAGGGTGTGTAGCGCACGCTGCTACGCCTTGCGCGTATAGCGTATCGCCCACTTCACCTCCCAATTCTTACCGTCGTCGGCGCTGCGCTTCCATTCCCAGTCCATGCTGTTGGGCGTTACGTTGAAGAAGACCATTCGCCACAAATACAGCACACCGGTCTCCTTGTCGGGCATGTGCATGCTCAGTTCCATACGGTCGCCCACCATGCCGCCGGTGAAGGCCATGTAGTTGCCATCGGTATCCACCCATGTCTGCTTCCACTGCTTGGTAGGTGCATCCCACACGCTCCAACTCTCGCCGGAGTACTTCGCCGTGGGGTCGTGGAAGTGCTCGTGTACCACTTTGCCGTTCAACTCCTTGGTAATGGAGTTGGTGCCAGTGCCGCCTTCCCACGCGAGATCCCATGTGCCGAGCCAGAAATCGAACTGCGTGGTGGGGTCCATGGTGGTGGCTTGTGGCACGGCGCGCGTGGCGCAGAGCAGCGCTACGGCAGTGGCTAGGAGGGCAGGTGAACGCATGCGCTCACAAAGTACCGGGTGCGGAAGTCGCGCGCGCGCTGGCGTGATGGGTGGTTGGAAGGCGTTGTTGCCCGCAGCGGCGTTGCGCTCGTCAGCCAATGGCTCCACCGGCCGATCCACCACCGGGTTGCTTCACCGGTTTGTTGTAGATCGAATGGGGCTGCACGGATCGCGAGATCAAATAGCTCATGGAAGAGACGAGCATCAACGGAACAAAGAGCGCGTACCCGCCTGTGATCTCGGCAATGAGGAAAATGGCCGTGAGCGGTACGTGGATGGTGCCGCTCAACACCGCCGCCATACCCACCACGGTGAAGTTGACCTCGTTCAACTGCGCGAAGCCGGAGAGGTTGATGCCGTGTGCGAATGCGAAGCCGCACATACCGCCAATGAACAGCGAGGGGCCGAACATGCCGCCATTTCCGCCTGCGCCAAGGGTGAGCGAAGTGGCCACCACTTTCAGCAGCATCAGTCCGATCACCAATGCCTCGAGGTTCCATGCGCCGAGGTCCATCGAAAGCGGTGCGTAATTGGAAAGCATTTCCGCCTCGCCGCTCAAGAGCTTCTCAACGCTATCGTACCCTTCCCCCAGCAGCGGAGGGAAAAAGAGGATCAGTCCACCGAGCATGGTGCCCCCGACGATCGCCTTGATCCATGGGTTCCGCGCCCGTTCGAACCGTGCACCGATGGCGTGGTAAACGCGCACGGTGTAAACGGCCACCAATGCAGCGAAGATGGCAAGTCCTATGTAGTATGGAAGGGCGGCACTGCTCCAAGAGTCCGTGAGCAGCACGAACGGTTGCCCCTTGTAGATCAAGGACGAAACGAAC
>CADECG010000256.1 GCA_902825795.1 uncultured Bacteroidota bacterium
GGATTTCCTCGCGGAAGGCTGCGGGCGCAGAGCCGGCAACCTTGCTGAACCACCGCGTGAAGTAGGCGGGGTCCTTCATGTTCAGTGCATAGCCCACTTCCTTGATGCTCATATCGCCATGCAGCAGCAGGCGCTTGGCCTCCAGTAACAGCCGGTCCTGTATAACACTGCTTGCCGTGCGACCCGAACGTTCGCGCACCAATTCGTTCAAGTGATCGCCGCTCATGGCCAGTTGTTCGGCGTAATGCGCGACTTGGCGCTGTTCCAAATAGCCACGCTCCACCAGATCGAAGAAGCGGCGCACAGTGTCGTTGCTATCGCGCAACTCCGCACGTCCCGATCGCACGTCCTGCGACCAACGTGCACACTTGATGAGCAGGATCCCGAGGTAGCCCTCCACCGCATCGAGCATGGGCGCCGCCGAAGCGAGTTCCTGTTGCATGAGTTGGATGATGGCGGCCGACTCCTCCAATTGCGCAGGGCTAAGTGCTATGGCACTGGGCCGATCAGCCAGTGCGAACAGTTCGGCGCGCGAGGCCTGCCCTTGCCCCAAGAACGCATCGGGACTGAACATCACCACCATACCGCTCATGTCAGCCGAGCGCTCCAGTTGGTGCACTTGCCCCGGGGATACCAGATGCAAGCATGGCGATGTCACAACATGTTGTTGCAGGTCGAGCATGTGTTGCCCACTGCCGGTGGCAATGAACAGCAACTCGTGGAAGTCGTGGCGATGAACAGCGGTTTTCGATGGCGCTGCCTTGGGGCGGATCTGCTCCACGCGCATGAATGCGCGTGATCGCTCGGCCAAGTGATGCGTGGGTATGACACCGTTCTTCACGACCACAAGATGCTCGGACGACCTTATCCGTTGCTTACCGGTGGTGCATCCTGACGCGTTGCACGCAGAATGCACTGCGCTGCGTGATGTCCCATCGCGAAACACCCTTGCAGCAGAAATCCCCCCGTAGGTGCATCCCAATCCACCATTTCGCCGATGGCGAACAGGTTCGGGAACTTCTTGAACGCGAAGTCCGGTCCAAGGTCCTCTGTGCGGATACCTCCGACGGTTGAGATCGCTTCACCAACGGGACGCAGTCCGGCAACGGGTAGGCGCAAATGCTTGATATCGTGTACGAAGGTGGCAGGGGAGAGGAAGCGCTCCTTCGGGGTGAAGGCCTTGAGCAACGCCAGTTGGGCGCGCTCGATGTTCACTGAATACGCGAAGTCCTTCACGACTTTATCGGTGAGCTTCGTCAGTAGTTGCTCTTCGGTGTTGTTGGGCTTGAAGTCGATCTCCACTTGCGCGGGCTCACCTTTCTCCAATGCCTCGCGCAGAGCGGGCACTACTGGATAGATCGCATTGCCCTCCAATCCGTGCTCGGTAATGTTGGCTTCGCCCAACACGCTCATTGCGCCTGCCGTGATGCGGATGTTCTTCAGCGGCTTTCCGCCGTGATCGCGCACCACATGCTCGGGCCACGTGATCCCAATACCACAGTTCGATGAGCGGAACGGGGCGACGTTGATGCCGATGGCAGCGAAGAGCGGCGGCCATATACCTGTGGATCCCGTAACCGGCCAGGAAGCCCCGCCCAGTGCGAAGAGTACGAAGTCGGCGTCAACGATGGAGCGCTCGGCGCTGTTCTCTATGATGGGTCGGCCCTGCGGATCGAAGCCATCGAACGCATGTTCAAAGTGGAACTGCACACCGCGTGCGAGCAGGCGCACACGTATCCGTTCCAATACCTCGATCGGCTTTATGCCTTTGGTCGGGAACACGCGTCCACTGGTGCCGACGTACGTGCCTATTCCCACTTCTTCCAACCATGCGCGCAGCTCTGCTGTACCGAATGTGTCGAGCGCCTCATCCAGGAAACCGGGCGGCGTGTACACCGCTTTCACGGCAGCGCCCTCGGCACTATTGGTCAGGTTGAAGCCGCCTTGGCCGGCCACCAGGAACTTCCGACCG
>CADECG010000257.1 GCA_902825795.1 uncultured Bacteroidota bacterium
GCCGCGTTGAACTTCACGATGAAGGCATCCTCCGCAGCATTCAACGCGACTTGGTGCGCCCCTGCCGTGGCGATGTTGGTGGGGCTGTCCGTGTAACCGACCAGATAGACGTTGCCCGCCGGGTCTGTCGCCACGCCCATGCCGTAGTCATCATCCACGTCGCCGTAATAGGTGCCCCAGAGACGCACGCCAGTGCTGTTGAACTTCACCAGGAAGGCATCCCGGCCGTCCGTGAAGTTCGGCTGGTACGCGCCTGGTGTGCCAATGCCAGTGGTGCTCCGTGTGGTTCCCGCGATGTACACGTTGCCCGCCGGATCAGTGGCCACACTGAATGCCTCGTCCTCGTCGTCGCCACCGGTGTAGGTGGCCCAATCCAGATCAACGGTGAAGTCGCCGGGTTGGATCACGTTGTTCACGAGGATGGCTCCTGGCACGGCAATGGGCAAGGTGGGCGTGATGAAGGCGGACGCGTCACCCGTATTGCAGATGGTGATCTCGTACGGCACCAGGTCCTCGCAGCCCGTGCCACCGCTCATGATAGAAGTAGTGATGATCGCTTGCGGTGGACAGGTGACCGGATCGCTTACGCGGTCGGCCGGAGTGCTGGTGTTGTTGAAAGTGGAATACTCATCGGCCACAACGGTTTCCCCGGCCAGGTTGAACGGAATGGGCGGCGCGTTCCCGACCGCGGCGCCATCGAAGTTCACCACCGCGTAGAGGATGGTGGTGGCCGCGAACTGAAGGCTGGACACGCTGCCGGAATACGTGGCTGTGGCCGGAATGCTCTGCACCCCGAAGTTCTGCACGAGCAGCAGATTAGTGGTCGCTGCGGACGGTGGTCCGTCGTAGAAGGAAACCACCAGCGCGCCGTTGAAGTCTACCGGGCTCGCGTTGGTCACGGTGAAGTCCGCTGTGAACGTCGGCGAACCGGTGTTGCAACCGCTGGCCGTGAACGCATCGATGGCGATAGTGAGGTCGTACGACGGATCCACCGACCCGGTGCACCCGGCGTTGATCATGTCCTGCACCAACTGCACATTCGCCTGCACCAATTGCGCATAGGTGGGTGCGCTGAAATAACCACCGGGGCTCGCGACGTTCGTACCCGCCAACGACGGGCAGATGCTGGCCGCCTCAATGGCCACCACCACGATATACACGCCGGCGTTCTTGATCTGTGTAGCGAGCGCAGTGAGTCCCGCAGGTACCTGCGAGCATGCAGCATCGGTCATCAGCACGATCACCGGCCGAGCCACGCGACCCGGTATGGGCGCTTGTCCGATCTGCTGGTACGCGTTGGTGAGCGCGGTGACAGGATCAGTGCCTCCCAACAAGGCACGCGGCGCGGTCTGGTATGCCAGCACATCGCTGAGCAAGGTGGTGTAACTGACACCGGCCACCGGGAAATTGAACTGTTGCCAAACCCCGGGGCTGTCCCAATCGGCGATGGCCATGCGGCTCTCACCAGCACCGGTACCCCAGGGTTGCATGCCATTGAACAAGGCCGAGATGAACTGCCGGCTCTGCGTGTTCTCGATCGCGCTCACCGAACCGCTTTGGTCGTTGGCCACGAAGACGTCGAGAGCGCAGAGCTGCGCTTGTGCGCTACCGCCGAAAAGCATCGGAACGGCAGCGCCGAGCAGGGCGCGGAACCCGGAACTAGAGGTCATACGTGCAGCGAACAATGACACTGGAGGGTCAGCACAGGAGCACAATATCCTGTGAAAGTTAACGTCCTGCCGAAAGGGACCGTAGCCATTCCGCCGAACCGGGCATACGGGGTGACGAAACGGGAAACCTTGCACTGCGACCTACGAATTCCAAGCCGCGCAGTTCCTGAGACGGCCGATCCCGTGCAGAAATTCAAGAAAGCATCAAAGGTGATACGGTGAACAGCACCGGCGCAACGTCCAGTTGGTGGATGAACGGCGATTGCGCAATGGCGGCTGCACCGAGCAGTGCCATGATCA
>CADECG010000258.1 GCA_902825795.1 uncultured Bacteroidota bacterium
TTGTTTGTTCGGATGGAAAGCCAAGCCATATGCTCCGTCCACGTGTGCGTTCAGCGTTATCAGTTCGTTGAAGTCGATGGTGTCGAGGACGCGCACATAACCATCGTTGCAACTGGCAGCCAGCCATTGGCCATCGTTGCTCAGTGCAAGCCCGCGCACTTTGGCCGAACTCAAAGGGATCTGCCGGGCCAATTCCATGGCGGGCCAATGCCAAAGGCCGATCGAACCTTCGCCACCGGCCGTGGCCAGCAATGTGTTCGCATTCAGCGGTAACAGCGCGAACACACCCTTGGCGTGCAGACGGAGGTTCCGCACTTCACGCTGCGCTTCGACGTCCACAACATGGATCGCACCATCATCCGAGCCGGTCAAAATGTGTTCGTTCATGCGCAACATGCTGAACACCGGCCGGGGAAGCTGGGCAATGCCGATCCCGTCGTTCGGGGTGCTGTAGTTCCACCTGACCACAGAACCGTCGCTACCTGCACTGAAGAAGGTGCCCGGCTCCGCAGCAGGCGTGAGCGCGTAGACGGCACTGCGGTGTCCGGTGAATGTGTTGAGGGGCTGCACGGGTCGGAATGTCCGGGGCGCAAAGGTGCGCTCATGGGGCGCACTGACCATTCGTCATGCAATACCCCACTGCACGGTTGTTGATCCCCGTGCGCCGCTACTTTCGGCCACGCTTACCAAAACAGTCCCGCGAAGTCGGGCACAACAAGAATGAAATACATCGGATACGTCCTACTCGGCATCGTTGTACTGCTGGGTATCTGGTTCTTCAGCACCTATCAAGGGATCATTGGTGCGGACGAAAAGGTCGCTGAGCAATGGAGCAATGTGGAGGTGGCTTATCAGGCGCGCGCAGACAAAAGCAAGAACCTGCTGGAGATCGTGAAAGGTGCTGCCGGCTACGAAAGTCAAACGTTGAAGGACGTTGTTGAGGCGCGCAGCCGCGTTGCGGAGATCAAAATGGACGCGAATGACCTTACGCCTGAGAAGATGAAGCAGTTCGAGGAGGCCCAAGCTCGGTTGGGCGGTGCCCTTAGCCGGTTGCTCGTGGAGCAGTATCCGAACCTGCAAGCGGTGCAGGCCTTCCGCGATTTCCAGACCCAGTATGAAGGCATGGAAAACCGGATCAGCACAGCGCGCCGCGACTTCAACACGGCAGCCCGCACGCTGAACACCAAGATCCGGGCGTTCCCCGGTTCAATGGTCAACAGCCTGTTCGGCTTGAACGTGGAGCATAAGCCCTACTTCGAGAGCAAGGAAGGCACAGAGGAGGCGCCCGACATCAAGTTCGAGTGAGCACCCCCGGTGCGCAACCGCGCAAAGCCGTTGAAGCGGCCGATTTCCTGACATCCGCAGAACTGGCGCAGGTGCGCCAAGCCACCAAAGAGGCTGAATTGCGCACCAGCGGTGAGATACGTGTGCACTTGGAGGACCATGTGGAGGGCGGGATACTTGACCATGCGGCTGTCGTGTTCGAGCAACTGGGCATGCACCACACGGAAGAGCGAAATGGTGTGCTCATCTACGTAAGCGTAGCCGACCACCAACTAGCGGTTATCGGGGACAAGGGTATCCACGACAAAGTGGGCGATGGATTCTGGGCTGATGTGATCGCGGCCATGTTGCCCGCGTTCAAGGCCGGAACCCCGGCTGCTGGGTTGGTGTTGGGTGTCGGCATGGTCGGGGAGAAGCTCGGCCATCTATTCCCGCGCTTGGCCGGTGACCGCGATGAACTCAGCAACGATGTGAGCATCGGATGAAGCGGTCGTTGCTCCTGCTCACATTTCTGCTCGCGTTGGTTCCAACCCGCGCGCAGGATGATTGTATACCGGCCAAGCCAACGGACGAGACGCATTTGGTTTGGCAATTCACGCAGTTGTTGGACCAA
>CADECG010000259.1 GCA_902825795.1 uncultured Bacteroidota bacterium
GGCCCTGCTCGGCCTCGGGCGTGGCGTTGCCCACGATCACATCCTCGATGCGGTTGACGTCGAGGTTGGGCACGCTCTTAACGAGGTGTTGCACCACGTTGGCGGCCAAGTCATCGGGTCTGGTGAATCTGAATTTTCCACGAGGTGCCTTGCCTACTGCGCTTCGGAATCCGGCGATGATGTATGCGTTCATGGTGTTGTTACCGGACTACCGGCGTTGTTGACGTTTCGTTGGTGCGCTTGAGGTGGGAGCGGAATTCGTGTTCGAAGTCGTGGAGTGTGGTCAGTACTTCTTCGAACGGTGGTACTTCGCCGTAGAACATGTCGCTTTGCATGCCATCGTAATCAGCGTGCCAGGCTTCTCGTGCCGGGCCTTGCGGAATGATGGAGAAACCATCGGTGAGCAACGCGTCGTAGTCCACACCGGGGTATCGGTAGTAAATGCTGCGTTGTTGGACAACTGCTGGATACAAGTCTGCTCGCGCAATAGCTTTTGCCGTCGCACCTGCGCGGTGGAGGAAGTACAGGTCGAAGTAGTGGCGGGCAAGGCGACGGCGTGGACCCTCTGGACGCTGCACCAAGACTTCGTGAAGCAACAGAGCTTTTTCGATCAAGGTGCGTTCTGCTTCCAGGGTGCGGACATCAAAGGATCCGGCACCAAGTTCATCGGCGAATAGTTCATGCACGTACGCGCGCACGGGGACCATGACGCTAGGCCAAGCATCGGCCTTCGCTACCAGATCCACTTTCACGAAATCGAGCAAGTACCCGCCACCCGTATCGAAGTGCTTCGGATAGCCGAAGGAGATAACCGTTTCGTGGTTATCGCTGTCGGTGTTCAGGTCGAGGCTCCATGTACCGTCGCGCAGCTCGGTGGCGAGCGAGGTGCGCAATGCCGGGATCAGGACATCCGCAGCCCAAGCGCGACAAGCCTTCGCGATCTTCTTGGCCCGCTCTTTCTTCTGCCGCGGTGAATGTTGTGGACCAGGTATGCCATCTTCAGTTAGGCTGAGCGCATGGCGGTCGACCACCAGATCCACATCCTCAGAAAAGCGCTCCGTGATCTTGTGGGCCTTGGATAGCGATGTGCCACCTTTGAATGTGAGGTGTTCGCCGATCCCCGGTAACGCCATCACCTTCTCCAGAAAAAGACAGACATACACGTCCTTTTCGATGCTCTTGGCACCCAAGCGCATGGTCTCCTCTGCACGACGAAGCAGCGCTATCTGGTCCTCATCATTCATGGTCAGGTACGTGCGCGTGCTCATGGTGCTTCAGCTATTAGGCGACGCATCACATCAGCGATCCAGACCGGCGCGATGTCCAGGTCCTTCTTCAAATCTTCCTTACCCGTTGGTGGCAACCTTCTGAGCAGCTCGGCATATTCCTCCTTACCGAAATGCTTTTGGCCGTAGTCGCGCAGGCCTTGGATCACCAGGTAGCCCACCTCAGTTCGCGCCCGCATGAAGCGCGAACTGGTTCGACGGAGAACGATGTCATAGGCGCGGCCACGAGGGCTCGTAGGCTGCACGCGGATCCTGCGCGAGCGGCCATCGGTCTGATACGCGATGCGTGTTGGCACCTGCGTGCTTATACCCGTGATGTTGGCGGCATACGCATGTGTTTCGCGGATCGTGATACCATCGCGCTTGGCAATGGCTGCTACGATCGCGTCCGCTCCCGCTACCGTTTCCCCGAACATCCCACCCAGCTCCGGGAAGAAGTACAACCCATTGCCGATGTTCCGCAACACCTCCTTCTTCAC
>CADECG010000260.1 GCA_902825795.1 uncultured Bacteroidota bacterium
CGCGACATCCACCTCGTCCACCACAGCCACACCGACATCGGCTACAGCCACCTGCAGGCCGAAGTGGAGACGATCCAGAACAACAACATCTGGAAAGCGCTGGAACTGATCGACCGCACGAAGGACTACCCCGAGGGTAGCCGCTTCGTGTGGAACGTGGAGAGCCTGTGGGCCGTGGAGAATTTCCTGGGCATCGCCAGCGAGGCGGACAAGCAGCGTTTCATCGCGGCGGGGAAGAGTGGCAGCATCGCGCTCAGCGCGAACTACGCGAACATCCTCACGGGCCTCTGCACGCCCGAGGAAATGCACTGGATCGTGGAGTACGCCGATTCGCTGCGCAAGTGGTACGACCTGCCGATCACCATGGCGATGCAGACGGACATCCCCGGCATGAGCTGGAGCATGGTGGACGCCTACGCCGCGCACGGCATCCGCCACCTGAGCCAGGGGCCGAACTACATCCCCGACCTGCCCGACGGCGGCGACCGCATCGGCAGCACCTTGCGCGAGCAAGGCGACAAGCCCTACTGGTGGAAGAGCACGACGGGCAAGGACAGCATCCTCGTGTGGACGGCTGGTCAGGGCTACGGCGGCTGGCATGGCTACACGGCCGGCGCGATCAAGGAGCGCGGCGCGCGGAAGATCGCCGCGTACATGAATGATCTCGCGTCCAATGGGTATCCCTACGACATGGTGCAGTGGCGCTACAACATCGTGAGCGACAACGGTCCGGTGGACAGCACCCTCAGCGACTTCGTGCGCGAGTGGAACGAGAAGTACATCTCACCACGTCTGATCATCGCCAACGCGGGCACGATGATGCAGGAGTTCGAAACGAAGTACGGCAAGCAGATCCCCACCTGGAGCGGCGACTTCACGCCCTATTGGGAGGATGGCGCCTACAGCACGGCGAAGGAGGAAGGCGAGGTGCGCGTGCTCAGCGCACGGCTCACCAACCTGATCGATGCGGCAAAGATCCTCGGCAAGCCCATCGACCCGCACCTGCTATACCGCGCCAAGCGCAGCATCGTGATGTGGCACGAGCACACCTGGGGCGCATGGTGCAGCATCAGCGATCCGGATGCGCACTTCACCACCGACCAGTGGCGGGTTAAGAAGGCGTTCGCGGATAGTGCGGGGTGGTATGTTGCCAAGATTGAGTCAGGATTGATCCCAGAAAACACGCCGCTAGAAGATGAGACAAGAGATGACCTCCAACTTTACATCACTGAAGAAGAATTCCAGTGCTGGAAAGTCAATGGGCTCGACCCCAGCACGCGCATCAGACTTCAAGGCGTTAATGTGGAACAAACGATAGACGAGAAGACAGGAGTGATACGACGCCGCTACGAGCTCTCGATTGACCAAGTTCGAAGCAAGCAATCGATTCATATCGAACTCCCCCCTTACTACATCCCCAACGCCACCGTCCGCATCGGCATCGGCGATACCTGCGTGACGCCCGAGAGCGGTCGCATCCCCGGCAGCAACAACGACTTCTTCTGCGCCCAGCGCTGGATCGATGTGAGCAACGACAGCATGGGCGTCACCATCGTGTGCCCGCAAGGCGCGATCTGGGAGATCGGTGAAATGGTGGACGAACGCAAGGTGAACCCTGGTCGCGGCACGAACCCGGAGTACTACAAGGCGTGGAAGCCCGAGGCGAAGAGCGGCAGCACCATCTACCTCTACGCCCTCAACAACTACTGGCACACCAACTTCAAGGC